>JAISZL010000060.1 GCA_031269245.1 Synergistaceae bacterium | reverse complement strand
TACAACTTTGGAGAGTGTGCCTTGCTCCTCTTTCTTATTGCCTGGAAGGCCGTTTCCGCCGTTAGGCATCCGCGTCACCTCCCTCAGAGGTCAAGACCTGCACTCACCGGCTCCTGCTTCGCCGGAAAAGCCCCATCGGGCCAATTATATCATCGGTCGCTGAATTCAGTTGTCAAAGTGCGGATTGCCGCCGATGATTAAGCAGCTTTTTTTATATATGACTATCAAATTGTTTCAGTTAGGTAGGGAAGTGGTAACATTAACCACGAGGTGAGAGAAGATGCAGCAAGAAGAGATTAAGTGTTGACGACCCGAACGTCTCATTGAAACATCACTGAATATGGTTAAACTGGCGTTTGTGTCTTTGCTGTTAAAAAGATATTAGACGGACTCTTAGTCAAGAGAGTATCTAAATTTATCAGATACTCAAAACAGGGAAGGCATATGAGGCGGAACTGGTATTGGGAGAGGGCGAAGGCAGGAACAGATAAGACTGGCTGCGTAACCCCAAGGCGCCGTTTCCAACAGGCAAATACTGGAGGAAAGCACGGGCAAGTCGTCACCTCCAATCAGCCCACGTAAAATGAGGCGGCAATAAAGCAAAACATCTGCCCGTGTTTTCCCTCCTACCCAGGACGAAGAAATGTCAGGGCGCGCCAAGGCGCGACCCAGTGAAACGTGATAGGGTCAGCGGAGGTTGGGAATCCAGTTTTGACTGGTAGGTGCGAGCGCTGGCGAAAAACGACGCAAAACTAAGAAAATGTGAGATAATAAAAAATAATCTTCATATTTTGAGATAGGCGGTTGTTCATATGAATCCACAGGAAGCGTTGGAAGCCCTATCGAAAAAGAATAAGGACCTTGCGGATATTTGGGCGTTCATGAAGGAATGCGGCGTCTCCGTGACGGACGTGTTCCTGTGGGGAGGCCCTAACTCGATAGCGATATATGAACCGGGGGCAAATCCAGAGGAAGCCGTCTTATTGCTGGATGAGCTGGCTCAGAACGATATCGCGGTCAGGTGCGTCATCACAAAGCATTTTGACGACGCCGGCCTATCCGGCGAACGCGGGATAGAGGCCATCTTCATCGAGGACCTCGATCCCGGTGTGAGTTTGGATTTTGTAGTGCTGCTCTCCAACGATGACTATATTCATAAAAAAATGGACATAGAGAAAAGAACCCCTGCGGAGGTCATACCGCTTCCGGGACTGTTAAATCTTATATTAAACATAAAAATGGGGTTCAGGCTGTTAGCATCTGGAACGAAGAGGGTTAACGCCAGACTATGCTCTGTAGCGTGGCCAAGCCCGATTGATTTCAAAGACCCAGCGCTCTACGAGATGTACCTGAAAAGAGAGTGTTTCAGCTCGGAATACCTGATAGACAAGCAGTTTTTCCAAGACATGTACTCCGATATCCCCGAATATTCGCCGGAGTACATGGCCGAGGTCAGCGCAATACCGCCGACTGCCGATAAGGGCGGCTACATAGCGTTCAACGATTATAGGGGGGCGTATATGAACGTCGCCGACGAAATCAGATTCACGGTGGGGCAGCCCGACAGGTGCGATTACGGCATATATGTCTATGGAGGATGCATCGCTTTCACCAGCGGGGTTGACGACAGATACACCATAGCGAGCATACTGCAAAGATATATCAATGACTATTACGGAGCCGACAGGGGCTACAAGGTGTTCAACACGGCCTACATCGGAGTCCAGGGCATGGATGACACGTTCGCCGTCAAAGCAATGGAGAAGTGTGAGAGCGACAAAAAAATCATGCTCTGGTTCATGCGCGGGGACCTCCTGTTTTCAAAGCGTGTTGGCGGGAAATTTCATGAGTACATTGGCAAACTTTTCCGTAAAAACGACGTGGACTACATAAACCCCACGCATGAATTGGAAGAGGCCGCGGCACACGGCAACGTCTACACGGACAATACCCACGTCAACCATAGGGGGTGCGGGGCTTTCGCTAAGGCCGTTTTCACGAAGTACCTGAAAAACGTGCTGGACGAGGACGACCGGAGGACGCGCGAGGAGGGCTCATCGGAAAAACGCGGGACGTCACTGGCCTCCAAATGGGAGAAGTTGAGGGACGGCGGGCGATCTCTCGGCGAGTTCTTCAA
This sequence comes from Synergistaceae bacterium, assembly GCA_031269245.1. Classification (GTDB taxonomy): domain Bacteria; phylum Synergistota; class Synergistia; order Synergistales; family Synergistaceae; genus JAIRKI01. Next base: position 33,692 of record JAISZL010000060.1, on the reverse strand, counting down.
GGCGTCTGCTTGCAAAAGCGCGGCGGTCCGCTGCTCTGACATGTGCGAAGAGGAGATCACGTCGCTCGTCGGCGAGCTGACGGAGAGCGGGATCGACGTCAAATACCTGATCTCCGTGGAGTCCAACGGCGCGCGTTACCGCAACCCGCACGGCGTCAGGTTCGTCAAAATCGACGACCTCCCCGCGGTGGAACAGACTGACGTGATAATAGCGATGCCTGGGGAGGAAATTTTCAACATCAAAGGCATTTTCCGGAAGCACACAAAGACAGAGGTCATCCGATTCGAGGACCTGGTGAACCTCGTGTACGACAAGTATTTCCTCTACCCCGGCTTGTCGCGGGACATCGCCCGGGAGGGCGCAAACTCATGCATTGTGTTCTGGCCGCGCACGGATGAGCTGGACATACCGGCGAACCGCAAAGCCATGCCCAAGTCGTTCCCCCTGGACAACGTCGATGCCAACTTCACTTACTACGCGATACAGATGAACGACACAACGGGCTTTTCGCGCGAATACCTGAACGACGTGTTCGCCGAGAGGAAGCTAATCATGCCCGACGGCACCATAACGCAAAAAGACGTCAAGTCGAAGCACGTCAATATAACGTCGGGCCGCAGATTCACGCCGGGGTGTCCGCAAAAATTCGACAGATCCGTATTTATCTTCGGCGGCGGCATAGCTTTCGGCATGGGCGCGGACGATGGCGGCACCGTCGCGGGGGCACTGCAGGCCCGTTTGAATGACTACTCGTCCGGCGAGCCGGGGAGGCAGAAGTTCAGGGTCGTCAACGACGGTCTTTGCGCGCGAAGCACCACGGACGACGATATTATGGAGAAAGGAGTCATCCCTAGATTCAAAACGAGCGGCATCAAAAACGGGGATATGGCCATTTTCTTCATGCGGCGGAGGTATTCGATCACCGAAAATGACAGGAGGGCGTTCGGTTACCTTTCGGGTTATTTAAGAGAGCTCGGACTGGATGCCGTGGATCTCACGGAGACGCTGGCACTGTACCAAAAGACCAAGAACATTTACTTCGACACGCGGCACGTCAACCACAGGGGATACGGCGCCGCCGCCTTCAAGATCTACTTCGACTACGTCAAAAACCACCTGCAAGGCGCTGCCGCCGCGAAATGACGCGATCGGAAGCGTTCGAGTTTTTTTTGAGTTTATAATCGAGGAGATGCGGGAAATGGATGATATACGCGATTTCATCAAAGGGTACATCGAAAAGAACGGCAAACTGCCGCAGGGGGTGACTCTGGCGGATGACTTCGACTATTCGAGGACCGGGGCGATCGACTCAGTGGGCATGTTCAAGTTCATCGTGACTCTGGAGAGGAAGTACGACGTCGAAATACCGGACGAGAACATTACCAGCCCGGGGTTTACCACCATCGGCGGGCTGTCCGCCGTAATACAAAACCTCATAGCGGACAGATAAGGAAACGCTCCCCAAAGCCGCAGGATCAAAACCGCGGGCCCGTCCCTGTTCGGACGAGCCCGCGATATGTTCCTGTGCCTGCGAGGCGGTTAGTTATTCCAGGTTATTCCACCTTCAGCCCTGCCTCTTTAAAGTACTTCGCCGCGCCGGGGTGCAACGGGGCGGTAAGACCGTCGAGCGCCGTCTCGAGCTTGATGTTGCGGGCCATGGCATGTGCGCCCTGAACGTCAGCTATATTCGTATAGAGGTTCTTCGTGAAGTTGTAGATGACGTCCTCGGCGACGCCATCGTGCGTCACGAGGATCGCCATGACCGCCGGGGTCGTCGTGTCTGTGTCGATCCCGCGGTACGTGCCGGCGGGGATGACGCTCGGGACGAAGTACGGGTGAGCCGCCGCGAGCTTGTCAAGCGTCTCCTTGTCGAAGTCCAGAAGGGCCACGTCCTTCGTGGTCGCCAAGTCCATCAGCGCCGCGGTCGGGTACCCGGCCACGACGAAGCCCGCGTCTATCTGGTTGTCCTTGAAGCGGCTGCTCGTCTGTCCGAAGTCGAGGAAGTCCACCTTCATGTCGTCGTACTTGATGCCAGCCACCTGGAATATCGCGCGGACGTCGCCCTCGACGCCCGACCCGGGAGCCCCGACTCCGACCCTCTTGCCCTTCAGGTCGCCTATCGCCTTTATGCCGGACTCCTTGGAGAGAACGAGCTGGACGTGCTCGGGATACAGAGCCGCTATGGCGCGGACGTTCTTCAACGGCTTGCCCTCGAACATGAGCTCTCCGTTGTACGCCCAGGAGGTGATGTCGTTCTGCACCATCGCGATCTCGATCTCGCCCTGCGCGATGAGGTTGATGTTGGCCACCGACGCGTTGCCGGTCTCAGCCGTCGCGTTGACCGCGCCGCCCTTGCTCACCGCCGCCGCTATGGCGCCGCCTATCGGGTAATACGTGCCAGACGTCCCGCCCGTCGCTATCGACACAAACGCGGGCGCCGCGAACGCCGCTCCGCACGTCATAGCGGCAGCCGCCGCCGCCGCAATAACAAGAATCATCTTTTTCTTGACCATAACAATTACTCCTCCTCTTTTTTCGTGTTGACATGCAAAATTAAGCGTTGCTGCCCCAAATGCGCCCGATACCCCACTTTTTATCGCTGCTCGCCGCATCCCCCCCTCTCATAAGTCCGCAAAGAAAAAACGCTTTAGTGAAAACACTAACGGCCGAACCGAGTCCGGCTTTTGAATAAATTTTCAAAACTTCGAGAAGATTTTTATCTAGATAATTGACATAGCGCAATTAAATTCTATTTCTAATGGAAAATTTGTCAAGCATTTTTGTCCGACCTGAAACCGCGGGGAAAAACGGCGGGCGCTGTCCGCACCCGTCAGGGAGCCAGCTCCCTGGACCCTTTTTGCATTTTTATTTTCGTCCCGCGGGTGAAAATAAAAATGATAACGGGGTCGAGGGGACTGGTCCCCTCACGGAGTTCGGGACAGAACCGCGAGGCCCGATGTTAGAATTTTACATTTCGCGGGGAAGGGACCAATTCCTGGGTGTTTACGAATACATCCTTCACCCACTTCCCCTCCGGGTATTTTTTTGCGTTCACGCCAAGAGGAATTATCTTCCATAAGGACGCGCCGCCAAGGCCGGAGCCCTTGAGGCGCAGCGTGAAATCACCGCCCGCCTCGAACGGGATCGCTATGTAACGCTCATTCTCGTAAGCCGCCGGGCCGGTCGAAGCTCTGCCGGCCGCCGAAACGCTCCACGACGCGACACCGCTTTTCGTGACCAGAAGCACTCCGCAGCTGCCGTAGCCCCGCGCCAGCGACCTGAGGAACGCGGCCAGGCTGTCGGCGCCGCGCCCGGTCGCGGAGAGGGCGTTTGCGTACTTCCCAAACAGACGGACGGGGGACGCGGAGAACGCGGCGTGCAGGTAGACCCCCAGCGACTCCGCGGCCAGGCTATCCTCGCCGCCGTCCAGAAGCGGTCTTATCTCATCCAGTGCCCTCACCGATGTGTTCCAGTCGACCCCGGACATCACCTCGATCGTCGACGATATCAATTCGGGCAGGCCGGAGACATCCAGCCTTTCGCCGCTCACCTCGAACGGGGGCGACTCCCACATTTTTATCGGAAGCCCTCCGGCGTTGGATTTAAGCGCGGCCTCGATGCGGTACTTGCCCTCGGACGGGGGCGTGAAACCAACAACCCCGCCCTCGGAGCTCCGCCACTCCGCGCTGCCGCCGGGATCCCTCGCAAGGACGCCGGGCACGAGCTTTTGCCCCGGATAGGCGGCGTCGGAGATTGTCCCCCCCTCGCCCTCAAAAAATTTTCCGGCGACAGGACTCATCTCAACCGCCCCGCTGCGAGCCGCCGAATCCGCGACCAGCGAAATGGATACCTCCGGCTTCACTCCAACCCGCTCCAGCAGAGTGACGGCGTCTATGTCAGGGTTGAAGGCGTCTCCCATGCGTATGGCGATTGGGTTGAACTTTCCGGCCGCCGCGGCATCCGGCATCGTTATCTCGGTGATCCTCAGGTCCAGGCCGACTTGGAAATCCACCTCGCCCGACGCTCCAAGCAGCGGTATCTCGGCCCTTATCCTCTCGACCACGGGCATGGCGATTGGAACCGCGCCAGCCCATCGGTACGGCACCCTCTCCGGGACGCCGGGCATACACCTCGCCACCCCCGAACTCGCGGGCACACCCCCTATGAGCAGCATACCCCAGCCCGATTCGGCGCTCAGGCGCACGTCGACCGCACGGTCTTCAGCGAGGCCGGGAGCCGTGACCTTTATCACTATCTCCTGCGTCACGCCGGAGATCACGGGAAGCGCCGGCAGCGCGGCGGAGATGCTTATGAGCGTGTCGTCCGCGCACAGTCCGGGCCGGGCGTTCGAAAGGATCAAGAGGGCCGCGAGCGCGGCCAAAGTCATTTTCTTACAGATTGGAGCCATCATCATACGCTTCTCCCCCCTCTTGCGCCGCGCCTGGGCTCGTCACGGCGCCGCCGCGGCCAAAACCGCCGGCCGCGCGTGCAAGCTCTTCGAGTGCCTCCCCCAGCTTGCCCAGCTCGTCGCCGTACCGCGCCCAATCGCCGGACTGGCTGGCCTTTATAGCGGCATCGTAATGCATTCTTGCACTTTCCGCCAAATCGCGCAAGGCTCCGCCCGAATTCGCGGACGCGGACGGCTGGAGCTCCCCGCCGGCACCGAGCTCCGAGGCGGCCGGGACGTCCCCGAACAACGACGCGGCGGCCGCGTCGAACGTCTCTCCCCACGCGACCCGCCCGCCCGTGGAGAGTATTACGCGCTTCAGCTCCGGCAGATCACCCCTCTCCGCCCTGAGATAGAGGGGCTGCACGTAGAGCAGCGACTTGCCTATCGGTATGACCAGAAGGTCGCCGCGTATGACGTCCGACCCCCTCTGGCTCCAGAGGGAGAGCTGTGACGATATCTCCGTGTTCTGGTCGATCAGCGCCTCTATCTGAGACGGCCCGAAGACCAGCTCCTGCTTGGGGAACTGATACGCCACCAGCTCGCCGTTTCGCTCCCCGTCGCTCCTGCCTGCCATCCACCCGATAAGGTTGTTGCGCCCATACGGCATGAACGGAGCGATGATGACGAACTCCGGCGCCTCCTCGTCCAGGAGCTGCATGGTCACGTAGTTCGGACGAATCCTGCGCTCCTGTCCCTGCGGCGTCGTCATCCACACGTCCTCGCGGTTGTAGTAGGTATTCGTGTCAGTCATGTGATAGACCCTGTACATCTCGCTCTGCGCCTCGAAAAACTCCTCGGGATACCGGAAGTGCGCCCGCATGTCCAGAGGAGCGCCCTCCAGGGGTTTGAACTGCGCGGGGAATATCCCGGCCCAGGAGCGGATTATGGGGTCGCTCTCGTCCGCTATGTAGAAATTCATGATCCCGTCGTAGGCGTCGACCGTTATTTTGACGCTGTTGCGGAGGTAGTTCGCCCCGATGTACGGTTCGAGCCCCGCACGGACGGCACCGGGGCCTGAGAGAGGCCGCGAGTACGGGTAGAGCGAGGTCGCCGTGTACGCGTCCTGTATCCATATTATCTTGCCGCCGCTTATGACCGGATAGGCGTCGTCCTCCAGAATGAGGTACGGCGCGGCCGTCCTGACCGCTTCCTTTATATTGCGGTTGTAGAGTATGCGGCTGTCGGGGCGGAGTGAGCCGGTGAAAAATATCTCGGAGTCGCGGAAGCGCGCCGCGTAAAGCAGTCTGCGGAACAGGCTCCCTATCTCCGCTCCGCCGGATCCCTCGTAGGAGCTGCGGACGTTCGAGTCGCCCATCGGGTAGTCGAACTCGTTCACGTCGGTCTTCACCAGCGCGTAGGTTTCGGGCTTCTCTCCGTAATAAATCTGCGGCCTCTCTATAGATATGGGGACGGTTGATTTCGGCGGAAGGTCCTTCATGAAGAAAACGGGCAGCCCGCCCTCCTCCATCTCGTTGACCGGGTTCATTACGACGCCGTAGCCGTGGGTGAACTCGAGGTGCACGTTGACCCACGTCCTGCTCTGAAGCTGCGACACGTCCAGCTCGCGGACCGACAGCATGACCTGCCTGTTCCTGCCGCCGATATCGTATCTGTCTATGTCGGCATCGCCGAAGTCGTAGTAGGTCCTTATCTCCTGAAGCTGCTTGTACGTGCGGAGAAGGGGCGCGTAATCCCAGAGCCGGATGTTCGATACGGTATCTGACTCCGTCAGCATCTCGAACGGGCGGACCTCCGGAGCCGGGGTCATCTGGAAAGTCTTGACGCCGTCGATCGAGAACGCCCTTCTCGTCGCCTTTATGTGGTGGTCGATGAATCTCTTCTCGCGCTCGTATTCGTTGGGCTTGACGACGTATTTCTGTACTATCGGCGGCAGCAGGGCCTGAACTAAGATGCCGGCTGCTATCACGCCCCCGGCCACGGCCATCAGCGCCCTCCAGCGCCTCGGCCCGAGCTTGAGGAGGCCCGCGAGCGCGACGGCCGGCGACGATGCCAGGACGGCAAGCGACATCGCGGACAGCGCCGGAAGCCGGACATATCGGTCGACATAGCCCATACCGTGCACGATGCCGGACGGCGAGATGAGCAGCTCGTATCTGGAAAGCCACAGCCCGCACCCGAACAAAAACACGCATACCGACGCGAGCGCCGCCAGGTGAAGCTCCGTGCCGCTGGCCGACGCGATTTTTCCGCGCTCGTAGCGCAGGGACCCGGTCATCAGGTACGCGGCCAGGGCGCCGACGAGGCAGATGGCCGAGACGCCGATGAGCCACCTGACCGCGAGCTTCATGAATGGGAGCGAGAAGACGAAAAAGCCTATGTCGATGCCGAATATCGCGTCCGTCTCGCCGAACGGCGCCCTGCGCAGGAACTGCATCGCCACGGACCAGCCAGACATGTTCGCGAATCCGTTAATGAGCGCAAGGACGCCCGCCGCGGCCCACACGAGCGGCACGCGCATCCACGCGGGCTCCGGCTCGCCTGTGACCGACCTGTACTCCCGAATTCCCGACGACAGCGCCCTGACCCAGTTCGACGCGTAGGCGGCGAACGAGAGGCCAGCGGCCGCGACGAACATCGCGGCCTGATAAAAAAACCTCGACCACAGCACTGAGCCCAGGCCCTGCGACTCGAACCAGAGCAAATCCGTGTAGAAGACGGCAAACCATCCAAACCCCATGAAGAAGAGGAACAGCGAGAGCGCCAAAGTCAAAAAAATTCTGTGCGCCCTCGGCAGGCGCGTGGATGGCCCCTCTTCGCGCCCGTACCCATAGCCGTCATGGCCGTCAGAAAAATTGTCACCCGTGCCCTTTGTCCACCGTCTCTCCCCACCGCCTGCGAGACTCTTTAAAATATCCCTCAAATCCACCTGAATACCCCCTCCTCGCAAATAATTTAGTTTCATCGCTCACATTCTATAGGAAACTCGATTTATTGGGGCAAAATATCTGGGGGCGAATCTAAACCGCATCGGCGTGACCCGTCGCGCAAATCACAAATATACGCTACAATCAATGAATATTGAGTTTCATAATAAGGTTTCCAAACTGATACGAAATCGGCGTTTTTGGTATAACATACTTAGCAATAGCGTATGGCAGTTGCTATAATAAATCTGTGACGATGAAAGGGCTTAATTGCCGCCACGGATCCAGTTGGTGTAAGGATTTGAAGCGCGCTGACGCCAGCCATCCGGCTGAGGGAGCTCCGCGTCGGAGGCAGGTCCGCGTTCAGCGGCAGTGGCCGTTGCGTTGCCTGGAGGTTCCAACTGAATGATCATCACTATAGATATCATGAAAAAGCTAAATGACTCGCTCGTCAGCTCCAGCCCGCTGTCGTTCGCGGATTTGGCGAAGGAGTGCTATCTCGACGAGAAGCTCCTCGCGTGCCTGATCGGCGAGCTGGACAGGCCCGTCACGTCGATGAAGACGTTCTTTTCGGCTGTGGACGACTACCTCGTCGAGATGCGAAGACGGGTGAAGATGCTCGACGAATGCTACACCGCGATCCAGCACGCGCAGATGGAGCAAGCCATCATAACCGTCACGCCGGACGACCCCGCCCCTCCCATCGTCTGGTGGTGACGCATTAATGAGGCTCTCCCGCCGTGGTTTTTAGGAAAAGACCGATTCATTGCCGAGTGTCTAATATGTTAATATTAGCTTGCCGCAAAATTAGGAGGACAGCCGTGACAGCAAAAAGCTGTTTTTAATAACCGGGGGTCTTTATAACAAGCAAGGACATCGAACTGTATGGGGGGAAATGAAGTCATGTCAACAGGGTCCAAGGTAACTCTGGACGGCAATGAAGCGGCAGCTTACGTCGCCCACGCAACGAACGAGGTAATAGCGATATACCCGATAACGCCTTCCTCCAACATGGGGGAATGGGCCGACCAGTGGAGTTCTGAGGGGCGCCCAAACATCTGGGGGACCGTCCCCTGCGTGGTCGAGATGCAGAGCGAGGCGGGCGCGAGCGGGGCGTATCACGGAGCGCTTCAGACCGGGGCCTTGGGCACGACGTTCACGGCGTCTCAGGGGCTACTCCTGATGATACCCAATATGTTCAAGATAGCGGGCGAGCTGACCAGCACCGTCATGCACGTCTCGGCCCGCACGGTGGCAACCCACGCGCTCTCGATCTTCGGCGACCACTCCGACGTCATGGCCACCCGCTCCGCTGGCTGGGCGATGCTATGCTCCAGCTCGGTCCAGGAGGTAATGGACATGGCGCTCATTTCTCAGATGGCGGCGCTGGAGGGCAGGGTCCCCATCCTTCACTTCTTCGACGGATTCAGAACGAGCCACGAGGTGATGAAGGTCGAGGTCATACCCTACGATGACATGAGAGCCCTGATCGACCCGGAGCTCGTCCGCGAACACAGATCGCGCGGGCTCACTCCCGACTGCCCAGAGCTCCGCGGCACCGCGCAGAATCCCGACACGTTCTTCCAGTCGCGCGAGGCCTGCACCCCGTACTTCGAGGATATGCCCAACATCACGCAGCGGGCGATGGACCGGTTCGCCGCCCGTCTGGGGCGCAAATACCGGCTCTTCGACTATTTCGGCGCCCCGGACGCGGAGCGCGCCATAATAATGATGGGCAGCGGCGCCTGTGTAGCCCGCGAGGCCGCGGAGCACATGGTCGCCGGGGGCGATAAAGTAGGCCTCCTGATCGTGCGGCTCTACCGCCCGTTCGACATCGGCGCGTTCCTCAACTCGCTGCCGTCGACCGTGCGCTCCGTGGCCGTCCTGGACCGTTGCAAGGACCCCGCCGCGCCGGGTGAGCCCCTGTACATGGACGTCGTCCACTCGCTCTCGTCCCGCCCGGACATAACGATAATAGGCGGGCGCTACGGCCTCTCCTCGAAGGACTTCACCCCGGCGATGGTCAAGGCGGTGTACGACGAGCTGTTCCGGCTCGAGCCGAAAAATCGCTTCACCGTGGGCATCGACGACGACGTCTCGTTCAGCAGCCTGCGGTACGACCCCAACTTCACGACCGAGGACCCGAAGTGCGTCCGCTGCCTCTTCTACGGCCTGGGCGCTGACGGCACCGTTGGGGCGAACAAGAACTCCATCAAGATAATAGGCGAGGACACGGATTTCTTCGCCCAGGGCTACTTCGAGTACGACTCCAAGAAATCGGGCGGCATAACGACGAGCCACCTGCGCTTCGGGCCCAACCCGATATACGCGTCGTACTTCATCAACAAGGCCAACTTCATAGCGTGCCACCAGTTCTCGTTCCTGGAGCGCTACGACATGCTCAAGAACGCGATGGAGGGCTCCACGTTCCTCCTGAACAGCCCCCACGGCAGGGACTCGGTGTGGGACAATCTGCCTCCCAAGGTCCAGCGGCAGATTATGGACAAGAGGATAAAGCTCTACACGATAGACGCCGTCGCCATCGCCAAGGAGACCGGCATGGGCGGGCGCATCAACACCATCATGCAGACGTGCTTCTTCGCCATCAGCGGGGTGCTCCCTAAGGACGAGGCCATCGGCGCGATAAAGAAGTCCATCAAGAAGACCTACGGCCGCAAGGGCGACGACGTGGTCAAGCAGAACATCGACGCCGTGGACTCGACGCTGGCCAACCTGTTCGAGGTCAGGATACCGGAGGCCGCGCCGTCCCCCGAGGCCGCCCGCGGAGCGGTCGCCGCCGACTCGCCCGAGTTCGTGCGCCGCGTGCTGGCGCCGATGATGGTCAATGAGGGGGACTCCCTCCCGGTGTCCGCGATGCCGGACGACGGCTCTTACCCGACGGGCACGACGCGGTACGAGAAGCGCAACGTCGCGATCGACATCCCCGTGTGGGACCCCGGCACGTGCATCCAGTGCGGCAAGTGCGCGCTGGTCTGCCCTCACGCCGCGATCCGTGCAAAGGTGTACGACGGGGAGCTTCTGAAGGAAGCGCCTCCGGCCTTCAAGAGCAAGGACGCGAACTGGAAGAACTTCGCGGGGATGAAGTACACGGTCCAGGCGGCGCCGGAGGACTGCATCGGTTGCGGGCTGTGCGTGTACAACTGCCCGGCGAAGAACAAGGCGCAGGCGGACAGAAAAGCCATCAACATGTCGGAGCAGATGCCGCTAAGGGAGAGCGAGAGGGACAACTGGAACTTCTTCCTGGGCATACCGGACGTTGACCGCAACCTGCTCAACCACCAGACGGTGAAGGACGTGCAGCTCCTGCGCCCGCTCTTCGAGTTCTCCGGCGCCTGTGGCGGCTGCGGCGAGACGCCGTACCTAAAGCTGCTCTCCAGCCTTTTCGGGGATAGAACGCTCATAGCGAACGCGACGGGTTGCAGCTCCATCTACGGCGGCAACCTGCCGACGACGCCGTGGACCCTCAACGACGACGGACGCGGCCCGGCGTGGAGCAACTCGCTCTTCGAGGACAACGCGGAGTTCGGCATGGGGTACCGCCTCACGCTGGACAAGCATCGCGAGTTCGCCGCCGAACTGCTCCGCAAGCTGGAGGACGAGATCGGGCGCGATTTCGCGCGTCAGCTCATCGAGGCGCCGCAGAGCACCGAGAGGGAGATCCGCGAGCAGCGCGACAGGGTCGAGTTGCTCAAGGAGAAACTGTCGTGGATGGAGACACCCGACGCGGCGGAGTTTCTCACCGTGGCGGACGCGCTGGTCAAGAAGAGCGTGTGGATCATCGGCGGCGACGGATGGGCATACGACATAGGCTACGGCGGCCTGGACCACGTCCTGGCCAGCGAGCGCAACGTCAACATATTGGTGCTGGACACGGAGGTCTATTCCAACACCGGCGGACAGATGTCGAAGTCGACGCCGCGCGGCGCGATAGCGAAGTTCGCCGCCGGCGGCAAGCGCCAGGGCAAGAAGGACCTGGCGCTGATGGCGATGGCGTATGGCACCGTGTACGTGGGACGAGTGGCAATGGGCGCCAACGACTCTCACACCGTCAAGACGTTCCTGGAGGCCGAGGCCTACGACGGCCCGTCGATAATCATCGCCTACAGCCACTGCATCGCGCACGGCATCGAGATGCACAAGGGCTTGGAGCAACAGAAGAAGGCCGTAGACTCCGGCCACTGGATACTCATGCGCTACAACCCGGCGCTGACCGCCCAGGGGAAGAACCCGCTCGCGATCGACAGCAAGGCGCCGACGCTCCCGCTCGGCGACTATATCTACAACGAAGTCCGCTACAAGGCACTTCAGAAGAGCAACCCGGAGGAAGCCGCCGCACTGTTGCGCGAGGAGGAGCGCGAGCTGAAGCTCAAGTGGCGTTACTACCAGCACTTGGCCGCGATGGACTACTCGGCGGAGTGAATATATAGGGACTGATACCAATTCGCGATCAACAAGCTGTTTTTGACAAGGCTGAATGGTTGATCAAACCTGTTTTAACGCTTCGCCCTTTAGGTCTTTGATTTCAAATTGGTATGCTACTCTCAAAGGACCGCCCCCGGCCGATAACCCGGGGGCGGTTTTTGGGGGAGGATTTTTTCGCGCGCCTGTCCTTGACCAACTCGGGAAAGAACGGTACAATACGCCAGAAGTTCGGGATGTAGCGCAGTCTGGCTAGCGTACCTGCATGGGGTGCAGGTGGTCGGAGGTTCGAATCCTCTCATCCCGACCATCTTTTTTCGCGTGATAGATAAATCCCATCAGCGAGGCCCCTTCGGATATCCAATCCACAGAGCGCAAAAAACTCATGTCCCGCGCGGCGTGGATACATACAAATTTGGCTTCAATTGAGCATCGGCGGTTCCATTAATTTGAGACCGCGCGACGGCCGATAATTTAATACGGTCAGCAACTCGTCGGTGGACCGGCTAAATGCTACTATATGGGGGCAGGCCTGAATGGATGAACATTTTGCGCAGCAGGCTCAGGACACCTACAGGGTCAACCAGATTCAAATGGCGTCTAAGGAGCAGCTGCTTATAATAACTTACGACATCGGCATCAGATCGTGCAGGACGGCCGAGAAGGCCATCGAGGCGAACGACGTCGAACAGATCAACTCTCAGCTTCAAAGGGCTCAGTCAGTCGTGCGAGAGCTCATGATCACGCTGAACCTCGAACAGGGAGGTGAAATCGCAGCCGCGTTGATGAGGCTTTACGACTACATGTACTATCAGCTCGTCGATGCCAACGTGAAGAAGGACGCGGAGATGGTCAAGGTGGTGCGCCTTATGATGGAGGAGTTGAAGGCGACGTGGGTGGAGGCTATAGCTAAACTCAAGAGCGAGACGAAAGGGAAGAAAACTGCTGCGGTCGTCCAGCAGGCGGGAGGGACTAACTTTGCCTACTGAGTTTTTTGAAACTGTGAACACGCTTGTGGAGGAGGAGCTCAACCTTTACAAATCTCTCAGCGCCCTCGTGGACGTCGAGGAGTACAGGGTGCGGGCATCCGACATGGAGGGGCTGCTCGAAATCCTGCGGCAAAAGCAATCCGTGATATCGCGTCAGGAGATCCTGCTGGAGCGATGGAACGAGATTTCAGAATCATTGGGACTTTCGGGGGGAAGGGAGGGCCCGGCGTTCTGGAACTCGCTTTCGGATCGCATCGGGGAGAACGGCTACAATCAGATAGTAGCGCAGCTGAACGAGATCAAGGATCTCGGCCAAAAGCTGCTCGACCGGGAGGGCATGATCCGCGCGTCCCTGGAGGAAAACCTGGCCGAGATGCGCAAAACGCTGCTTAAAATGGGGCGCGGCAGGGTTGCCATGAAAGGCTATTCCCAGGGGATTGCGTCGACCTATTAGGCGAACCGGCGGCACGGGAAGTCAGGTCCTGAAGATTTGACCGAGTACTGGGAGCATCGCGCCCTTCAAAAATTTTTCGCGGCAGTGGCGGCGCCGCTGCGCAAAGGCGCACTCCTCGGGGCCGTGATTTTGACGTTGGGCGGGGCGGGGGCGGCGTGTTGCGCCCCCGCCGCTCTGTCCTCCGACGCCACGCATCAGGAGATAAAGCTCAGTGAAAAGGTCAGCGCCGAGATAGAAAAAAGATGGGCCGTCATAGCGGACCCCGCTCGTCAGGCGAAGGTCGAGATGATAGTGAACCGCCTTGCCCCGCTCATGGAGCGAAACCTCCCCTACGACGTTCGGATACTCGACGCTGACGTCGTAAACGCGTTCGCGCTCGCTGGAGGCAAGGTATACGTCACTAGGGGGATGCTGGATTTCGTCCGGACGGACCTGGAGCTGGCGGGGGTCATAGCCCACGAGATGGTTCACGCCGACAGGAAGCATGTCATGATACAGGCCGCGCGCAACAATAAAATGACGCTCTTAGCCCTGGCGGCGGTCATAGCGTCCAGGGGGGAGGGCGCGGCTATGATGGCCGCGAGCGCGCTTCAGGTCGCGGTGATGGGTGATTACAGCATCGACATCGAATGCGAGGCCGACGCGCATGGGATCGACGCACTGGCGCGCGCCGGTTACAACCCTGTGGGGATGCTGACGCTGCAGGAGCGGCTGAAGATGGAGCGCATGAAGCGCGCATACGTCGACCCCGGCATATACCAGACCCATCCCGAGATAGACGACAGGATCGAGGCCGCGCACGCTTACATGGAGGATCACGGCATACCGGTCAACAGAAAATACGCCCTGGGAAACCTGCGCCCCTCCGTCGAAGCCCGCTCCGGCGACCTCGTGCTCCTGATCGACGGCGAACCGGCGTGGCGAGGCAGGGACGACGCGCCCGCAAGGGCGCTCTTCTCGCGCGTCTGCTCCGCGCTGTGGGACGTCCTCCAGCTCGAGACGATACCGTTCGACGTGAGGGTCGGCGTTTCAGGCCAATCAGGAGGGGACGAGTCGTTTTTGATAAAGGGCAGAAGCGTGGTCAGGAGGAGCGAGCTGCCCGAGGGCTCAGAATCCCTCGACAACCTGAGGGAGGGGATCCATCGCGCGCTCTCGCGCGCCAGGAACTCACACCCCATGGCCGACTACTATAAATAACGCTCACAGCCCCAGGACTGCGCCCGCCAACGCGGCGCCCGCTATGTAACAGGCTGGGTGCTTGTCGTACCTCCTCATCAGATAATAAATGGCGCAGAAGAGCAGGATCTGCCTGTAGTTGAGCGACTCCGCGACGGACCCGGTCCGGGCGAGGCGAGGCACGTCGATCAGTGTTATCCTGACTATACCGACAGCGGCCGACGCGATGAGAGCCGCCACAGCCGGCCTCACGCCGTAAAACGCGGCCTTCACGAGATGGCTTTCCCTGAAGCGGCCCAATATCTTGACGACGAACGCCAATATCAAGACCGACGGCGCGAGGAGCGAGACCGTCGCCAACACCCCGCCCAGCGCGCCGCCCGCCGCGTACCCCGCGTAGGTGGCCATGTTGATGCCCATCGGGCCGGGGGTGGACTCGGAAATCGCTATCATGCCAATCAGTGTCCCTCGGTCGAACCACGGGTATCTGTCGGCCAAACGGTAGAGGAAGGGCAGCGTCGCCAGCCCGCCTCCGACGGAGAAGAGCCCCACCTTCAGAAACTCCCATACGAGCGCGAGGTAGACCGTCACAGACTCCCACCCCTCCCTTTTAGCGCGGCGCCGGCGAGCGCGCCAGCGACGACCGGTATCGCGGGGTAGACGTCCATGAAGGCGAAGGCGGCCAAAGCCGTGAGGAAGATGGCCGCGCTGGCCGAATCCCTCACGCACCCCTCGAGCATCTTAACCGCCGTGCCCGCTACGAGGGCCGCCACCGCCGCCCTTATGCCGTTGAACGCGTGGCCGACCGACTCGATGTACAGGAAGTTCTCGATGAACATGGCTATCGCCAGGATTATCAAGAGCGACGGGAGCGCTATACCTAAGACCGCGGCGGCGAGCCCGGGTATCTTCCCCCTCCCGTAGCCTATGAGCATCGCGGTATTGGCCGCGACTATCCCCGGCAGACTCTGGCTTATGGCGTAGTAGTCCAGAACCTCCTCGTCGGTCGCCCAGCCCAGACGTTGCACTATGTCCCTCTGAAGGAGGGGCAGCATCGCGTACCCACCGCCGAACGTGAGCGCGCCTATCTTGAAAAAGACCGCGAACGTCTCAAACGGATCGGAGGGCTTAAATCGCTTATTCAGCGTGTTCAGTTTATTGAACATGGACATCCTGGCGTCAGGCGCCGCCGCCGAGCTTGGCCTTCAGCGACCCGGTCTTTTTGTCCCGCTCCGCCGGCGCGAGGAACCAGTCGAACAGTATCACCTCTATTATCTCTATTATCTGGCGGGCCTCCATGTACGTCACCTCACCTATGATCCTGACGTCGTCCTCCGGCATCGCCTTGAACTTGCCTATCTTGCGCACGCGCTCCAACGCGTCGATGACCTCCTGCCTCACCTGCCCGGCCATGTTGGAGAGGATCTTTATCTCGTTCTGGAACTTTCCGGGCTTGAGCTTGAACTTCTTCCTCACCATGTTCTGAAGGCACCTGCGCGCATAGGTCGCGGACGCCGACGGGCTCGCCTTCAGCAGCCTGCACGCCTCGTCGTAGTCCCTGAAGACCGCATCCGGCACGGAGTCCGCCTTGAACTCGGGCTTCCCTCCAGAGTCGTTCGGCAGGAGCCTCTCCGAGAAGAAACTGCCGGGCAAATCGCACACGATCTTCTGACGGTCCGCGTCCGCCTTCCCCTTCATCGACGCATGGACCGCGCCGGCCTCCACCGCCACCTCGGGCTTCCCGCACGCTATGTGCGGACAGACGAATATCACGGAGTGGACCGCGACGCTTCCGCCGGGCTCCGAGAACATGTTGGAGAACACGTTCTGCCCCAGCGCGGTCTGATACATATACCCGCAGTACGGGCACCTGTGCACGTCATCTATCTTCATCGCAGTCACCCCCTCCTCCCGGCCTTGCGAAATCACGCGAAGACGCGAAAAACCGCGGCACTCGCGCCGGCTCCGCCATACCGATATTTCCAGTCGTTTTTTTATTTATCGGCCGCGACGGCGCCGTTCGTGAGGCGGCGGGCCAACCATGACCTGAAGCTCCGTCAGGAACTCGTCCGCATCGTTCGTCTCGTGGATGTCTATCTTGTAGAGCTCCAGTATGTCGCCGCGCGTGCAGCGGCCCTTCGAGTCGGCGTAGGAGAGCAGCTCGTCTATCATCGCGGGGCTCTGTCCGTAACCTCCCCTGTAGTGCAGCGACAGGTAGCTCCCTCCAGGGATCGAGAAGTCCGGTTCGATCTCGCCCGTACCCACTATGAAGAACACCGAGCGAAAGAGCCCGCGTATACCGCCGCGGACGTCGCTAACCCGCTGGGACGCGCCTATCGTGCAGCCGCTCATGGAGTACACCTTGTAGTCGAATCTCCTGTGCAGCCTCGTCATGGCCAGGTCTATCTCCTCGTCGCGGACGCAGTCGGCCTCCATGCGGACGCATGGCCTCTCCGGGCACTCGACGACGCGGACCGCGCGCGTATCGGCCGCTTCGTATGAGGCGAGCTCCGATACGCGCGCGCGTATAGAACGCTCCCTCGCGGCCAAACCCATCATCTCCGCCGAGATGATCGACTCCTCCTCCCGAAGGAGCGCCAGCGTGTTATCCAGCCTCTTGTTGTCGAGATACCCCTTTATCCGCGACATGGAAAATCCTAGCTGCCTCAGGTCCTTTATCACGTTCAGCTTGTATATGTCCCCCATCCCGTAAAGCCTGTAGCCGTTGTCTCCCCTACGCGGCGTCAGTATGCCTATCTCCTCGTAGTACCTGAGCGAGTCGGGGCCAATGCCATAGAGCCGCGATATGTCCTTTATCCTGTAGTAGTCACTGATAGTCCTCACCCTCTCCGGCCGCTCAGAGTCAAGACCGCAGGCTCTGCCCCGAGGTCTTGACCGCGGTTCGCGAGTTGTAAAAAAACGCTTGACATTGGTATTATACCAATCTTTAGAATTAAGAAAGAGCCGATTAAATCGGCCAAAACAACATTCAAGCGAGCCGGGAGGCGAGCGTTATGGGCAAAAAATTTTTCGGATACGCCATACCGTCGGTCGTGGCGATGTGGCTCTACTCGTTCTACACGATGGCGGACGGGTTTTTCGTGTCCCGCGCCGCGGGGCCGATGGCGCTCGCGGCCGTCAATATCTCCATGCCGTACATCAACTTCCTGTTCGGCGTGTCGATGCTCTGCTCGGCGGGCGTCAGCACGGTGGTCTCGATATACCTCGGCAGGGGGGAGAGCGCGCGGGCGCGGGACGCGTTCATGACGAACATCGTCACGCTGCTCTCCCTCTCCCTGGTTCTGACGCTGGCGTCCCTGTTCTTCGCGCGACGGATATTCTCCGCGCTCGGCGCCACGGAGAGCCTCATGCCGGACGTCGAGGGCTATCTCGGGGCGATATTACCCTTCAGCGCGTTCTTCGTCATGGCCTACTTCATGGAGGTCATGGCGCGCGCCGACGGGCATCCAAAACTCGCCGCAGCGTCGGTAGCCGTTGCCGGGGCATCCAACGTAGCGCTGGACTACCTCTTCGTCATGAAGTTCGGCTGGGGCGTCAGGGGCGCGGCGCTCGCCACCGGCATCGCGCAAGCGCTCTCCGTCTTTCTGCTCTTTATCCACTTCATGTGGGGGCGGACCAAGCTCGGGTTCGTCAAGTTCAAGCCGGATCCGTCGTGCATGATAAGAGGCGTCGCTCTCGGCATGGGCGATTTCGTCACGGAACTCTCGGTCGGCGCCGCGATATTCCTCTTCAACAACGCTATCATAGACGTCATCGGAGAGGGTGGTGTCGCGGGCTACACCGTCATGGCCTACGCCGCGACCCTCGTGGTCATGACCGTGAGCGGAGTGGCCCAGGGGATGGTCCCCCTGGCGAGCTTCCACCACGGCAGGGGCGACTCCGCGCGGTGCGGGCGGCTGCTCAAGCTCGCGATCTTGACGTCGGTGGTCTGCGGGGTTGGCTGGTTCGCCTGCTTGGAGATGTTGACCGGCGAGTTCGTCTCCCTCTTTATCGACCCGGCTGACGATGCGGCGCTCCACTCCACTACGGTCCGCGCCTTCAGGATTTACGCGATATCCTTCATATTCGTGGGAGTCAACGTCACGCTGGCATCCTATTTCTCTTCGGTGGAGAGGCCGGCCTACGGGGTGGCGCTCTCGGCCGCCAGGGGAATCGTCGTGATAGCCGTCACGCTGCACGCGATGCCGCGCGCGTTCGGGGCTGCGGGGATATGGCTGTCGCCTACGGTCTCGGAGCTGATATGCACGGGAATCGCGTTGGCACTCTTCATGATGATGAAGCGCTGGGACGCGTCAAAACGCTCCGCCGCCCCACAATGACCTCACCGGCCCTCCCCAACGCACGGGAGAGGTTGGCTCGCGCCGCAAAAAAAAGGGCGCGGATCCGGGTTTCGGGGACTCCTTGCCCCCTAGATCCGCGGTCCGCGCCCCAAAAACGCCTGAGTGAGATGGATGTCGAAGGCGCACCCGCATCTCGCGCTGTCGCCTGCTTCTGTCACGGGCCTTCTCAATACTGTGGGCAAAAACCGCGTGGCCTGCGCCGCGTTCATGCGCGAGACGAAGGGCGCTTCGCCGTACTACCTTATCGACGGCACGCGGACGATCTCCGCGTCAGACGGTATCTTTCCTGAGGCTTTGCACCGCAAGCGTTTATAATTTCTTGTCTATCTCTCTAACTGCCAAAGCCGGGGATCAAGACCGCAGGCTCTGCCCCGAGGTCTTGTCCGCGGTTTGAGGGAAAATCCGACATGTTGACAATATCTGCCGGCGTGTATAGAATGATCAATCATATTTGAATGATAGGGTAAAGGAGTCAATGGCTCATGCGGCCTCGTCGTATCTCTCGTTATCGCCAGCCTTTTTCGACCCTTCGAATGCCTTGTCTCTCCTCTTGAGCGGCGAATGTCCGCCTTGCGCGGCGGGACGGATCTTTATCTTCGATTTTCAACGAACGACAAGAGGGGCGCGGCATCTGTGCGTTTGGGCCTTGCGTATGCGCGCGTTGAAAAAATTTTATACGGTTGGCGGGTGAATCGATATGACAAAGGAAAAATTCGAGACATTGCTGGTGCATGGTGCCCGCTGCGGCGACGACCTTAGCGGTTCCCTCACCGTCCCGATATATCAGACCACGACGTATCGGCAGGGAGAGCTCGGGGTTGAGCCGCCATACGACTACAGCCGCTCGGTGAACCCGACCAGGCGGGCGCTCGAGAGGCAGATAGCGGTGATGGAGGAGGGGCGGCACGGGTTCGCGTTTTCGTCGGGGATGGCCGCCATCACCGCGCTCTTCTTCCTCTTCGAATCGGGTGACGAGATCCTCATCCCGAAGGACCTGTACGGCGGGACGTTTCGTCTGCTGGACTCCCATCTCAAGAGTTTCGGCGTCTCCTGGCGCGTCGCGGACACGGGGGACCTTACCGCATTCGAGAGGGCGTTCGCCGACCGCACCAAGGCGGTGCTGCTCGAGACGCCGACGAACCCCCTGATGCGCGTCTCCGACATAGCGGAGGTGTCCAGGATAGCTCATCGCAACGGCGCTCTGGTGATCGCCGACAACACGTTTCTCACCCCGTATTTCCAGCGCCCTCTCACGCTCGGCGCTGACATAGTCGTGCACAGCGCCACGAAATATCTGTCCGGGCACAATGACGTCCTCTCGGGGCTGGTCGTGATGAACAGTGACCAGCTCGCCGAACGGTTTCTGGCGATCCAGAAGTCAACCGGCGGAGTCCTCTCGCCGTTCGACTCGTATCTGTTGATACGGGGGATCAAGACGCTCGCGCTCAGGATGGACCGCGAGACGGAGGGCGCGCTCTCCGTGGCCCGCTGGCTCGAGCGGCACAACGGCGCGGACAGGGTGTATTATCCGGGGCTGGAGAGCGACCCTGGTCACTCGCTTCAGTCAAAGCAGGCGAGCGGGTCCGGCGCCCTGCTGTCGTTTGACCTGAACGAGAAATACGACATTAAGACGTTTTTCTCCGCGCTGCGCGTGATAACCCCGGCGGAGAGCCTGGGTTCCATCGAGTCCATGGCGTGTCACCCCGCCACCATGTCGCACGCGTCTATACCCCCGGAGATGAGGGCGGAGATGGGCATATCGGAGAGGTTGGTGAGGCTCGCCATAGGCGTCGAGGGTCTGGAGGACATCGAGGAGGATCTGGAGCTCGCGTTCAAATCATCGCTCAGATGACCCCGGAGCCTCAAAGGCTCCAAAAATTCGAAACGTCCGACAGCCACGGCGGAGATCCAATGCGGCTGTCCTCAGCGGTCATTGCGCGGCGGGCCGCGTTACCCCCTGGCCAGGGAGAATATCGCGTCGCGGAGTGCGGCATCGCCGAGGCGAGCGCCTAAGATGCCCTCAACGTCGCGTATCAGGTTCTCCTTTTCGCGATTGAGCGCGGAGAGGAAAATCTTGTCGTGGCTCGTCCTGTCGACGTGAGCGGGGTCGTAGAACAGCTCCTCGAACAGCTTCTCCCCGGGCCTGACTCCGGTGAACTCTATCCCGATGTCGGCGTGCGGCTCATGGCCGTGGAGCCGTATCAGCATCTCCGCCATCTCCGCGATGTTGACCGGCTCTCCCATGTCCAGCACGTAGAGCTCGCCGCCGCATCCCATCGTTGCGGCTTGCAGCACCAGGCTGACGGCCTCCGGTATCAGCATGAAGTACCTGCGCATGTCCGGGTGCGTGACGGTGACGGGGCCGCCGCGCGCTATCTGCCTCTCGAAGAGGGGGACGACGCTTCCCCTGCTGCCCAGGACGTTGCCGAACCTGACGGCTATGAACCTCGTGCCGGGGTGCGACTCCTGCGCGTTGCGCAGCAATCGCTCCGCTATGCGCTTTGTGGCTCCCATCACGCTCGACGGGTGGACAGCCTTGTCCGTCGATATCATGACGAACCTCTCGGCTCCGAGCCTGCCGGCAGCGTCGGCCGCCGTCCACGTGCCGAGCGCGTTCACCCTCAGTGCCTCGCGCGGGTTCTCCTCCATCAGCGGCACGTGCTTGTGCGCCGCCGCGTGGAACACCAGGTCGGGCTGGTGCCTCTCGAAAGCGTCCTCGACGGCGCGCGCGTCGGCGATGTCCGCGATTATCGGGCGGCAGGGGATGGACACTCCGGACTCGTTCAGCTTGGCGAGCAGGCAGTATATGGACTGCTCGCCGTGCCCCAGGGCTATCAGCTCGGAGGGGGAGTGGGCCGCTATCTGGACGCAGATCTCGCTGCCGATGGACCCGCCGGCTCCGGTCACCAATACCCTCTTGCCCGAGATGGCCGTCTCGATCTGTGCCTCGTCCAGGTGGATCGGCTCGCGCCGCAGCAGGTCCTGGAGCTCCACCGGCCTCATCCTGCCGGCCTCTATCATGCCGCCCGCGAGCTCCCTCATGCTGGGGAGCACCCGGACGTCGATGCTGAGACCGGCCAGCGCGTCGAGATACTTCCTCACCTTGGCGCCGCCGGCCGAGGGAATGGCGATCAGCGCCACCTTCACGTCCTTCCTGGCGGCTATCCTGACGAGTTCGTTGTCGCCGCCGAGCACCGGCAGACCGGCTATCGCCCTGCCCTGTTTCCTAGGGTCGTCGTCGATAAAGCCGACCGTCGAGAGGTCAGAGCCCCGCCGCTGAAGGTCGCGGGCGATAAAAGCGCCGGCCTCGCCGGCGCCGATTATTATCGCGTTCTTCCGCCTGGCGCCGGGCGCGTCGCCGGGCGGGACGGAGAACTCCGCCAACCGCCACGACGCGCGCGCCGCCCCGATGAATATCAGCCCGGCGAACAGCGTTATCGCTAAGGACGTCCTCGGTATGCGGAGGAAGCTCGAGAAGAGGTTGACGCACAAAAAGAGCGCGCTCCCGAAGACGTAAGCCCTCGTAAGGCGCGCGTACTCCTCCACGCTCGCCTGCGGCCAGTGGACCCTGTATATCCCCATGAGCCACAGCATAAACGTCACGCACGCGGGGTAGACCGCCGCCATGCGCAGCATCTCCCCTCTATACGGCGGGGACACCATGAGCGTGAGTCGCAGCGCGAAGCCCGTGTAGACCGCCGCGGCCAGCAGCAACAGATCGACGGCTAAGACGTGCCTGTTGCGCGACGCCATCCTGAGCCAGAGACCGGCGAATTTTCCCCTCAACGCGGCATCCCCCGAAGCCAAGAGCCGCTAGATTATCAGCTTGCTCCCCCCACGGCTGCCGGAGCCTGGGGGCGGCGACAGCCTGTCGAGCTGGTGCAGCACCTCCGGGGAGGCCACGGTGAGGGATGACTTCCGCGCCTCCTCGCGCGCGTACTCCTTGATCTTCTTCTCGTACTCGTCCATCGCGCGCTTTATCGCTGGCACGTCGCCCCGCGCCCACTGGAGGATGTTGTCCGTCACGGCGTCCACGACCTCGCTGCCCGGCTCCTCCTGGATCATGCCCAGCTCCTTCAGCATCCGGTGCTCCTCGCGGACGGAGTCCTTGATCTCCTGGTCGGAGATCAGCCCCTTCTTATAGAGGACCCTCAGCGCTATGTTAAATCGCGTCTTGTTGTTCTCGTCGTTCATCGAGAGAGACTCCACCCTCGAGAGCAGCATAGTGATGACCTCTTCAAGGCTTATCTGCATCGGCATTGCCATCGCTCATTCCCCCATAACGTTTTTATTTCGCTTAATACCCGTATTCTAACATAAAACGCAAAAAATTTTTCCGCCGCCTCGAGAGGTGATTTGTGGTATAGTAGCGCTGAACTCGAATGAGGTCTCTCATTTTTGATATCGCAGGCGCTGGGAAAATTTCAAATGGCGTTTATTTTTTTTATAATATTTGGTAAGATGAGGTATGACTTCGTTGCCTTACAATGCGCACCTTAAACGCTCTTTGATTTTCGCGCTGGAGTCGTCTTTGTGTGCCCTCTTGGCGTATGTGCTGCACCAACTGAATCTGAAATCCGCTGGGACGGGGTTCAACGCCGCGGATCTGTCCGTGCCGATGCTCTCCGTTCAATTGCTCGTTTATATGTGCGCGGCGGTCGTCAACCTGCTGCCCGCGATGATCGTTCGTTTTTTGGTGTCCGGCGAGCCTCTTTACGGCGGGGGAGCGCTCTTTGGGTCGGCTTTCCACTACGCCACCGCATCGCTTTTCTTCGTCACGCCGTACCGAATGGTGACGGGCTCGGCTCCGCTCGCGTCCATGTACGCCGTCTTCATGCTGTTGGCTGAGGCGGTGTGGGCGGCACTCTCTTACGCGGCGGCTTACATGATAGTCTCCATGCCTCAGCCGGAGGGTGATGCCTCCGACATAACGGTCGAGCTGGACGACTCCACGCTGTGCCTCGCGGCGCTCGGCGAGTTCATGAACATGATCAGGGGCCGGCACGGCGCGAGCAGCGCGATGGAGGTTCTGTGGCAGCCGGTATACGCCTATCTGAGGAACGAGGAGCTGATGAGGAAGCTGGTTAAGACGCAGGGATTGGCGCACGATCAGATAGTGCTGAACGCGGTGGGAAGCATCGCGTTCAGGCTCCTTTCGAACGGGGCGTTTCACGCGTCGCAGGGCGTCCTGACGCCGGAGGGGGAGTACGTCAAAAAAGTGTGGATGAGCGCGGGCAACGAGCTGGTCAGGAGGTCGTACAGCGGGCCCGACGACATGAACAGCGGGACGTTG
The DNA here is from genome assembly GCA_031269245.1 of Synergistaceae bacterium. Classification (GTDB taxonomy): domain Bacteria; phylum Synergistota; class Synergistia; order Synergistales; family Synergistaceae; genus JAIRKI01. The sequence continues at coordinate 9,643 of JAISZL010000060.1, read as the reverse complement.
AGGATGGAGGCTGCCGTGGAGGCCGCCGGAGGCGGGGGCTGATCCTCATGACGATCGATGCTGGCGTGGCGCTGGAGGCGCTTAAAATCGCCGTCGTATCCCTCCTGTCCGGGGCGATCTCCGCCGCTGTGATACGCGGAGCGGGGATGCGCAGGGATATACGCTACGACTGGCGGGTGCTCTGCCTGAGCATCACGATCATAGTGTTCGCGGCGCAAGTGGTGGTTATGGCGGCCATCAAGCTCTGACTTAGGGATTCGCGAAGGGCGGCTGGACTCATGAGATACCCCGTCATGCTGATAGACAGGGACAAGGTGCTGAACAACGTGCGCGTCATCGCGGACATGTGCGGGAGCGCGGGGATCGACGTTTGGGGCGTGACCAAGGGCCTCGCGGGTGATTCTAGGCTCGCCGTCCTCTACAGCGAAGGGGGCTTCAAGGGCGTGGCCGACAGCAGGCTGCGCAACCTGCGGAAGATCCAGGAGTCCGGTCTCGCCGCGCCGCGCCAGCTCATGAGGATAGCGATGCCCTCGGAGCTCGAGGACGTGTCTTGCGTCTGCGACGTGTCCCTGCAGTCGGAGCCGGAGACCGTCAGGCGCTTGGATGAGATATGCGCGAGCGCGGGCCTGACGCGCGAGGTCCTCCTGATGATCGACGTCGGAGACCTGCGCGAGGGCTTTTGGCCGAGGGAGCTGCCTCACGCCTCCGAGTACTTCGCCGGCCTGAGGGGAGGGGTCAGGATCGTCGGGGTGGCAGCGAATTTCGCATGCGCGTCTGGTCTCCTGCCGTCACGCGAGAACCTGGAGAGGCTCGTGTCGTACAGGGACATGCTCCAGGACTCGCTGGACTGCGAGTTGCCGGTGGTCAGCGCCGGCGGCACGTGTTGCCTCAAGGTTGTGGAGGAGGGGAACGCGCCGCGCCAGGTCAACCAACTGCGCGTATGCGAGGGCGCGCTGCTCGGTATGGATACGGCGTTTGACCGTGAGATACCATACCTGGAGCGCGGCGCCGTGACTATAGTGGCGGAGGTGGTCGAATGCAAGCACAAACCGAGCGTGCCGAGCGGCGAGATAGGAATGCAGTCGTTCGGGGAGAGGCCGGTCTTCATCGACAGAGGCGTGAGGAAACGCGCGCTCCTGGGGATCGGCCGCCAGGACGTGAACGTCGACAGGATCGAGCCGCTGAGGGACGACGTCCACATCGTGACCGCGTCGAGCGACCATCTGATAGTGGACGTCACGGACGCGGATTCCCTGCGGCACCACGAAGGGGGGTACAGGCCAGGGGACACCATCGCGTTCCGCCCGCTCTACCCGGCGATGCTGGCGGCCGCGACCTCCGAATACGTGGACAAGATATTTTTCGCGCGCTTGACACAATCTGACGATTAAGGATACACTTAGTGAGCGGAGCGGCATGTTCGTCTAATTTGTCCGGTGTCATCCATTGCCGCGGGATCGCATCTCAATAGGAGAAGATATGAATCTAACTGCGAGGGTCGAGGACTATCTTGAGGCTATATTGGAAATAGAGATGTCCGGTGAGATCGCCACCGTTACGCGGATGGCGAAGAACCTGGGCGTCACTAAGGCCACCATAACCGCTGCCCTGAAGAGGATGAAGAGCGACGGTTTCCTGGAGCACGAGCGCTATGGTGATGTCATTTTGACGAGCGACGGGCGGGGCAAGGCTCTTGCCGTCTACAGGAGACACGAGTTTTTGACAGACTTTTTCGTGCGTATCCTGGGCTTCACGAGGGACAGGGCGCAGAACGTGGCGTGCGTCATGGAGCACGAGATAGACGAGGCCACGGAGCGCAGGCTAGCCGCCTTCACGGACGCCATCTCCATGGCCGAGCGCAACAAGGAGGCGTGGCTGGAGGAGCTCTTGGCGAAGCTGGACTCGCCGCACGATCTACCCATACCGCTCTGCCTGATGCCGGACGGGTCAGGCGGCATCATCGCGCGCGTCACGGCTCAGTACGAGCTGCGCAAGCGGCTCTCCGCCGCGGGGTTCATACCGGGCGTGGAGATCTCTGGCATTAAAAAAACGAGCGGTGCCAACGGGGCATCCTTCGTGTTCGAGATGAACGGCATGGAGATAAAGTTCGGCATCAGCGAGGCGTCGGCAATATGGCTCTACCAGCCGTAACCGGCCGCGCCGCGTTTCGCGCTTCGGCGGGCAGGGGGGCAGTCCCATTATAGGGCGGTCCCCCTGAACTTTTAGCGCGGGCCGAATCCGCGGTTTCGGTCTTTCGGGGAGCGCTGATTAAATGGCCGGAACGATATTCAAACATTTTATGAAGCTGGTTTCGACTGTGTTTGAATCTTTATCTTTTCAGATGGCGGAGGATGCCGCCCGGAGCGCAAAGAACCCGCCCGATACGAGCCATGCGCGTCGCGTTTTCACGCAATTTGACAGGATTATTGTCATCTTATACTGTTTTTTACCCCTTTTCCCCCTCGCTGAGCCTTTTCCCATTGATATTTTGTGTCAAGGTTTTATAGTAGTGAAACGTTAGATTTTTTATTAGAGAGGGGAGCTGAAATCGTGAGCGGGAAATTTAAAATGCCATCATCATACTCGATACTTTTCCTCATCATCATAGCGGTGGCAGCGGGCACTTGGTTTATCCCAGCGGGGCAGTACGAGGTCACGGATGAGGGGCAGTACGTGGCGGGGACTTACCGCCAGGTGGAGAGCACCCGCCAGGGGGCGTGGGAGGTGTTCATGTCCCCGGTGCGCGGGATGCTCGGGACCGATTCCACTCCGGGGGCCATCGAGGTCTCGTTCTTCATAATGATCTTCGGCGGATTTCTCGGAGTGGTGACTCGCACCGGGGCCATCGATGCCGGGATAGCGTCGATGATAACCGGCTCGGGCGGCAGGGAAAAGCGCCTCATACCGATCCTGATGGTGATATTCGCCCTCGGCGGGACCTCGTATGGCATGTCGGAGGAGACCATAGCTTTTTACCCTCTGCTGGTCCCGATGATGCTGAGCGCCGGTTTCGACACCATAACGGCGGTTGCCGTGATACTTCTGGGCGCGGGCGCCGGCTGCCTCGGCTCGACCATCAACCCGTTCGCGACCGGCATAGCGTCGCAGAGCGCTGGCATATCTCCGGGGGTTGGCATCGGTTGGAGGGCGCTTATATTCGTGGTGTCGCTCGCGATTTCGATCGCCTACGTCTATCGCTACGCGGTGCGCATTCAGGCCGATAGGAGCGCTTCGGTCGCGGCCGACGTGTGGGACGACGATATCAAGTTCTTCAGCAGGGCCAAGAGAGACGTCTCCGCCGTGACTTCGGTGCAGAGGCGCGTTCTGTGGCTCTTCGGGATCACATTCGTGATCATGGTCAGCTCCCTGATACCGTGGACGGCGATAAATGAGAACTTCACGGTCTTCGAGAGCACGACGGAGTCCCTGCGAGGGATCCCCGTGTTAGGGGACCTGCTCGGGCGCGGGATGATTCCCTTCGGCGACTGGTACTTCCAGGAGATAACGATGCTCTTCCTGATCATGTCGATTGTCATAGGCAAGGTGGGTGGCATGAAGGAATACGACATAGCGGAGGCGGTGGTCGAGGGCGCGAAGGATCTCGTCGGAGTCGCCTTTGTAGTGGGGCTTGCGCGGGGGATTCAGGTCATAATGAACGACGGCCAGCTCACGGCGACAGTTCTGCACTGGGGCGAGGTCGGGCTCGCTGGGCTTCCGAAGCCGGTGTTCGCCGTCCTGTCGTTCCTGTTCTACATTCCTATGACGTTCCTCATACCGTCCACCTCCGGGCTGGCGTCGGCGACGATCCCGATCATGGCTCCGCTGTCCGTCCTCTGCGGTGTGCCGGCGCACGTGATGGTCACCATCTATCAGAGCGCCGCCGGGATAGTGAACCTGGCCACGCCGACTTACGCGGTCGTCATGGGGGCGTTGGCGCTCGGGCACGTGTCCTACGACAGGTGGCTGCGGTTCGTGGGCAAGCTGCTCGCGATCCTGCTGGCCATCAACCTCGTGATAGTGGCGGTCATGTCGGTTGCCGGATGACGAGAGCGCGGGGCTCTGTCCCGCGCTCCGCCAGAGGCGTTCAGCTCCTCTGGACTCCCCGATCGAGGAATCAAGGGGACTTGAGTCCCCTTGCGGGCGTGGGCGGAGCTCACGGTCCGTCGTCGTACAGCTCCATCAGGAAGCAAGCTCCCCGCACTCTCCTCATAATTTTTCACCGAATCGACTTTTCCTGAAAAGGGCCTGAGATTTTTTGTTTGGCGGGGCGTTGGGCGCCTGCCTCATGTATAATCTTTGAGTCCCTCGGTATTTTTTCGAACGTTGAAAAATTTCTTGCACCCAGGAGGAGTTGCGCATGAAGGAGATAATGACGGGCAACGAGGCCATCGCCCGCGGCGCGTGGGAGGCTGGCTGTCACGTCGCCGCGGCGTATCCGGGCACGCCGTCGTCGGAGATACTGGAGAACGTTTCGCGGTATGCGGAGATAAAGTCCGAGTGGTCCACGAACGAGAAGGTGGCTGTCGAGGTGGCTGCCGGCGCGTCGCTGGCGGGGGCTCGGTCAATGGCCGCCATGAAGCACGTAGGCTTGAACGTGGCGGCGGACCCGCTTTTTACCATGTCATATATCGGATCGAACGGCGGATTCGTCGTCATAACCGCGGACGACCCCGGGCTCTTCAGCTCGCAGAACGAGCAGGACAACCGCTGGTACGCGCCGCACGCCAAGCTGCCGATGATGGAGCCGTCGGACAGCCAGGAGTGCCTCGATTTTATGAGGGATGCCTTCGGGATATCGGAGCGCTTCGACGCCCCGTTGCTCTTCCGCGTCACGACGAGGATCTGCCATAGCAAGAGCGTAGTCGAAACAGGGGCGCGCGTCGAGGTGCCTATAAAGCCCTACGTTAAAGACCCTGGGAAGACGGTTATGGCGCCGGCCTCCGCGAAGCGCAGGCGCTATTTTCTGGAGGAGAGGGAGAGACGCCTGCGCAAGTTCTCGAACGACTGTCCCTACAACTGGGTGGAGTGGGGGTCAGTGCGCAAAATAGGGGTGATAACGAGTGGCATCTCGTATCAGCACGCGCGCGAGGCTTTCGCCGAGCTCGGGGGATCCGTGTCGTTCCTGAAGCTCGGCTTCACGCACCCGCTGCCGGACGAGACGATAAAAAAATTCGCATCGGAGGTGGAGACGCTTTACGTGGTGGAGGAGAACGAGCCGTATATCGAGAGCTTTGTCAGGCAGCTGGGCATAAGTTGCGTCGGCAAGTCGGCCATTCCCGCGGTGGACGAGCTCAACTCCGGCATCGTGAAGCGCGCGCTTCTGGGCGCTGGCGAAGAGCGCGCCTACGGCGTGGACGCGCCGCCGCCGCCCCGTCCTCCGGTGCTGTGTCCCGGCTGCTCGCACAGGGGTATTTTTTACGAGATCGCCAAGTACAAGGACGTCGTGGTGAGCAGCGATATCGGCTGCTACACGCTTGGGGTCATGCCGCCGCTCGGCGTCGCCGACTCGGTGATCTGCATGGGGGCTGGCGTGTCGGCCGGCATCGGCTTCAGCAAGGTCTTCTCGATGCCTGGGGCCGCGAGAGGCGACGGAAGCGCCGTGAAAAAGGTGTTCGGCGTGATCGGTGACTCCACCTTCTTCCACTCGGGCGTGACCGGCCTGATCGACGCCGTGGTGAACAAGAGCGGCATGGCGCTCTTCATCATGGACAACAGGACGACCGCTATGACGGGGCACCAGGACAACCCGGGCACGGGCCGCACCATAGCGGGGGAGCCGACATGCCGGATAGACTTGGAGGCACTCTGCGTCGCCTGCGGCGTGAGGCGGGAGAACGTGAGACTCGTTGACCCCTACGACCTGACACGGGTGCGCGAGGCGGTGCGCGAGGCATATGACGCGGGAGACATATACGTGATAATCACCACACGGCCCTGCGCCCTGATAAAGGACGTCACGCGCGGGCGGGAGAACGTGAGCTGCCAGGTCGACGGGGACCTGTGCGTTAAGTGCAAGGTGTGTTTAAAGGTGGGGTGCCCGGCCATATCCCTGCGGGAGGGCGCGGTAGAGATAGCCCGGATGATGTGCAACGGCTGCGCGATTTGCGCGCAGGTCTGCCCTAAGAACGCCATATCCAAGGTGGGTGAGTTCAATGACTGACGGAGCCGTCAAATCCGAAAATCGCCTCGGCGCGGCCGGCGGGACCAAGAGCATCCTGCTGGTCGGGGTCGGAGGGCAGGGCACCATACTCGCCTCCAAGATTTTATCGGAGGGGTTGATGAGAGCGGGGCACGACGTCAAGATGTCGGAGATCCACGGGATGTCCCAGCGCGGCGGCAGCGTCACGACGCACGTCAAGTTCGGGCCGAAGGTCTACTCCCCGATAATCAACGAGCGCGAGGCGGATATCCTGGTCGCGTTCGAGAAGGCGGAGGCCGTCAGGTGGCTGGGTTACCTGAGACTCGGAGGGGCGCTCGTGGTGAACGACTACGAGATCCATCCACTCTCCGTTCTGACGGGAGAGGCAGCGTACCCCGCCGGCGTCATAGAGATGCTGAAGGCGGAGGTCCCCAACATGATCGAGTTCGATGCCGGGCGGATAGCGAGCGGTCTCGGCGACGTTAAGGCGCAGAACGTGGTCCTGCTGGGCGCGCTCATTCAGGGGATGGGGCTCGGCGGCATCGACTGGGAGGGCGTTCTGGCGGACTTGGTCCCGCCCAAGCTGCTCGACCTCAACGTTCGCGCGTTCAAGGCCGGCGCGGCGCGGTTCGAAGGGGCTGATACCAATTTGAAATCAAAGGCCTAAAGTTAAGAGATTTTAAGGCAGTGTCTGCGCGCTACAAGGCTTGCCATTAACGCCCGATTGAAATCAACTTGGTATGACGCAGCCGCGGGTTGACCGGCGGAGCGTCGGCCCGAGCGTGAGTGCGGTTCGGGCCGCCTGCGGTGAATCGGCATTTCTCGCGTCCATTTGGGGTTTCGTTTTCCACTGGTTGCCTGTACAATCGAATGGGTTAGTGTTTACCAAACATACCGAAGAGGGGTATTGAACGATTTGCTTAAGATAAACATGACGCGTTCGGATGGATTGAAGGAGATAGACATGCAGATGGGGGAGGGTGTCGGGCCTGGAGCGTGGTTCAACCTGGTGAGGCCGTCCGCGTCGGAGCTCCGCATCGTGTCGGAGATAACGGACGCCCCCCTCGACTTCCTCCGGGCCGCGCTCGACATGGAGGAGTCCTCGCGCATAGAGATGGAGGATGACCATATACTCATAATAACGAACGTCCCGAAGTGCGACGACGGGTCGTCGTTCGGCTACGACACGGTGCCGCTTGGCATAATAATATCGCCCGATTACGTCTCGACCGTCTGCCTCGAGGAGAACGAGGTCCTGGAGGACTTCGACAACCTGCATCACCTCTTTTTCGACACCAGGAAGCGCACGCGCTTTCTGCTCCAGATACTCTACAAGAGCGCCGTCCTCTTCCTGAAGGACCTGCGGCTGATGAACAGGCGCACGGACGAGATTGAGCGTGACCTGCGCCGGTCGATGAAGAACAAGGAGCTGTTCCTCCTCCTGGACCTTCAGAAGGCCCTGACGTACTTCACCGTCTCGCTCCGCTCGGACAGGTCCGTGGTGGACAGGCTAATGAGGATGTTCCAGAACCCTGGCGCGCATCACCTCGTGAAGCTCCGCGAGGAGGACGAGGAGTTGCTGGAGGACGTGAGGGTCGAGTTCGACCAGGCGATAGAGATGGTCCAGATGCACGGCGAGGTCCTGGCGAGCATGATGGACGCCTTTGCCTCCGTGATATCGAACAACCTCAACATAGTCATGAAGTTCCTCACGTCCGTCACCATAGCCATGTCCATACCGACCATGATCGCGAGCTTCTTCGGCATGAACGTGACTGTTCCGTGGCAGGGGAACCCCTATGGCTTCGTCTACGCCCTCTACGTCGCGGTGACGCTTACGATAGCCGTCACCGTGCTCCTGTGGAAGAAGAAGATGTTTTAAAACAAGGGGGGCTCCTCAGCCGGCCGCCTTCAGCTTTTTGTCCAGTCCCGCTATGGCCTCCATCCAATCCGGTATAGCTATTCTCTGCGGGCACTTCTGGAGGCACTCCCTGCAGTCGGCGCACAACCCGGCGCCATGTTTCCCGCCGACCAAGGTGTACTCCAGCTCGAAGAGCATGTTGGCTAGTGCCTCGTTGTCGTCCCTCTTCGAGAGGTAGTTGTTGTATATCGCTATATTTTGCGGGATGTCGACGTCCATCGGACAGCTCACGCAGTAGCGGCAGTTGGTGCAGGGAATGTTCGCCGCGAGCCTGTAGGCTTCGAGAGCGCGCGCTATCGTCGCGCGCTCTCCGTCGTCAAGGGGCTTGAAACCGCTCATTGTCCTGATGTTGTCCAGCAGTTGCGGCATGGACGACATTCCGCTGAGTATCGTCATGATCCCCGGCAGCGACCCGGCGAACCGCATGGCCCACGATGCGGGCGTCTCGTCCGGGTTCGCCTCCTTGAATATTTCCGCCGACCGCTCGCGGAGCGAGGCTAAGGTCCCGCCCCTCACCGGTTCCATCACGATGATCGGTATCGACGCGTCGAGCAGTATCCGATGCTGCCTCTTCGCGTCCTGCACCTCCCAGTCGAGGTAGTTTAGCTGGATCTGGGCGAACTCCCAGTCGTAGGCCGCGGCGATGTCCTCCAGCACGCCGGGCGTGTCGTGAAACGAGAAGCCGAGGTGGCGCAGCCTGCCTCTGCGCCGCTCCTCCAGCAATATTTCGTATATCCGGCAGCGTTTCGCGGTCTCGAACCTCTCGCTGTTCAACGCGTGGACGAGGTAGTAGTCGAAGTGATCGACCCGGCATTTCGTCAACTGCTCCTCGAAGTATCGCGTCACGTCGCCCTCGTCGTTTACGAGCCACACCGGCATCTTCGATGCGAGGAAAAAACTGTCCCTCGGGTGGCGTTCCAGCGCCTCGCCCATGAACAGCTCGGACTTGCCGCCGTGATAGACGTAAGCCGTGTCGAAGTAGTTGACCCCGTTGGCGATGGCGTGGTCCACCATGTCGAACCCCGCAGCCCGATCGATCTCGCCCGCGCTGTCCACGGGGAGCCTCATGCACCCGAAGCCCAGCATCGAGATGTAGTCGTCCGTGTCCTTGAATCTGATCTTGTCCATCTGACGAAACCTCCTTGGCCGATACTTTATTTATTATACTCGCAAACGATCTTGGCGCCATAGCTCCCATTCGAATGGAGTTTAGATATAAATTTTTTGTATTTACTGATTTATTGCGTGGTGATATATTGGCAGAAAAGGGGGATGTCAGTATATGGGTGATGGAGAGGCAAGAGATTCAACAGGAGTTAAATTGGCTGGAATAGAGCGGCTAATAAACGAATTTAGGGTCGTCAACACTTTTTCGGACAGAAAGTTAAGCAGCCAGATTTGTACTACTACGATACCAATTCTTCAACCACTCCAGCGGGCTAAGATAGCCCAGGCGTTTTTGGGCTCGCCGGGTGTTGTAAAAACCGTTGATGTAGGCGAACATAGCTTGGCGGGCCTGCTCTCTGGTCTTGAAATGTGCCCAGTGTACCGCCTCTTTTTTCAGGTTGGCGAAGAAACTCTCA
>JAISZL010000092.1 GCA_031269245.1 Synergistaceae bacterium | reverse complement strand
CGGGTGCAGCCACAGGGGTGTTCCGGAGAACCCTGACACCTGGCCGGAGCTCGGCTTCCCGGCCGGCATGTACCTGGAGGGGCAGCGTGGTTCCGGACATTCCGGCTGACGGGGCGGATAATGTCCCAGCCCCCGTCTCTCATGACATGTTCGTGTCCTGCGACTTGGCGGGGCACCGGCTGGATTTCGCCGTATCGCGTGAGCTCGGCGTCAGCAGGTCCTACGCCAAGAGTCTGATAAAAAACGGGCGAGTCGCGCCCGCCGACGGGCGCCGGGTAAAACCGTCGACCAAGATCGAAGTGGCCGAGCGCTACGTCATAGACGTGCCCGAGCCGGAGAAACTGGACCTCGAACCGGAGGACGTGCCGTTCGGCGTAGTCCACTCCGACGAGGACATAATCGTGATCGACAAACCCGCCGGGCTTGTCGTTCACCCGGCGCCGGGGCACTGGAGCGGGACGCTGGTGCACGGGCTGCTCTTCCGCTTCCCGGAGCTGGGCAACCTGAACGGCGTGGCGCGGCCGGGTATCGTACACAGGCTCGACGCCACCACCTCAGGCCTCATGGTCGCGGCCCGCAACGGATTTGCCCAGGAAAAACTATGGGCCGCATTTAAATCGCGCACCGTGGACAAGACCTACCTCGCGCTCTGCCACGGTACCCCGCGCCCAAGGCGCGCGCGCATCGACATGCCGATAGCGAGGGACCTCGCGGACGGGAAAAAAATGGCCGTGAGGGACGATGGCAAACCCTCAGTGACGGATTACGAGACGCTCTGGAGCGCGGGCGGCTGTTCCCTGTTGATCTGCGCGCTCCACACCGGCAGGACTCATCAGATAAGGGTTCACCTGAACGCGATAGGCTGCCCGCTGGTAGGTGACGCGCTCTACGCCCCGTCGAGAAAAAACCCGTTCGAGAGCCCAAGGGTATTCCTGCACTCGTGGAAACTATCCTTCAAACACCCAAGAAGCGGGGAAAGAATTTCCTTCAGGAGCTTCCTGCCGAAGGACCTGACCCTATTTCTAACGAAAACACTGATTTTTGATATCAGATGAGCGTCAGCAGGTCCGGTTTGTCGTTGAGGTACTCGTAGGCTATATTGTTCGCCTTCATGCGCGACAGAAGCGGCTCGAAATCGGCCGGTGAACATATCTCAACGCCCACTATCGCCGGCCCCTTCTCCCTCGAATTTTTCTTGGTATACTGGAACATGGTTATGTCGTCGTCGGGGCCCAGAGCCTTCTCCAGGAACTCCCGCAACGCGCCGGACCGCTGGGGGAAGCGCACCATGAAGTAGTGCTTCAGCCCCTCGTAAAGCATGGAGCGCTCCTTTATCTCCTCCATTCGGGTGATGTCGTTGTTGCCGCCGCTCACGACACAGACGACGCTCTTGCCCCTTATAGCGCCGCCCAGACCGGGCAGCGCTGCGATGGAGGCCGCTCCCGCTGGCTCGACCACTATCGCGCTCTCGTTATAAAGTTCCAGTATCGTGGAGCAGATGCGTCCCTCCGGAACCACTATTATGTCGTCGAGATTCTTCCTGCATATCCTGTAGGTCATGGTGCCCGGCGTGCGGACAGCTATCCCATCCGCGAATGTGTCGATTTCGTCGAGCGTCGTGACTCGCCCCTCCTCGAACGATCTCTTCATTGACGGGGCGCCCGCCGCCTCCACGCCTATGATCCTCGTCTCCGGGCTTATCGCCTTGAAGACGCTCGACACGCCCGAGGCCAGACCCCCGCCGCCTATCGGGAGGAGCAGGTAGTCCACGGAGCGCCTCGCGTCGTTGAGTATGTCCAGGCCCAGCGTGCCCTGCCCCTCTATGATGAGCGGGTCGTCGAACGGATGTATGAAGCTCTGTCCGCCCGACCCGCAAAACTCCAGCGCCTCCTGGCACGAGTCATCGTAGGTGTCGCCGGAGAGAACTATCCGCACGTTGTCCCTGCCGTGCATCCTGACCTGCTTTATCTTCTGCTGTGGGGTTGGCTTTGGCATGAATATCGTTGCCTCCACCCCGAGGCGCATCGCGGCGAACGCAACGCCCTGCGCGTGGTTCCCCGCCGACGCGCATACCACTCCGCGCTCGAGCTCACCGGGGGAGAGGCTGGATATTTTGTTGTAAGCTCCGCGTATCTTATAAGAGCGGACCACCTGCAAATCCTCGCGCTTAAGCCACACCTCTGCGCCGTACCTCTCCGAAAGCGGCGCGTTCAAAGAAAGAGGAGTGTGCGCCACCACATCGCCTACGCGCTGCCGTGCCCTCTGTATGTCGCTCAGCCGAGGCCAGTAATTTTCGTCTTCGCCCATGCCCGCCATCGCAAACACAACCTCCAAACCTCGATGTCATTTCAAATCGTCATTATCCCAGCAAAAAAAGGATAAATCAAGATCGCGCGCACCCCCTCAAACCACGGGATCAAAACCGTGGGTTCTGCCCGCACCCGCCAGGGAGCTAGCTCCCTGGACCCGTTATCATTTTTATTTTCACCCCGCGTTTGACTAACTTTCACCTAACCTATTGACAATAATGAAAAAGCATTATATCATGCGCTTAGTCAATGAAGGTCAACGCAAAATAAAAATTAGGAGGGAATAAAGATGTTCGCACTTACGCCGTTCAGGAGCAACTTGAGTTCACCGGCAACCCACAGGAGGTCCCCGCTCGACATCGACGACCTGTTTAACAGGCTCATGTGGGCGCCCAGCGTCATGGGGTCGACGAGTTTCACCGATTTCGACATGTACGAGCAGGACGGCAAGCTCGTCATGTCGATAGAGGCGCCGGGGGTGAACCCGGACGAGGTGGAGATACGCACCTCGAAGGACAGGATTCAGATCAAGTCGAAGAGCGAGTCGGAGGACAAGGGAGGACAGGACGACAGCAGGACGTGGTACAGCAGAAAAACCTCCTCGGCGTTCAACTATGACGTGAGCCTTCCGTTCGAGGTCGACACCGACAAGGCCGAGGCTCTGTTCGAAAACGGGGTCATACGCATAGCTGCCCCGAGGCTCCGGGTGTCCGAGAGCAGGGTGCTGTCCATCAAGAAGTCGTAATAGACAAATTGCGGGTATTCACACCAATTTGAGATCAAAGGCTTGTAGGGTGAAGCGTTAAAACGGGTTTGGATAACCGTTCAGCCACATCAAAAACAGCCTATTGGTAGCGAATCGTATCAGCCGTGACTGAGTGTTGATGGGAGGAGAGGTCTCACGCTTCTCCCCCCATCAATTTGCGCTCATACCAATCCAATTTCAACAGAGCGTTAATGGCGCACCCCATGACTCATACCAATTGAAAATCAAAGGCCTGAAGGGTGAAGAGTTAAAAAACAGGTCTGGACAAGCGCTTGAGCCGCATCATGCTTGCTGAGAGGGGTTTATTTTGCGCATGGCGCGGTGATTTTAAATTCCTAGGCATTTCACACTTTTTAGTGTTATAATTATCGTGTATCGTCTCGTAAGGAGTGAAAAAATGTCTGTCTTAGGATTAAACTCAAATGAATCAAAGGAACCTAATTGGGAGGTGTTTTCCGGCTTCGAGCTCAAGATTGCCGGAATCGTTTTGATGATATTCGACCATCTGCACCAGATGTTCTACATCTTTGGTGTGCCAGAATGGTTTGCGTGGCTCGGCCGCCCGGTGGCTCCGATCTTCCTGTTTTTCTGCGCGGAGGGCTATCGCCATACCCGCAACAAGGCCAGGTATATGATGCTCCTCTTGGCGGGGTTCGAGTCCATGAGCGCCGTCTCGCACATCATGACTCTTTCCATGAGGTCGGACGAGCTGTCGCTCATAAACAATATCTTCGGTACGCTCTTCGTATCCGTCCTTTATATGGCGCTAGCCGACATGTTCCTGGGCGCGGTGAGGGAGAAAAAACCGGGCCGCCTCGCGCTAGCACTGCTTGGCATGATGATACCGTTCGCGGTCGGCGCGGCTCCGTTCATCACGGGCGAAACGATGCCAGTCTGGCTCCAGACCGCCATGCTGATATATATACCCAGCCCGCTGACGGTCGAGGGCGGGGTCTTGTTCGCGCTCATGGGCGTCCTATTTCACCTCTTCCAGGGGAGGCGGTGTGCCCAGGCGGCAATCCCGATTGCCTACGGGCTTTTGGGCTTCTTCATGGTTGGCCCCGCTCAGTGGCTCATATCCGCCGCAACAATCCCGATTTTGACCTACAACGGCAAGAGGGGACCAGGCGGCGCGCTCGGGAAATACTTCTTCTACGTGTTTTATCCAGCTCATATCTATATCTTCTACGTAATATCCTGGTGCCTGAGCAATTAGCCTCGGATGCCGACGGCGTTATTTCGTCGATATTCCGGCTGCGACCAACTTCTTCTCCACTATCACGATTTCCTTCTTGGATAGCAGTCCGCGAGCCCGGGCCTCGCGGTATTCCTCGAGCAGCTGGGCCCGCCACTCGGTGCCCAAGAGCTTGGGGGCGAGGCGGAGAGCCTTGTCGGCCATGTACTCGAAATATCTCTGCGTGGTGGCCCAGGACCCATTTCTCCCCTTTTGAAGCGATGAAAAATATCCCCACATCGTGTCCGAGTGTTTGGCAGCGAGCGGATAATCCCTGGTTATCTTGACACGGTAATCCGCCAGAAACTCATCGAGCGAGGAGTAAGCGCGAAAGTACGACTCGCGGTAGACGGTCTTCCCTCCGACGCTCTCGCCGGATTTTTTCCTGACCGCCGGACGCCCCGATTTGATCCAGTTCTTGTCGGCCTTTATGCCGGCGCCGTTGTTCGCCTTCTTCCAGAGATGCGAAGTCCAGAAACCCGTCTCGTGCGCACTCTGGCAGGTGGCCGCGAACGCGTTGATGTCCTTTATCTCCTGAGCGTTACCGTAAAATTCCTCGGCCGTCAGCGCTAACGAGGCCGCGGCGAGCGTCAGGACCAAGAAGGCGGATATCGTCAGCAGCACGGCGGCGCGGCACACAACATATGTTCGGAGCGGCTTTGAAAATCTCATCATTGGCGAGTCCTCCTCAGGCATGTCTTTGTGCTTTGGCGCGTCTATATTTTTTATCTTCACTGAGTGAAAAGCCTCACTATGTCCTTCCACGTCACAAGGGCTATGAGCGAAAGGAGCATGGCGAACCCCACCATGTGGATTCTGTTCTCCCACTTCTCGGGGAACTTGCGCCTGAATATCATCTCACCCAACAGAAACACCAGCCGCCCACCGTCCAGCGCGGGGAGCGGGAGCAGGTTCAGCAGGCCCAGGTTCAGGTTGATGACGGAGAGGAATGTGACGAAGGTCCAGAAACCCTGCCGGGCGGCGTCGCCGGCCATAGCGGCTATGCCGACCGGCCCGGCCACGTCCGCCGCTATCTTGCCCGCGATCATCCTCCACAGCCCCGTCAGTATCTCGACGCTCATCTGCCAGCAGTAGCTCATCCCTGTGAATACCGCCTTGAAAAACGGATACCTCGCCCTGCCCGGCTGAACGCCCCAAAGTCGAACGCCGCTCTCAGCCCCGATTGGAATGGCGCCGGAGAGCGTTATCTCCGATCCGTCCCTCGACACTACTATGCTGACCTCGTCGGAATCTATCGTCTGGAGCGTCTCGCGTATCCCAGACCACTCGCTTATCATTACCCCGTTTATCGACACCACCCTGTCACCGGGGAGCGCGCCCATCCGCGCGGCGGGATGACCCTCCATCACACCGCCTATGACGGTCGACTTCATGTCCGCCACGCCGTAGCCCCCCAGCAACAAGCTCGTCAGCAACCACGCGAGTACGATGTTGCAGAGCGCGCCCCCGGCGATGATGATGAGCCTCTCCCACGGTTTCTTTATGTTGAAGGACCTGGTCAGGTCCGGCACGTCCCCCGGCTTCGGCTCGTCCTCCTCGCCCTCCATACGGACGAATCCGCCGATCGGGAACGCGCGGATGGACCACAGGGTTCCGTTCCTGCGCCTGGAGAACAACACCGGGCCCATGCCGAACGCGAACTCGTGCACCTGGACGTTGCGCCACACCGCCGACAGGTAGTGCCCCCCCTCGTGTATTATCACGCATATCCCTATCACTATCAGAAACGAGACCATGCTGATTAAAAATGAGACTAGACTTGACATTTTGCGCTTATCCTCCTGAAGCGGAAATTATTGACTCTGCCATGGAGCCGCCCAGCGATATGAGCTCTATCGCGTCCTCGAGCGTGGATGGCCTTGGACCGGAATATCTTTCCAAAGTAGACTCTATTATATTTGATATCCCTAAAAATGGAATATATCCTCTCAAAAAGGCGTTCACCGCCGCCTCGTCCGCCCCTATCAGCAGAGGCGGATAGGCCCCGCCAGCGCGCCCCGCGTCCAGCGCGATCTTAAAGCAGGGGAAGCGATTCTCGTCAGGCTTGGAAAAATTCAAAGACCACTCGTCCGAAGGCAACTCTCCAAACCCGCTCATCTCCCCGAGCGGCAGTCGATCGGGCCACGCCAGGGCGGCAGCCGCAGGCACGCGCATGTCCGGGCGGTAGAGGAGCAATTTCACTGTGGCGTCCTTGAACACGACCAGGCCGTGAACCTGCGAGCTTGGGTGTATGAGCGCACCCACACCGTCCGCGGGGAGATCGAAGAGCCGCATCGCCTCTATGCACTCTATGCCCTTGTTCATGAGCGTCGCGGAGTCTATCGTTATCTTGGCCCCCATCGGCCAGACCGGGTGCTTGAGGGCGTCTTCGGGCGTCGCGTCCCGCATCATGCCGAGTGTCCAATCCCTGAAAGGCCCCCCGGACGCCGTCAGCAAGACGCGGCTCACGCTGCCCGGCGGTTCGTCCCTCACGCACTGCCATATCGCGCTGTGCTCGCTGTCGAGCGGGCGCAGTTGACCTGGACGGCGCACGAACGGCATCACCCAAGGCCCTGCCGCGACGACGCTCTCCTTGTTCGCCAGAGACACGTCCTTGCCGGATGCGAGGGCGCGCTGGAGGGACGTTATCGCGTCCGTGCCGGACGAGGCGAACACGACGTGATCGACCTCCGGCATCGACGCCACGCACTCGAGCCCGTCCCGCCCAGTCAACAGCTCCGCCCCGCGCAGCCCGAACTCGCGCGCGGTATCCGACTGGCCGTCTCGGGGAGCGTACAGGCACGCATACTTCGCGCGGAAGCGAGACGCCGCGCCGAGCAGCTCCCGCGCGTTGGAGCGGCAGGCCACCGCCACGACCTGAAAGCGATCCGGGAACCGGGCGCATATGTCAAGCACCGAGCCGCCCACGCTTCCCGTCGCGCCTATCACGGCCACCCTCGTCCTCGATCCTCTTCCCTCCATGCCGCTCAACTTATGATCTCTATTATGAAGAAGATGAGGGTCGCGTTTATGAGGATGCTGTCGAAGCGATCGAGAAACCCCCCGTGCCCGGGTATCGCATGTCCTGTGTCCTTGACGCCAGCCTCGCGCTTCAGAACGGACTCCGCCAAGTCCCCAAGCTGCCCCGCCACGCCGCAGAGCGCCCCCAGGATGACCCACGGGAACGGCTCTATCCCAAACACGACGGGCAGGATAGAGCCGCAGACGGTGCTCGATACGACCCCGGCTATAAAACCCTCCAGGGTTTTGTGGGGGCTCACCCTGTCGCATAGGTGGGTCGAGCCCAAGCTGGTGCCGACGATATAGGCGCCGACGTCGCAGCTCCAGGTGCAGAAGAAGATCGTCAGGAGATACATCTGCCCGTCGGGGCGCATCCGCATGAGTATCGTGAAGCACCACGGCAGGACGACGTATATCAGCCCAGCTAGCGTGCCGCCGAGGTTGAAGAGCGCGTAGCTGTGTCCCATGCTCTGTCTCCTCACAACCTCGGTGAACAGGACCAGCATGGCCACTATGGCTAAAATCACGAGCAGCAGGGAGAAACTTGAGCGCATGGAGACCGCCGCGAGCATGAGCACCGCGCCGGACAACCCCCATCCGCGCGAGAGCCTGTACTTCGTGGACATGAGGCGGTAAAGCTCCGCGAGGGAGCCGATGGCTATCACTGACGCCACGATGTTCCAGGCCCAGCTCTCGTACATGATCCCCGCCATGACGCAGACGAGGACGACGACGCTACCCACGATCCGGCTGACGTACTCCATGTTGAAGACGCCCTCGTCCGGTATCCTGATCCGTGCCCCCTGGGGCGGCTTATGCAGTCCCATATCGGCGTTCCCTCCCGGCGTAGCTGTCGATGGCCCGCTCGAGTTCGCCCCTGTCGAAGTCCGGCCAATAAACGTCCGTAAAAAAATACTCGCTGTACGCGCCGCCCCACAGCCAGAAGTTGCTCATCCGCAGCTCCCCCGCGGTTCTGATGAGCAGGTCGGGGTCGGGGACGTCCGGGGCGTACATGAGGCCGCGCAGCGTCTCCTCTGTCACGGGGCCTTGAGTATTTTGAGCCAGCAGCCGGTTGACCGCGTCGACTATCTCCTGGCGTCCTCCGTAGTTGACGCAGAAGATCACGTCTATGCCGGCGTTGTCCCTGGTGCGCTCCATGACCTCATTGACTATGTCCCGGATGTCCTCGGGAAACACCTCGAGGTGCCCCGCGAAACGAACCCTCGCCCCGCGTCTGTGCATCGACTCCATCTTCCCCTTGAGGTAATACCTGAAGAGCCCCATCAGACCCTGGACCTCGCTGCGCGGGCGCTTCCAGTTCTCCGTGGAAAACGCGTAGACGGTCAGATGCTCGATGCCGAGCGTCGAAGATCGTTTGACAATCTCCTTCATCGCCTTCATGCCGGCATCATGCCCCTGCAATCTGTTTTTGCCGTGCCGCTCGGCCCATCTGCCGTTGCCATCCATCACGATGGCAATGTGACGAGGAAGCGCGCTCACACCTCCAATATTTCCTTTTCTTTTTCGCCGATGATCTTGTCGATCTCCTTTATGCAGTCGTCGGTCTTCTTTTGCACTTCCTTTTCTTCGTTTTTCAGATCGTCTTCCGTAAGCTCGCCGGACTTCTCCTGCTTTTTCAGCTTCTCGTTCGCGTCTCTGCGCTCATTTCTGATCGCAACCTTCGCGTCCTCTCCGAATTTTTTCACCAACCTCGTCAGCTCTTTGCGTCTTTCTTCCGTGAGCGAGGGGATCTGAAGCCGCAGCGTCTTTCCGTCATTCGTCGGATTGATGCCGATATTCGCCACATTGATCGCCTTTTCGATCTCATGAAGGGATTTTGGATCGAAGGGCGAGATCAAAAGCGATTGCGGGTCGGGTACGGAAATATTGGCGATGTTCTTCAGTGGCGTCGGCGTATCGTAATACATCACCGAAACCTTGTTCAACAGAGCCGGATTGGCCCGCCCCGCGCGAACCGTATTGAGATTTTCCTTCAAGATGGAAACGCTTTTTTCCATCTTTTCATCGAGTCTTGCCTGTACATCGGATATTTCCGCCATAACCATTTCCTCCTTATCTGCGTCAATCTTCGTATTGGCGATCCGCGTTTCAATCGTCTATGATCGTCCCGATGGGTTCGCCGTAGATCGCTTTGCGCACATTTCCCGGCTCCTCGAGCGCGAATACGTGAATGGGTATGCGATTGTCCCGGCAGAGGGATGCGGCGGTGCTGTCCATGACGCCGAGCCCCCGCTCCAACACCTCTTGATGGGTGAGCCGCGAATACCGCACGGCGTTCGGATTCGTCTTGGGATCGTCCGAATAGACCGCGTCGATCTTCTTCGCGAGCAATATGACGTCCGCGTCGATCTCGGCCGCCCGCAGAGCCGCCGCCGTATCCGTGGAGAAGAAAGGATTTCCCGTGCCCGCCGCGAAGATGACCACGCAACCCCTGTCCAACTGAGCCATGGCTCTGCGGCGGATATAGGGTTCCGCGATCTCT
>JAISZL010000035.1 GCA_031269245.1 Synergistaceae bacterium | reverse complement strand
CTGACTTATTTCCGCGTGACGCCTAAGTTGACTTTTAACTATGACATCCTCGTTTTGTTTCTCTACCGGTATCATACAAGAAGCCAAGTTTTATAAGCAGCTTTGAAAGCCGCGACTTCATTATCGGGAGAGACAGCTTCTCAATCAGTTCATTCAAGGTCATGTCGGGGTTCTCATTAACCGCGGAGCGTATCTCTTCTATATCCTTATGCGAATTAATAGTGGAATTACTATACCAGCGGGAGTGGTAGCGCTGCCGTAGGCAGGCTGCAAGGGCCAAACAGACAGCGGTGGTATGATGGATAAAGCTCATCTTCTTGAGATCGTCAATGTGTTAATGATTGAAGCTCCAATTAAGGCCAATCAGGGTTTTGCTACTTTGTAGAGATTACTACCTTGACAAGATTCATCGTGACGGCAGTGTCTCAACCATTACCTTGGCGGCTTCTGTACTTGCGGATTGTCCTCCGCCAGGCTCAGGTGGAACCGGCGGTTCCCCGTCCTCAGTCCCTTTTGCGTCGGGGGCGCACGTTTGGATTGGCCGCCTCCGGCACGCCTTCTTCCTTTTTGCTTCATGCGCTCCCAACGCGGACTTTATGACCATCTCATTGATCTCACCCAGTATTTCCGGTGTGAAGCGCTTCCTGAAACGCGCCATCATTGACGGGTCGAAAGGCGCTCCGCTGTCATAACTCTGCATCCCGCAGAAATACCGCAAATAAGGGTTTTCTCGGATCATCGCCGCGGTCTCTTCGTCCGAAAAATTATACTCCTGCTGGATCAGGATGCTGCCTAGCGCCAAACGGACCGGCTTCGCCGCGTTACCTTCTTTGCTTTGGAAACAGGCCCGAAAGCGTTTCTCTATTTCATCTAATGTTGATTAATGCTGCTTTTGTGAGTTGTGCAGTAGGCACTAGTTAAGGGCCAAAGGCGGGTGCAGGGCAGCGCCCTGCGGTTTTTCTTCCCAGATGCTGCATTTATTTTGTCCGCCCGCCCGAGCGATTTTTTTGCATGTTCATCTCGATTTGTCTCGGCAAATCATGATACACTATCGTTGTTCGCGCGTCCTTGCGCGTGGAACGCGACGCGATTTTTTGATTGACGGTGGCTCGATGAGGATGGACGCGATTAATTTGCAGGCTCTGCTGGCCGTCGCTTTTTTCGTAGGGGCTGCTGCGGCGGCGCGGGCGGTGGCGAACATTTACAGGGGCAAGTGGAGGGGCGGGCCGCTCATGTTGGCGTACCTGCGCGCCCTGGTGGGATTTCTGCTGGCCGTCGCGGTGGCGCTCTCGTACTACGCGTTCGCGGGCATAGACGTCATTACCGGGCGCATGTGATTTTCCCTAAGGGAACTAAAGACATCGGCAATGGGAGTTGGGCTATGGCACGTAAAACAGAGGAGGGCGGAGGGATGGCGCGCGATGTTGCCGGGGCGGCAGATGCGAGAGCGGGCATGACTGGCGGCAGAGCGGTCGGCGCGCGTTTTGGAGTCGCACTTGCGTTCGTGTTGTGCGCGCTGTTGGTCCTGTCCGCGCAATTGGGGGTATCGGAGGCGGCGGGCGCCGGCCTTCCGGAGGTGGACAGGGAGGCGGCGGAGAGGTCGTTTCTCAAGGCGTATGATTATTTCATTCAGAACCGCCTTTGGGACTCGCTGGACAATCTGCGAGACGCACTGGAGCATAACGTCTACTTCGTCGACGCCTATTACATGAGGGCGCTTGCGCAGAGGCGCCTCGGGCGCTATACGGACGCGATGAAGTCCATGTCGGAATACCTGGAGGTGCGGCGTGACGACTTCAGGGGGCGGATGATACTGGACACCATGAAGCTGGAGTGGGATATCCTGAACAGGACCCTCGAACCGGAGGGTATGGACGCCGGATTGGCGTTTTTCAGCCACAACCTCAACTCCTTTCTGAACGTGCCGGTCTACGCCCCGGTCTCATCGAGAGGGATGCAGGGCATCGGGAAGATCGGCTCGTCCGGAAGCCTCTTATTTGTCTGTGATACCTTCGGGGACAAGGTATGGATATTCAACCGCTCGCAAAAACGCGCGCCCGCGGGCGTTCCGGCCTACCGCCCTGTGGCCGTCGTGCCGATGAACGCCTATGAATCGCTGCTCTTTCAAAAGGATGGCGGGGTACTGAGGCTCAGGGTGAGCGGAGAGCTCGAGGACGCGTCCTTGGAGCCGGTTGGCTCGGTTCGCGCTGACGCGGCCGACGCGGCCTTTATAGACTCGACGTACTTCGCGGTGGCCGACAGGATAGGGGGGAGGGTGCGTTTTTACGGGATGCCCTCGATGGGGGAGACGGCGGTCTGGCACCCGGCCGACGCGGGCGGCAAGCTGTTCGAGCCTGTGGCGACCGCGTCGTACGGTCCTCTTTTGGCAGTGGCGGACAGGGGCAACGAGCGGGTGTACGTGCTCGACTCGTACACGCTGTCGGTGCTGGACAGGATCGACGTCGAGATGCCCCGCGACTTGGAGTGGGGCAATCAGGGGGAGCTTTACATAGTCTCGGAGAACGGCACCCTGTACTCGCACTTCCCCTCGGGCATCGCCTCGCCGGACCTCAAGCCCGTCAGCGCCGGCATGAAGGACGCGTGGAGCATGACGTGGACCGGCAAGGGGCCTGTCGTGTCGAGCGTGTCCGGGCGCTCTTGGTGGGTGAGCAGGCTCAACCCGGGCCACAAGGAGGCGCTTGGCGCGATAACGCTCCACGACCCGTGGATAGAGACCGTGGACGGCACTGAGATGCTCATGCTTAGGGGCGCGGCCTCGTCGACGTTCCACGACTTCATCCGGGACAGGACGCCTAATACCCAGGTGGTATGGCGAGGGGAGGTGAGGCCGTCCAGAGTGACGGAGATTTCGTCGGGCAATGATGGAGTGACCAGGTTTTACTCCCCGACGACCGGAATGACCTCCCTGGGGGACAGGATAGCGAGGGCGTCGTCGATCAACGATGTCATGGCCGACATAGCCGGCATGTCCAGGGTGGGCGAGCCCATGCCGAAGGTGATAGTCCTGGACACACGCGTGACCGGCAGTGACGGCCAGCTATCGCTCTTTATGGCGTTCCTGCTCCAGCAGGGTATCAGGCTGGACCTCTGGGCCATAGGCAGGCCGGCGCCGCGGATGCTCTGCCGCATCTCCAGGATTACGCTCGGCAACACCTACTACTCCAGGGCACTCGAGGTCGTCCCGTTCAACGACAGCATAGAGTGGGTACTGAGCGTCCCCCTGCCGCCGGACGTCGACACTTACGGCTATCCGTCGGACACGACCCTGACGCTGTTCTCCACCGTAGATATAATACGTTTCACCGACTGGCTGCCGATCTGGCCGCCGCTCATAAACAGGAAGCAATTACCGCAATAATTTCAGAGGACCGCAAAAGGAGCAAATGTGAATGGATTTATTGTTGGAGAGGGCGCTTGCCGGAGACAAACGATCGATCGCCAGGCTGGTGAGCGAGGTGGAGCGGCGCGAGTCGTCGTCACGCGGCATAATGAGGATGATATACCCCCACACGGGCAGAGCCCACACCATCGGGATCACCGGCAGCCCCGGGGCCGGAAAGAGCACGCTGTCATCCCGCCTGATAGCACTGCTAAGGTCCTTGGGGCGAAGGGTGGGGGTGATAGCGGTCGACCCATCGAGCCCGTTCACCGGCGGCGCCATTCTGGGGGACAGACTGAGGATGCAGGAGCACTCGCTGGATCCGGGGGTGTTCATCAGGAGCATGGGTTCGAGGGGCAATCTCGGAGGGTTGAGCGGCGCGACGCATGAGGCCGCTCTTATTCTTGACGCCTGCGGGTACGACGCGGTCATCATAGAGACCGTAGGGGTAGGGCAGTCCGAGGTCGACGTGGTCAAGGTGAGCGACACGGTCTGCCTGGTGCTGGTGCCTGGCATGGGCGACGACGTGCAGATAATGAAGGCGGGTATCATGGAGATCGCCGATGTGTTCATCGTGAACAAGGCCGACCGAGACGGCGCCGAAAAGGTAGCGGCCGACATCAAGGTCATGCTTGACATCGTGCCCGCCCGTCCGTGGCGCCCGCCCGTCTCGCTGGTGTCGGCGGAGCGGGGGGCGGGGATAGACGAGTTCCTGAGGAACATAGAGTCCCACAGGGAATATCTCGCGGTCTCCGAGGACGGCAAGAGCCGCAGGATGGCGAGGATAGAGGTGGAGGTGGAGGATTCGCTCAAGCGGGACATATCGCTGCGCGCCTCCGCGGCGTGGAGCGCTGAGAGGGAGGGCGGCATCTGCGGCAGGATAGCGAACAGGGAGACCGACCCGTACACCGTTGCCTCCGATATTCTGGACAGGATACTGAAGTGATGTCATGGTAGGAGCCGGCCGGCGCGAAGAGCCAGCCCTTCTATGTGTAAATTTCGCGCGCCGCGAATACGAGAGGAGTGCTGAAATGAGGATAGTGATAGCGTCCGACCACGCTGGTTTCGCGTTGAAGGGCGAGCTGCGCGAGATGCTGGAGGGCCTTGGGCATGACGTAACGGACGTGGGGACGTATTCCGGGGAGAAGCCTGTGGATTATCCCGACTGGAGCGAGAAGGCCACGGAGAGGATAACGTCGGGCAAGGCGGACAGAGGGATTCTGATCTGCGGGACCGGGATAGGCATGAGCATCGCGGCGAACAAGGTCAGGGGGATATACGCGGCGCTCTGCGATAACGAGTTCTCCGCGAAGGTGAGCAGGGAGCACAACGACGCCAATGTCCTGGTGATGGGGAGCAGGGTGATCGGAGTGGAGCTCGCCCGCGCGATAACGGCGGCGTGGCTGGAGGCCGAGCCCTTCGAAGGCCGCCACCTGGTCCGCAGGCAGAAGATAATATCCTACGAGGTGTCCGCTCACGGGGACCCCGACCGCGTCCCGAGGGAGGGGGGCGGCCGGGTCGTCATCATGGAGCACCCGCTGATACAGCATAAGCTCAGCATAGTGAGGGACAAGAACACGAGCGTGAAGGATTTCAGGGATCTGGTTCAGGAGATAGCGGGCTTGATGGCCTACGAAATATCGCGCAATCTCCCGATGGAGCAGATAGACGTCGAGACCCCGGTCTGCGCCACGAAGGGCTTTTCGCTCTCCGGCAAGAAATTGGCTGTCGTCCCCGTGTTGCGCGCCGGACTGGGGATGGTCGAGGGGATACTTCGCCTCGTGCCGAACGCGAAGGTCGGGCACGTGGGGCTTTACAGGGATCCCGACACACTGCGTCCGGTCGACTACTACTGCAAGTTGCCGAACGACATAGGGGAGCGCGACATATTCATTTTGGATCCGATGCTTGCCACAGGCGGGTCGGCGTCGGCCGCCATCGCGCACGTGAAGGACCGCGGGGGCAGGAGAATCTCCCTGGTCTCGCTCATAGCGGCTCCGGAGGGTGTGGCGAAGGTGAAGTCCGACCATCCGGAGGTGGACATATTCTCCGCCGCGCTCGACAGCCGCCTGAACGATCACGGCTACATCGTCCCGGGCCTTGGCGACGCCGGGGACAGGCTTTTTGGCACGAAGTGAGGGGGAAGCCGGGCCCATATGGCGATATTTTCGGCCATCCTGAACTTCTTGTGGGGGATAATAGCGACTCCGGTATCGATGAAGCTCTCCCGGACGTTTCGTCTGATGGACGTCCCCGGAGGGAGGAAGAAGCACCTCGCCGTGACGCCTCGGGGCGCGGGCATCGTTCTCTGGACGGGATATCTGCTGTGGGCGCTGGTGAACCCGAACCCTGGGGTGGAGGTCCCATACGTCGCCTCCGGCGCCACGCTGGTCTTCCTGGTCGGCTACATGGACGACATGCACCCCCTTCCCCCGCTGAAGCGCCTGACGGTCCACATCCTGGCGGCGGCCTGGATCACGTTGCAGCTGGAGGCGCCGCTGTATCAGAAACTCATGCTGATGCTGTGGATAGCGGGCTGCACGAGCGCCTACAACTTCGTCGACGGAATGGACGGGCTCGCCCTCTCCCTGGCCTTCGTCACGTCGTACCTGGCCTACAGGGGCGGCAACCCGTACACATGGATGCCCTTCTGCGGTCTCATCGCCGGGGTGCTGATCTGGAACTTTCCCCACGCGCGGACTTTTCTCGGGGATGGCGGCGCGACCCTGCTGGGTTATGTCTGCTCGTCGCATCTGGCGTGGGACATATCTCCTCGTTTTTTCAATATGGGCCCGCTGCCGATGGCGCTGATCCTGTTGCTGGTGGGCGGCGTGCCGGTCATCGACACGCTGGCCGCGATGATCCGCAGGATGGCTTGCGGGAAGTCGCCGTTCCGCCCCGACAGGGGCCACGCGCACCACATCCTGCTCGACCGCAAGCTGGCGGCGTGGCAGGTGCTGTCGCTTCTCGTGCTCGCCCACGCCTCGTTCGTGGGGGCTGGGTATTATACGCTGCATGTTTATGTAAAATCCGGCCCGTAGTCCGGCCGGCAAGGGTGGCGTTGATTTGGAGAGCGTAAACTTAAATTCCCCGCGCGCGGGTGGCGCTGAAAAAAAGAAGATAGACGTCGTGATAGGCACGCGTCCCGAGGCGATAAAAATGGCGCCTCTCATATTGGAGCTGCGTCGGAGGGCGCGAGCGTCCGTTCGCGTCGTCGCCACGGGGCAGCACTCGGACATGTTGAACCGCGCGCTGGAATATTTCTCGCTAGTCCCCGACGTCAACCTGTCCGTAATGAAGGACAGGCAGTCCCTGGATTACATTACCGCGTCCGTCCTGAGGGGCGTCGGAGAGCTCCTCGACTCGAACCCGGCTGATGTCGTCCTGGTTCACGGCGACACGACGACGACGCTCTCCGCGTCGTTGGCCGCATTTTACCGGGGCATACCGGTGGGGCACGTCGAGGCTGGGCTTCGCAGCTTCGACATGGGCCTGCCGTTTCCTGAGGAGATGAACAGGGTCGTGGTCGACAGGATAGCGCGATGGCTCTTTGCCCCCACGGACGCGGCCATGAAAAACCTGCGGAACGAGGGCGCGCCGCCCGAGAGGATCTTCGTCACCGGCAACACCGTGGTAGACGCGCTCCGCATGACCTTAGACGGAGATTCGGCCCCGGTCGGGCAAGACATGGCGCCGATTATGGACGGCGCTCCGTTCATCCTCATGACGGCACACAGGCGCGAGTCGTGGGGGGCGCCGATCGAGCGGATATGCCGCGCCCTGCTGCGCGTCCTGGAGCGCCGCGGCGAGTGCCGCGCTCTCGTCCCGATGCACAGGAACCCGGTCGTGAGGGACTCGATGCGAGGCATCCTTGGCGGTGACGAGAGGATAATACTATGCGACCCGCTCGACTACCCGTCCTTCGTCTGGGCGCTCGCGAATTGCAGGATAATCATAAGCGACAGCGGAGGGGTTCAGGAGGAGGCGACGGCTCTCGGCAAGCCTGTGCTAGTGACCAGGGACGTGACGGAGCGCCCTGAGGCCTTGGAGCGAGGCAGCGCCATTCTCGTGGGGACCGACGCAGATCTCATAGCGAGCCGCGCCGACAGACTGCTGTCGGACCCGTCCGAGTACGACGCCATAGCCGGCCGGTGCCGCCTCAACCCGTTCGGCGACGGATACGCGTCCGCCCGCATAGCCGACGTGATCGAGCGGGATCTGCTAGTTTGAATACGCGCATTTCGCCCACGGCTTTGGCTATTTGGTTTTTTTGCGTATCATAGTATTATTTAGTTGTTGATTGGACGACTGGAGTGACAGGATTGAACGACAGGATGATCATAAGGGGAGGCCGGCCGCTTAAGGGGAGTGTCGTGACTCAGGGCGCTAAAAACGCCGCGTTGCCGGTTATGGCCTCGGCCCTGCTTCTAAGGGGAGGGAGGCTCACGCTGGAGCGGGTCCCCGACCTGCGGGACATACATACGATGGCGGACCTGCTGCGGCACTTGGGTGCTGAGATAGCGTTCGGCGGCGGCAGGATGACGATAGACGTGCCGGACGAACTCAAGTGGGAGACGCCAGCGAATCTCGTCCGCGGGATGAGGGCGTCGTCGCTCGTGCTGGGTCCGCTCGTCGCCCGCTGCGGCAGGGCGGTCCTTCCCCTTCCGGGCGGATGCGCCATCGGCAGCAGGCCCATAGATTTTCACCTCAAGGGGCTGGCCCGTATGGGGGCCGAGATAGACCTGGAACAGGGCTCGGTGCACGCGCGCACGAACGGGCTTTCAGCGGCTCGCCTGTACTTGGATTTCCCATCGGTGGGGGCTACGGAGAACATGCTGATGGCGGCGGCTCTGACCCCTGGCGAGTCGGTGATAGAGAACGCGGCGCGCGAGCCTGAGATATCGAACCTCGCACGAGCGCTCAGGTCGATGGGTGCGTCGGTCGAGGGCGACGGCGCCGGTACGATAAGGGTGGCTGGGACCAGGGACCTCAGGTCCGCCGCGGTCGAGATAATTCCCGACAGGATAGAGGCCAGCACATATCTTTTGGCCGGTGTGATGACGCGCGGCGAGGTCACTGTCACCGACATCGAGCCGGAGTATCTTCAGGCGCTCGTCTTCAAGCTAGAGGAGGCCGGGATTCCACCGGGCGTGTCGGACGACAGTGTGTCGGTCTCTTGCGCGGGGCGGAGCTGGAACGGCATCACGCTCAAGACTCTCCCGTACCCCGGCTTCCCGACTGACCTTCAACCTCAGATAATGGCCGCGCTCTGCATGGCGGAGGGGACCAGCGTCATACACGAGAGCGTGTTCGACTCGCGTTATGTTCACGTGGCGGAGTTCAAGCGCATGGGCGGTAAGATAGACATACAGGGGAACACCGTGGTGGTCACCGGCGTCCGCAAGCTGACCGGAGCAGAGGTCCACGCCTCGGACCTGCGGGCCGGCGCCGCGTTGATCCTGATGGGCCTGGCGGCGGAGGGAGATACCGTGGTCCGCGGGCTGAAGCACGTGTGGAGGGGCTATGAGCGACTCATGGAGAAGATGACCTCCCTGGGCGCCGATATTGAACTGATGCGGGACGACAGGTCTGAGGATTGATGGTACGGGAGGTGTCGCGAGCCGTGGGCGATTTGAAAAAAATCAGGGTATATGCCTTCGTCGGGGCCGCTGGAACCGGCAAGAGCCAGCGCGCGCAGTTCGTGGCGGACTACCTCGACGCGGAGTACATAATCGACGACGGGCTGGTCATACGCAGGACGGCCATAGTGTGCGGAAAGAGTGCCAAGGCCGAGAGGAACCAGATCAGGGCGATCCGCAGGGCGTTGTTCGAGTACGACGACCACCGGCGTGCGGTCATTGATTTTTTTAAGAGCGCCGCGCCCTGCGCGGTCATGGTGATAGCGACGTCGGACGACATGGCGTCGAGGATAGTAAAGAAGCTGGAGTTGCCTTTGCCCGAGCGCGTTATCCGCATAGAGGAGGTAGCGACGCCCGAGGAGATCGCCAGGGCGCGCAAGGAGAGGCAGAGCAAGGGGCAGCACGTCATACCCGTCTCCCACGTTCTCGTGCGGAAGAACTTCGCAGGCAAGATGGTGGGGCGCCTCCGCGTTCTGTGGAGGGCCAAATCCCCCTACGACGGGGAGAAGACGATAGTCCGGCCCCCCTTCAGCTTCTACGGGGATGTCCACATCGAGCCGGAGGCGATAGAGCAACTCGCGTCATATATAGCCTCCAAAGCGCCGCAGGTCGTCTCCAAGCCGGTGTGCAAGGTCTACTCGACTGAGACCGATTCGCTCAGCATCGACATCGACATCAAAATATCACTGGGGCCGAGAAACATATTGAGCGTGGCCGAGACGGTGAGGCAGAGGGCGGCTAAGAGCGTCCGCTATTTCAGCGGGCTCGACGTGTACAACGTGAACGTCAGCGTCACGGGGATAGGGCAATGAGCATGGAAAACGCGGCGGAAATCTTCTCCATCCCAGACTCGGAGCGCCCCGGCGTCGTGGCGGCGCTCTGGGGCGAGAGCAGAAGAAGAGCCCTCTCCTGCACGGCCTGCCCGCTCGGCGCGACGCGCAAGAGCGTCGTGTTCGGGGAGGGCGACGAGAGGTCTAAGCTCATGTTCATCGGAGAGGGGCCCGGCGCCGACGAGGACGAATCGGGGCGCCCCTTCGTGGGGAAGGCGGGGCAGCTTCTGACTCAGATACTGTCAGCCGCCGGCATCGACCGGCGAGAGGTGTACATAACAAACGTCGTCAAATGCAGGCCTCCCGATAACAGGACTCCCCTTCCTGAGGAGGCGGCCGCGTGCGACGCCTTCCTGCAGGCTCAGATCCTCCTGATAAATCCCTCGATACTCGTCCTGCTCGGCGCTACCCCGACCAAATGGATACTGAAGACAACGGCGGGCATATCGAAGCTGAGGGGGCGTTGGTTCGATTGGCGAGGCATGGCCGTGATGCCCATGTTCCACCCCAGCTACCTCCTGCGTTACCCGGACGGCAAGAAGCAGGGCAGCCCCAAGCATCTCTCATGGATAGACATACAGGAGGTCCACAGGCAGTGGACGCTCGTCAAGACGACGGGGCGACTGGAAGGTGTCGACTTTGGATGAATCGACCGGCAAGCGCAAAAGCATCCCGGCGCACGTCGGGATAGTGATGGACGGCAACGGCCGCTGGGCGAAACACCGCTTCCTGCCCCGCGTCATAGGGCATCAGGCCGGAATGAAGGCCATGGAGCGGACAATAGACAACGCGAAGGATCTGGGCATACGGTATCTCTCCCTCTACGCGTTTTCCACAGAGAACTGGAAGCGGTCCCGCAGCGAAGTCCAGGGCCTGATGGGGCTCTTCAGATATTATCTCAAGGGCAAGATGGAGTCGATGCACAGACGCGGGGCCAGGGTTCGTTTCGTGGGCCATATCGACGCGTTCCCGGACGACATCCGCGATATAGTCAAGGCGGCAATGGAGCGCACCGAGGATAACTCCGACATAGACGTGATTTTCTGCGTCAACTACGGAGGGCGGCAGGAGATAGTGGACGCGGTCAAACGGTTGATGGCTCAGGAAATCGAGGGTCCGATAACCGAGGAGATGCTGTGCCGCCTGATGTACGCCCCGGATGTCCCGGACCCCGACCTGCTCATCAGGACGGCGGGAGAGTTGCGGATGAGTAATTTCTGGCTGTGGGAGGGCGCGTACAGCGAGTATTTCTTCACGGACGTTTATTGGCCTGATTTCGACAGGAGCGAACTTGAGCGGGCAATCGAGAGCTATGCCGGGAGGGAGCGTCGATATGGGACTGCATAAGCCGCCCCCTGGGGCGAGGATCAGGGTGTCTG
>JAISZL010000030.1 GCA_031269245.1 Synergistaceae bacterium | reverse complement strand
GGCCTGCTCTCTGGTCTTGAAATGCGCCCAGTGTACCGCCTCTTTTTTCAGGTTGGCGAAGAAACTCTCGCTCCATGCGTTGTCTCCGGGTTTACCTACACGAGAGAAACTCTGCCTGAATCCGAGGTGCTGGAGAAGCTGTTTTACCGCCTCCGACGTGTACTGACTCCCACGATCGCTGTGGAATATGCAGCCGGCTGGTATCCGCCAGCTCATCAGAGCCCGCACTGTTTCCTCCACAAGGTCGCCCGTCATCCTGGCCGACATATTCGACGCCAGTACGACACCACTCTTAACATCCTTTATCTGGCACATATATTCGAACCCCTCATCCGTGCGGATGTAGCTGATATCGCTCGACAGAACCTGAAACGGGGATGTTATTTCAAGGCTCTTCGTCAGATTGGCGAACCCATCGCCGCGAGACTCGCGGCTGTCGGTCAACGAGCGGGACCGCATCTTTCGGTGTACGCTGCGCAGGCCTTCCCGCTCCATGCGCGATCTGACTTTCCTGGAAGACGCTTTGCGCCCCCTTACACGCATGACTCCGGCAATCCGGTCAGGCCCGTAAGTACCTCCGCTTTCGCCAAAAATCTTTTTGACTTCATACAGATAGGCATTCTCCCTCTCTTCGCGGCTGAAACTCGCACTATGCCATGTATATATAATACCCGCTGCGCGACACGTGAAGAAAAGAGGCCCGCTTCGCTGCCGGGTAGTCCTGCCGCACGGATATGAACCGGTATTTCATTTCTGGAGCCTGGCGAAGTAGGCCGTCGCTTTTTTAATGTTGACGACCCAACTTATTCTCTCCTGTCCCATGCGGACATTTTCTCAGACGAGTTATGGGCGGACATTATCACAGGCGAATAACATGGAGTGCCCTCGGTCATTGACAGAAGGGGAGAAGCGATATATATTTCAGCGACGATAACCTAGCAACTTTATATTATTTTAGGGAAGCGAGGAGGGGGACAACGCCATGCGGAATCTGTCGGACAGGACGTCATGCTTTACGGACTCGATCATCAGGAGGATGACGAGGATATCGCTCGAGCACGGCGCGGTCAATCTGTCGCAGGGCTTTCCGGACTTCGACCCTCCGGTCGAGATACTCTCCCGCCTGGCCGAGATCGCGTTCGAGGGCCCGCACCAGTATTCCATAACGTGGGGCGCGCAGAACTTCAGGGAGGCCTTGGCTCAAAAACAGTCCCGGTTCATGGGGATGGACATAGATCCCGAGACCGAGATCGTCGTCACCTGCGGCAGCACGGAGGCAATGATGGCGGCCATGATGACCGTGACGGACCCAGGCGACTCCGTGATCGTGTTCTCGCCCTTTTACGAGAACTACGGCGCGGACACCATCCTCTGCGGCGCGGAGCCGATATACGTTCCGCTTCGCCCTCCGGCGTTCGCGTTCGACCCCGTCGAGCTGGAGGACGCCTTCAAGCGCCGCCCCAAGGCGCTCGTGCTGTGCAACCCTTCGAACCCCAGCGGTAAGGTGTTCACCCTCGAGGAGCTGTCCCTGATAGCGCGGCTCGCCCGGAAATACGACGCCTACGTCGTGACGGACGAGGTATACGAGCACATCGTCTACGAGCCGCGCGGGCACGTATACATCGCGTCGCTGCCCGGCATGTTCGAGCGCACTATATCGTGCAGTTCGCTATCCAAGACGTATTCGATGACCGGATGGCGTCTGGGCTATATCATAGCCTCGGCGAAGGTGGTCGAGGCGGCGAGGAAGGTGCACGACTTCCTCACCGTCGGCGCCGCCGCGCCGCTTCAGGAGGCTGCGGCGGTCGGCCTCCGCTTCGGGGACGAGTACTATCGAAAGTTGCTGGACACCTACACGGAGAAGCGGGACCTGTTCATGAAGGGGCTTGACGACATCGGCATAGCGTACACAAAGCCGGAGGGCGCCTACTACGTGATGCTCGACGTGTCGGAGTTCGGATACGACTCGGACCTGGAGTTCTGCTGTGACCTGGCGGAGAAGGTAGGGGTGGGCGCGGTGCCGGGGTCGAGTTTCTTCAAGGAAGACGTGAGCCACCTGATACGCCTCCACTTCGCCAAGAAGAACGAGACGCTGAACGAGGCTCTCGACAGGCTCTCCGGCATATGGGCGAAGTTGCCGCGAAGGAGCGAGCGGCACCGGTCGTTCAGCGCCGCCGCCATATAGCCTGTTTTACGCGCGAAAAGTGCCTCTCAAAGCGTTCGCTCAACTCCCCAGGACAGAATCAACGGCGGGCGGCGATTTACTGCACGCCAGTATTCTCATTATTGGAGTGGTAGTATGTCACGCTCATTCAACCCGGTTATGTCAGCAATATCGCTAATGGACATTCTGCGAGCGAGCATTGAGCGCGCTACCTCAAACTTGCCCTCTTCCCTGCCTTCCATTCTGGCTTCCGCTCTGTCGATTTCAGCTACATACTGTTCGAGCGATATAGTTTTCATCTTATAAGCCTCCTTAACTCCCTGACTTATTTCAGGATCGCCATAGGCAGTTCCATGCCGGTCACATCTCTCGACGGGTCCATGACGGAGGCGAGGTCTGGCATGAAATACACTATGACGTCCCTCGTGCCGTCGGCTATAGCCCGCTTCCACGCGACATCTCTCCACTTGTGCGGCTTCCCGGTCATTTGCGATACCACCCGTTGCAGCGCCGAATTTTCAGAATGACAAACGCCCTCTCTTTATCAGCCCTATTATACCAAGCCAGCAGCGGTATTGTCATACCCCGCCTGTTCCGCTGTGTCATAGCGATGCCCGGCGTGCCTGAGTTTGGATACAATTCGGACCTGGAGTTCTGCTGTGACCTGGTGTTGTATATGGTCATCTATCCTTAGGGCCGAAGAGGAGCCAGAGGAAGAAAGGGGCGCCCAAGAACGAGATTATTATACCGACCGGCAGGTCCGCGGGGGCCCAGATCGTCCGCGCGGCAGTGTCGCAGAGGAGCAGCGCGCCGCCGCCGGTCAGCGCCGTGAACATCGAAAGGGCCATGTGGCGCGGCCCCACGATCCTCCTCGCCACATGGGGCGCGATCAGACCCAAGAAGGCTATCGGCCCGCAGTTCGACACGACGATCGCGACCGCGACAGATATGCCGATGAACAGTATTCGCCTCGTCCGCTCTATCGCCACCCCCCGCGTCGACGCTATGTCGTCCCCGAAGAGCATCAGGTCGAGCTCCGTCGAAAAGCGCAGCGCCATGGCCAGCACTATGGCGAGCGACGGCACTGCGCTCAGCCCCTCCTTCATCCCCACCGCGGATATGCCGCCCATCGTCCAAGAGAGCAGACTGTACGTCTCCGCCGCGCCTCCGGTGTACTGGAATACCATTATTAGGCTGGTGAACAGCGAGCTGATCGCCACACCCGCCAGAAGGAGCGTCGCGTCCTTCGTCCCCTTCACCATGCGGGACAGCGTCGATATTATGCCTATCGAGAGCATCGCCCCGACGAAGGCGCTGGTTTGGAGGGCAGCGGCGCCCAGGATGCCCATGCCCAAGCCGAAGCGTATCGCGACCGCGGCGCCGAGCGCGGCACCGGAGGAGACGCCCAGGATCGACGGCTCGGCCAGAGGATTTCGGAATATCGCCTGGAAGACCATGCCGCACACCCCGAAAGTCGCCCCCGCGCACCACGCCAGAATCACCCTCGGCAGCCTGAGCTGCCAGAATATCCTCGATTCGAGGGCTGATCCGCCCCATATGTCAGACGGGGAAATAGCTTGAGCGCCAAGCCAGGGGCACAGAATCAAAATCAGGAGTGACAGCGCGAGAAACACCGCGACGCGATATTTTTTCATACCCGCAACAAGACCCCTTTGCTCTGCGCCGGAGCCAGCAGCGGATACCCGCCGCACTGGGCGCCCGAGTAATACCACTCGAACGACACGCCGTATATGGAGCGCAGCAGGGACTCGTCAAGTATCTCGTCCGGCGGACCGCTCCAGATGACACTCCCCCCGGAGAACGCTATTATCCTCCTCGACAGGCGCACCGCCATGTTGACGTCGTGGGTGACGGTCAGCATCGTCACACCGCGCTCCACGTTGACCCTGGCCATGACCTCAGCGGTCTCCGCCTGATGCGCGTAATCAAGGTAGCTCGTCGGCTCGTCCATCAGTATGATGCCGGTCTCCTGGGCTATCGCCGACGCGATCATCACCTTCTGCCGCTCTCCGCCCGAGAGGGAATCCATCCGGCGGTCGGCAAGGAAACCCGTGTCCGTCATCTCGAAAGCCTCCGACACGGCCCGGGCATCGTCCGCCAGTGACGAGACACCTCTCCACGAGTAACGGCTCATCTCCATGAACTCGCGCACCGTGTACGGTATGTTGGACGGTGCGCTCTGCGGCACGTAAGCTATCATCCGGGCCCTGTCGCGCTCGCCGAGCGACGGCAAGCGCCTGCCGCCCACGCCGACCGCCCCGGAAAAATTCCTGTATATCCCGGCGATGCACTTGAAGAGCGTGCTCTTGCCCGCGCCGTTCCGCCCGACCACGCAGATGAAATCCCCGGCGTCGGCGGAGAACGCTATGCCGCGAAGTATGGCTCTCCCCTCCAGTGTGAGCGACAGATCGGACACTTCGAGGGAAATCCCAGAGCTCCTCATCCCGTTATCTCCCGCTCCCCGCCCCAGATGGCCCTTATGAAGGCATCCAGCAGGAGCGGATAGCGCGGCCCTGGGCGGAGTGAGAAGTCCCCCCTGACGATGGACACGTTCTTCTCGGCCGCGGCGCGGAGGTCCGGGATGGAGGACCACTGCCCCTGTATCCGCTCGGTCGAGACGTCGGCCGTGCCGTGCTCGCCTATCAGGTCTATTATCACGTCCGGCTCAAGGCGCAGAAGCCCCTCGCGCGATACCTGAAGGTACTGGACGTCGGAGTCCAGCGCGTTCACCGCGCCCGACTCCCTGATTAGGTCGTCGTAAAACGACTGGGCTCCCGCCACGTACAATCTCTTGAGCTCATCGTCCGCGGGGTCGCGCCCCACGACGATGAGGACGCGCGGCGGTGTACCGGAGGGAACCGATCCCTTCAGGGCCTCGACGGCGCCCCTCAGCTCCCCCACCTTGGCGCGCGCCGCGTCCGAGACCCCGCAGGCCTCGCCGACATCCAATATCGACTTGCAAATCTGATCGAAGTTGTCCTGGTACACCACGACGGTTTTGTACCCCATGGCCTTTATCCTCGCGCTCAAGTGCTCGTTCAGGTTCGATATCAGCACCAGGTCCGGGTCAAGCGCCGCGAGCATCTCCAGGTTGACGTTCATCATATCCCCGATGACGGGCTTGCTCTTAGCCTCCGGGGGCCAGTTGCAGTACCTCGTCACAGCCGCGACCCTGTCGCCCAGCCCAAGGGAGTAGAGTATCTCGGTGGCGGCCGGGGTTATGGAGAGCACGCGGGCGGGCGCGTCAGCGGCGCCGTGCGCGCGGCCCGCCGGCACGGCGAGCGCAATGCCGGCGGCAAACAACGCCGCCGTTAAAAATTTACGCGAGTATTCCAAAAGATCATCCCCCATTCTTGCGCGAGGCGACGAAAAAGGCCCTCGCGGCGGCGCGCGAAGGCCCAGGTCTCGTACATGGCAATTTAGACGCACATATATAAATCTAAACAGCAACATGTTGGGAGCCTTCGCTCTGTTGCGTGAATTTCGGCCTGTCTCCTGACTTACGGCATTAAAGCTCATCCTACTCTCGCGCCTTCCCGACCCCCTGTGGCGGGGGCCAGTGGCCTGATCGCGGTTTCGTGCCGATCACAGTAACGGGGTTGTCCTGGGTTCTCACCAGATTCCAGTTCACCGAAACCTAAACTATTTTCAACTTATGACACAATTATATTTCCTCGCGCCAACATTGTCCAGCTTTCTGAATTTTTTGGGCGTTATGCCGCCCCCGTAGGGCGGTATAATCCATTAGCCCGCGCCGTCACGCTTCTGATATAATTACGGTCATGCTTACGCCTCGCGAGATTCTAAAAAGCGTGTTCGGCTACGACTCGTTCAGACGCGGACAGGAGGAGATCATAAGGGAGATTTCCTCGCGGCGCGACGTCCTGGGCATCATGCCGACCGGGGCCGGCAAGTCCATATGCTACCAGGTACCGGCGATAATGAACAGAGGCCTCACGGTGGTGCTGTCTCCGCTCATCTCCCTCATGAAGGACCAGGTCGACGCGCTCAAGCAGAATGGGGTCAGGGCGGAGTCCATAAACAGCTCCATCGAGTGGGAGGACGCACTGTCCATCATGAGGCGCGCCCGCGCGGGCGATATCTCGCTGCTATACGCCGCGCCGGAGCGCCTCGACGGGGCCGGTTTCTTGAAGGCGCTGGAGTCACTCGACATCTCTATGGTCGTGGTCGACGAGGCGCACTGCGTCTCTCAGTGGGGGCATGACTTCAGACCGTCGTATCTCTCCATCGCCCCAGCCATATCGTCCCTCACGCGCCGCCCGGTGGTGGCGGCGTTCACAGCCACCGCGACGCCGGAGGTCCGCGACGACGTGATAAAGCAGCTCGCACTCGAGAACCCCTTCGTCCTGACGACCGGCTTCGACAGGGAGAACCTGTTCTTCCAGGTGGAGCGCCCGGAGAAGAAGATGGACTACCTGCTAAACTACGTGAAAAAATTCCCCGACATGTCCGGCATCGTCTACTGCTCTACGCGGAAGTCCGTCGAATCCGTCTGCCAGGAGCTCCTCGTGAACTCCGCAAATGCCGTGCGCTATCACGCGGGCCTCAGCGACGCGGAGCGCAGGAGAAACCAGGAGAGCTTCATATACGACAGGGCGGGCGTGATGGTCGCCACAAACGCGTTCGGGATGGGCATCGACAAATCGAACGTCCGGTACGTGATACACTACAACATGCCCGGCAGCATCGACAGCTACTACCAGGAGGCCGGCCGCGCGGGGCGCGACGGCTCACCCGCTGACTGCATACTGCTCTTCGGCAGGAGCGACATAGCGACGGCGAAATTCCTGATCTCCAAGGGGGAGGACCGTGACAGCGTCAAGGCGGCATACCGCAAACTGCGCGCCATGATCGACTACTGCAACTCCGGGGGCTGCCTGCGGTCTCGAATATTGAGTTATTTCGGCGAGAGGGCGCCCAGCTCCGAATGCGCTTCGTGCGGGAACTGCAGCGCCGTCTTCGAGAGGATGGACATCACCGTCGAAGCGCAGAAGATACTCTCATGCGTCTATCGGATGGCGGAGAAAACGGGCGGCCTCAAATTCGGCGCCGCCACGATCTCGGACGTTCTGCGGGGCAGTGCGCGGGAGAGCCGGCGGCGCTCGCGCATAGAGGAACTCGGGTTGAACGGGATTTCCACGTGGGGCATAATGAAGGACCGCTCGCAGAGCGCCGTCATGGACATGATCGATTTTCTGGCGGCTGAAAATTTGATAGAGGTCGACGAGGAATACGGCTCAATATCCTTCACGGAGCGCTCCATGCCATTTCTGAAGAATAGGACGCGGCTCATGATGAGGCGTCACGCGGAGGAACATGAGGAGAGCGTCAGGGAGCCGCGCGCCGACGCTCTTAGCGAGGGACGTTTTTGGGAAGCTCGCACGGAGAAACGCCGGCACCCCCGGCGGGAGCGGGAGCGCCTCGGCGAAGGGGGATCCCCGGACATGTTCGAGGAACTGCGCCGGCTGAGGCGCGAGATCGCTTCGGCGGCTGGGGTTCCGCCATACGTGGTGTTTTCGGACAAGACTCTGCTCGCGATGTGCGAGGAACTGCCGTCGTGCGACGAGGAGCTCCTCTCCATCCCTGGCGTGGGCAGGGCGAAGCTCGAAAAATACGGGGAGCGATTCCTCAGCGCCATCGCGCACCTCACGCGCCACGGAACTTCCGGCGCCGATTGACCCACTGGCAGAACAACAAACTACACAATTGCGCCCGCGCGTGATAAACTCATCGCAGTAAAGAAAACACCGATTTATTGTTAGGGGCCTGAAGGGAGGGGATTCAATCCCCTCCAGAACTCGCGCCCCAAAACGCTTAAATGTCGTTTTGGCCATTTAATCAGCGTTTCCTTAACGCAGCCGCTTTGGTTTAAGGGAGTGACGCAATGACAGGTAAACTAGCGCGTTTCGGCGTGGCCGTCCCACAGGAGATAGTCGACGAGTTCGACCAGCACCTGAGACAGTCCGGAAAGTCCAATCGCTCAGACGTCCTCCGTCAGCTGATGCGGAGTTTCATATCAGAGGAGAGGTGGCGGGACGAGACCGGGGAGGTATACGGGACCATAACGATGATGTACGGCCACCATCAGTTCTCAACGACGAACAAGGAGCTTACCCTGGCCCAGCACGACCACGGTGACGTCATAGTGTGCTCGACCCACGTCCACATCACCCACGACACGTGCATGGAGTGCATCGTGCTGCGCGGCGAGTCGCAAAAAATCAAAATGCTGGTTGACGCGCTGGGGAAGATAAGGGGCGTCAAGAACATCAGCACCTCCATCTTCGCGGGGGTGTGATCCCGACTATCAATTTGAAGTCAAAGACCCCTAAAGGGCGAAGCGTTAAAAACAGGTTTGGACAGCCGCGAGAGCCGCATCAAAAACAGCCTATTGATCGTGAATTGGTACGATTCCAAGGAAAGGCCGATAGAAGCGCGCGCCGTCGTACCGGGTAAGGTTTGGGCTGGGAGGTCATCGCGGCATCCAGGGCTTGAAACCCTTGCCCACGACCTCCCTCGCGTCGGAGACGACCATGAACGCGGACGGTTGATTCTCCCCGATGAAGCGCTTCAGGTCAACGGTCTGCCTGCGGGTGAGCAGGCACATCACGATAGGGCGGTTCTCCCCGGAGTAGCCCCCGTGGGCATCCATCACCGTGGCGCCGCGCCCTATCCCCCTCACTACGAAGTTCAGCACCGGCGCCGGGTCCTTCGTCACCACCAAGACGAGCCGGCGCATGTCGAACGACAGCATCGTGTTGTCTATCATTAGGCTGGACGTGTAGACGGACACGAGCCCCAGCATCGCGTTCTCGACGCCAACGACGAAGGCGCTCGCCCCCAGTATGCACAAATTGATGTAGAAGCTGAACTTACCTATCTCCATGCCGTATTTTTTCTGCATGTAAAGGCTCACTATATCGGTCCCGCCCATCGAGGCGCCCGAGTGGAGCACGATGCCGCCGCCGTAGCCCTTGATCGCCCCACCGATCAGCGCGATCAGCATCTTCTGGTCGGTGTGCGCAAAGGGCATGTCGCCCATGAGCTTCATCAAAACGGTTATGAGGGCGACGGAAAACACCGTCCACAAGACCATCCTCGGAGACAGCTCCCTCCACGCCCAAATGAGAAGCGCCACGTTGGCCCCCGCTATCATCAGGGGAAGCGATACCCCGAACGTGTAGTTTATGAGCATCGCTATGCCGGTGACGCCCGCATCGGGAAAACGGAACGGAACCGTGAACGCCATCACCCCCGTTGTATAGACGGCGCTGCCAATCACCACCGCGAGGAACGTGGAGAACTCCGCCCTCGCCACTATCGGAGCCATAGCCATCAATTTCTTGAGGCTCCTCTTATTCCACCCAAACCGCAAGTTACGCAAATCTAAGACCTCCACGTTGAATTCACTCCGCGACGGCGCCCGCCCGCATGTGCGATGCCTCTGTACATAACTCGCCCTTTGTCACGAGCCCTCACGGCGACGAGCAATCATATTCCATTTCCTGAAAAATCGCAACGCGCACACGCGGAAAAAGCGCTGCGTTTTATGAACGGCGTTTTATGAACGTTTAGCGTTAAAATAGGTTTGGACAACCGAGAGAGCCGCATCAAAAACAGCCTATAGATCGCGAATTGGTATCAATCAGCGTTTCCTCAGATTCCCTTTCTGAAGTTCAAGGTGTAGCTCCATTTGTTCCCGTAAAACCTGTAAAAGTTGAAGCCCGCGCCCGACGCCAGGCGCCGCAGGGAGTCGGCGGGCATCTTGTCCGGGTCGCCCGCGATTTCGGATATCGAAAGTATCCCGCCCGTCTTGAGCATCCTCCTGAATTCGGACATGTAGCTCTCCTTGTTCTCCACCTCTCCCATGACGGCGACCAAAAAAATCCTGTCGAAGCTGGAGTCCGGGAGGTCGAACGCGCGTCCGTCGCACTGGCGGTACTCGACGTTGCTCAATCCCCTCTTGTCGAGACGTTTTTTCGCTATGTCAAGCATCTCGGGCTGTATGTCCGCGATGACGAGGCGTCCCCTCGTCAAAATGGACGCCACCTTCGCGCTGAAATACCCCGGCCCGGGGCCCACCTCCAGCGCGTTCGAGCTCTCCTTCAGCTCCAATCGCTCTATCAAACGCCTCGGCGACAGGAGTACGTTCCGCAGGGGGATCAGCAGCGCGAACGCGAACTTGTGGGGAAATACCCTCTTGTCCCTAGACATGGGCACCGTCCAAAAGCCGGAAGGCACACCGCCAGCCGGCCCGCTCCCGCGGATCACCCAAAATAGTTGGCCCGATCGACAAAAACATGCCCCCGCTCCTCTATTTACCCTTCAGTCTTCCCATGCGCAAACCCCGAAAACTCCGACTTATCGTCGAGGGCCTAACAGGAGGCCCGCGCGGTGCGCCGCTCTCTAGTCGGTAATTTTATCTCAAATTTGCCCGTAGGGCAAAGGGAGGGTTGTCAAATGCCGAGAAACGCGTCAATACGCATAAATTAGTTCATACATACAACGCATTCTTCACTGAATTTAGGAGGTTACGCCATAAAAATTGGTCTTATGAGACTCGATCCTTGACTCATATCATTTATTAAGTTAGTCTTAATAAATTACATGTCTCGGAACATTCGCCGGGAGCGGTTGAAACCGCGGCGGAATGCGCTTTGAACGAGCTGTGATATCTGACGCGCGAGGAGGGATGTGATCATGCGACTCTGAGCTTACAGCCGATTTGTGAGGCCGGCGCCGCTGCGCCGCCAAGCTCGTCGGCAGTTTAATGGAGCGTTCGTCGATCTTGAAGGAGTTGTTAGTAAATTCTAATTTTATTTCTTCCAAGGAGGTCATATTTATGAGGCATCTCTTAGAAATGAAGAGGTTCGCCGGAATCATCGCGCTCGTCATCGCACTCGTCCTTTGCGCGTCCTCCGCGTCAGCCCACAAGTTTGTCCTGTCCCCTGACAATTTTGCGGTGCCGCGGAACAGCAAGTCGGGCATTTCGGTGACGTTTACGGAGATCATTGGATCGACTGAGCTGTCCCTTTCGGTTACCAAAGGCTACTTCAACCCCATGACAGTGTCCTTCGATGTCATTTACATCGACGGGACTTCTTCGGACATACTCAGCTCGGATTTCAAGCCCTCCAATGACTCTGGGGCAGAATATGTCTCGTTCGACGTGGCAGAGACGGGAACGGTGATCGTGCGCGGAAAATTCAATGGAATTATGGATCTGAGCAACTTTGGCTTAACTGGAACGGCTACAACCATCTCTCACGTAAAGACGTTTTTGAACCTGTCCAACGACGGGATGGCAACAAAGCGCCTCGAAGGCAGCGAGTTTTTGGAGGTCGTCTTCGCGGATGAGGTTCCGAGTGGAGGGGTAAGGGTCGGGGATGCGGTCAGGTTCAAGTTCTTCCTCAACGGCCAACCCTTGAGAAACGCGCCTGTTTTTGCCTCTTACGCCGGAGCGCCCATCTATGAAATCACGGAAGACAGTGAGCAAGTAGCGGTCAACGACTACCTGGAAACCACTACGGACGATGACGGCGCCGCGACCTTCAAACCGGATTCCCCCGCGCCCTGGTTCGTCGGAGCTTTCGACGCGACGACAGCGATATCCTACGGCGGAGGCATCCTGTTTAACGTTTCCGATAATCCTTCCCCTCGGGGGCGATTTGTCAAGGAGGGTTTTGATTACAGTTTTTTGAGCATCGCGGTTTTTAGTACTTGAATGTTTTAAGTTTAGATATACATTGCTTAGGGCGGTACTTTCTTATATATTTTTATAATTATGACTAGTTTGCCTATAGATTCGCTTTAACGGCTGGCAACGTTTCACCCGCCGTTTCTTCGCTTTGTCACGTTCTATACCATCAGCTACCTCAATGAAAGTATAGAGCTTTCGTCTAAGCCTGTGTACTTCCTAATAGTTGCGGCTGGAAGGCCGTCTGCGAGCATTGAGCGCGCAACCTCAAACTTGCCTTCTGCTTTGCCTTCTGCTTTGCCTATCAATATGCCTTCTTCTTTGGAAAGCGCGTTTGAAAGCTCTCTTAGCGGTACGGTTTTCATGTCGTAAGCCTCCCTTAATTCATCGCTCATTTGGGGATCCTTCAGCCGGAATATCCTTTCAGCGAACTCAAGGATATATTTTCTCTGGCTATTATCATAACTTATTTCGTCAGCCATATTCAAGAGTTCCCGCGCGTATTTTTCACGCAACGCAATGTCGTCCCCGCTTTCATACGACATACGCCCGGCGTACATCACACGCGCGAAAGGGCGATTGTCACAGCGCAGTTCCTTCGCTGCGTAGCTCGGGATGTGGAACGACCTGAATTTCAATGAAAGCTCCAAGCCGTAACAGGTCTCAGTGTATAAATTAACGTCTTTTGAATCCCCAGTATATATTACGAAACCCGTAACCCTGCCTGCCGGTCTGGACGCTCTGAGCCGAAGCACGGAATCGAACACGCGCGCGGCGAATAGATCGTCGTGGGCGTCCTGCT
Source organism: Synergistaceae bacterium (assembly GCA_031269245.1). Classification (GTDB taxonomy): domain Bacteria; phylum Synergistota; class Synergistia; order Synergistales; family Synergistaceae; genus JAIRKI01. Next base: position 453 of record JAISZL010000030.1, on the reverse strand, counting down.
GTTCGGCCAGGCAAGCCACGCTCCAGTCCTCACCTCCTTTTACAGGGACGTTCAGGAAAACATCCGAGACGCGCATGTCCTTGTCGGAGTCTGAGTCTTTCACTGGCAGTTCCATGCCGGTTATGCCGATAACTTCCCTCGATGTGTCCATATCAGCGGCGAGATCCGGCATGAAATAGGCTATGGCGTCCCGCGCGCCGTCAATGATCGCCTTTTTCCACGCGACGTCGCGCCATTTGTGCGGATTTTCTGTCATTTGCGATACCTCGAATATTTTATTTTCAGAATGATAACCGCCCCCTCTTTTTTGCATTATACCAACCCGGCGGCGGTATCGCCATGCCCTGCCCATAGTGCCGCGCAGTGGGATTCGCGCTTTCGGAAATGATTAGAGCCTTCGCCTGCCCCGCCCCCTGCTCCTTTTATACCGCTCCGGTGCCTCCGCAATCGCCC
>JAISZL010000028.1 GCA_031269245.1 Synergistaceae bacterium | reverse complement strand
AAAAAATACCAGTCGATGAATGAAACTCTAAAGGAGTACTCCGGTTTCATCCACCACGCCGCCGAAATCTACGACGCTAACGACGCGCAGCTGGCGGCGATGGCCGCGGCGCTGGGCGTAAACCCAAAGAGACCTGTTCGACCTGTTCAAGGGGGTATTTTTACTAATACACATGGTGAAGGACATAATGGTATTGATTTGGCATTGCCGGCAGGTTCTCCAATAGTAGCTGCTGTGGGAGGTACAGTAATAACCGATTCTAACGATGGCAGTCAGAATGACGGGTACGGCAATTTCGTCAAAATACTTGGTGACGACGGGAATACATATTATTACGCGCATATGTCCAACACGGCAGATCGCGCTGATGGATCTCGCGTTGAACCAGGGGAAGTAATAGGCTATGTAGGCTCCACAGGTAATTCAACGGGGAATCACCTGCACTTTGAAATACGGGATCCTGACGGGCGGCAATTAAACCCGGAAGAAGTACATCCGGATATATGGTGATTATTGAAGGGGTTTTTGGACTGGATAGGGAAAACCATTGGGTTAAACAGAGATTAATGGGCAGTATAAAACGGCATAACCGTAATGTTTATTGAAGAAGGAGTGTGCGTAAATGGGAAGAATACAAGCCGTAACTGATGCGATGCATGTTGAGGCGGACAAATTCGCGGCATACGCGGACGAAATTCTGACAAGCTAGAAAGGTATTTCGAAGCTCATAGGAAATATGGGGCACGATTTCAGCGGCAAGCTGCCGTCGCTGATAACTCAAAACATGCTTTCAATGGGCGAAAAATATCGATCGATGAATGAAAATCTAAAGGAATACTCCGGTTTTATCCACCACGCCGCCGAGAGGTGCGACGCGGACGACGCGCAATTGGCCGTTATGGCTGAGGCGCTGGGCGTTGGAACTGAGGCGCTGAGTGGCGGCGGTTCAACGCCAGGCACTGCGGCCGGTCTGGGCAGCGTTAATGCGGGCTATCAAGTGCCTCGCGATTCAAGTTATCATGACAATCGTATGGGTGACGGCGATTAAAGTTGAAAATACTATACGCTGCCCGCTCCCACACCGGTTACGTCCGGCGCGGTAACGAAGACAACCTCTACTGCGACGGTGTGACGATGACGCCGGAGGCGCGCGAAACCCCGTTCAGCGTCGACGGCGAGGCGGAGCCGCCTTGTGTGTTCGCGGTGTTCGACGGGATGGGTGGGGAATCTGAGGGAGAGTTCGCGTCGCTTGCGGCTGCCTTGGTCTTGGCGGAGCACACGCCGATGATCAGGTCCGCGTCGTCAAAGGTAGAGGTGGATTCGGCTGTTCAGTCGTTCGTCAGGGAGGCGAACGGTGTGATATGTGACGCGATGCGTGCCAGGTCCGTCCGCATGGGGACGACGGCCGCCTTGATCATTGCGGCGGGCGGAACCGTTTATCCGTACAGCCTCGGGGATTCGCGGATATACGCGATGATGGAGGGAAAACTTTCGCAGATCTCCGAGGATCACACGCTGAGCATGCAGAAGGCGCGCATGGGAATCATAACGGAGGAGGAGGCCAGGATGGACCGCGACAGGAACAAGCTGACGCTGCACCTGGGCATCTTCGAGGACGAGATGACGATCGAGGCGTCCGCCGCGGCGCCGCTGACGGCGGGCCGCGCCTGCCGGATGATGCTCTGCTCCGACGGCTTGACCGACATGGTCGCCAACGAGCGCATGGAGGAGATCATGCGCGGCGCGCGGAGCCCGGATGACGCGGCGGGTCTGCTCGTTGCGTCGGCTCTCGAAAACGGTGGGAGGGACAACGTGACGTGCGTAGTCCTGGACCTGCCGTTCGCGGACGGGGCGCAAGGCAGCGAAGGATTCTTTCATAAATTGAGAAGATATTTATTTTGCGAATAATTTCGCGCCTGATGCGGGGCATCGGCGGACGAGGCGGCACACACATTACGGAGAGTGATGGCGGGTGAGCGATATAAGGAAGTACGAACCGCTGTGGGGTTCGTGGTACGTGGAATCCATGATAGGCGAAGGCTCCTTCGGCAAGGTCTACAAGGTCAGAAAGAGCGAGTTCGGCAAAGCGTACTACTCAGCCGTCAAGGCAATCTCCATCCCGCAGAATGAAGCCGCTATACGCCAGGCGAAGAGCGAGGGGCTGGACGACGCCTCGGCCCGCAGCTACTTTCACGCCTTTGTCGTGGACATAATACAGGAGGTAGACCTCATGAGCGCGTTCAGGGGGAACAGCAACATCGTCTCCCTGGAGGATCACAAGGTCATAGAGTATGAGAATGAAATCGGCTGGGACATCCTGATCCGTATGGAGCTGCTGGACAGCCTGTCCGAGAGGGTGACGCAGCGCCCGTTGTCGGTCGCGGAGGTGGTCAAGCTGGGCGTCCACATCTGCCGGGCGCTGGAGCTGTGCGCCGTGAAGCGCATCATCCACCGCGACATCAAGCCGGACAACATCTTCGTCTCCCAGTACGGGGAGTACAAGCTGGGGGACTTCGGCATAGCGAGGCAGATAGAGCGCACGATGTCGGGCATGTCCAAGAAGGGCACCGAGACATATATGGCGCCCGAGGTGTTCAAGGGGGAGGATTACGGCGCGTCGGTCGACACGTACTCGCTTGGCATAGTGATGTACCGCTATCTTAACCACAACAGGCCTCCGTTCTGGCCGAGGTTCCCAAACTCGGTTACCCCTCGCGACAGGGAGTCCGCGCTGCAGCGGCGCATGAAGGGCGAGGCGCTCCCCGGTCTCGCCGGGATCGACCCAGCCCTGTGCGATATAGTGCTGAAGGCGTGCGCGTTTGACAGAAAGTCGAGGTACTCTGCACCGGAGGAGATGAGGCTCGCGTTGGAGGAGTTTTCGGGAGAGTACGGCGGCGAGCCCGTCTCCGTGCCGCCGAAGCCCGAGACGCGCGCCGCGGTTCCGCGCGCTGCGACTGTGCCGGTGATGCCTGAGCCGTCGCGCTCGTATGCGCGGGACGCGAAATGCGGGGACGAATCCGCGTATGAGCCGACGGAAAGCGTGTTCACGAGCCGCGTGACGGCGGATATGACGTCGGCGCGGGGTGTGCAGGACAAGCCGAAAGAGGCAGAGGCCCCGCCGGGGACGGTCAAAAAGCTCGCCATAGCCAGCGGGGGTGCCTTCGGGGCGCTCTGCGCGCTGAGCCTGTTGAATGCGCTGGGTGCGCGCGGCGCCCTGGGCGTGGGCGACGTCATATTCCTGCCGATATATCTGTTGTTCGCGGGCCAGTGTTTTCTGAGGTTCGGCAATAAATATATGAACCTCCTTCTTCCGTCGGCGCTTTTCATATACTCAGCGTTTACGTTTCTCTACGCGCTTCACGCTTTCGACTACCACCTGTTCGTCATGGGCGCCACTCTCATTGTCCTGTACTCCGCGGGATGCCGCAGCGACAGGCGTGGCGCCGCGCTCTGCGCCGCGCTTCTGCTGTGCTCACTCGTCTGTGTTGGCTTGGTCGTGCGCTATATATTGAACTCCGGCAGGTATCACGATTACGTGGCGGGCGCGGCGGCGATGCCCTTCCTCATTCTGTTTGCGGCGGTTGCCGGATTTGTTGCAATAGCGAGGAAAAATTCGCCGCGGGCCGGATACGCGTTGATTTTCCTGCTGGCGATGCAGCTCTTCCCGCTCGCGGCGTTTGCGGCGCACTTCATGGACTCTCTCTTTAAGGGCGTCTCGATTTACGATAACGCAGACACGCTGTTTTACATAACCAACGCCAATTTTATCGGATTGACCTCGGCGCGTTTCCCGTGGTGGCTAAACGGGCGCGTTATAGGGTACGTCATGCAAGCCCTGGCGTTCGCTCCGTTTTGCGCTCTCGCTGCCGCCAGAATGACCCCTGGGATATTCATGCTGGTTTTGGATGAGAACAATCGGAGGCGTTTATTAATATCATCGATATGTTTTTTAATTTTTATCGCGCTCTTAACAGGGGTTCTGTCCTCCGTTTTGAACAACGTGCTGTAGGCAGTAAACAAATACATTATCATAGAGAGGTGAACGCGTATGTTCTGTACAAAGTGTGGCGCAAACGTGGATGACAACGCGGCCCACTGTCCTTCGTGCAATGCCCCCATGAAGCGGGCGAAGCCGCCGCAGCCCGCTGGGGCCCAGTATGCGGCGCCGCGGTATAGTCCCGCCGGCAAGGCGGGGCTCGACGGTGACGGCATGACCGAGAGCCAGAGGACATGGCTTGCGTGCATCAGGGTCTCAGCGAAGGTATTCTTCGTGCTTTGCGTTATCGGCGGTTTGGGATGGGCCTATGAGATAGGTGAGATCCCATTTGTAGATACGGGGTCTTTGAAGATTGGAGTAGTGGTCGGGTCCGCCATCTCGGGTTTCATCTCCGCGGTTTTTCTAAATATGGCGGGCGACATACTCGAGCTGAAATGCTTCATGAAAAGCCGGGGCGGTAAGTGAGAGAGCCAGGAGGAGCATTGTAATCGATGGAACTGTTCGACAGAATAGGCAGCATGACCAAGGCGGCCGTCGACAAAACCGCCAACAAGGTCATCATAGCGCGCATCAACTCGAAGATAAGCACGTTCAAGTCCGGCATAGGGGTGCAAAAACTTAAGATCGGCGAGTATTACTGGTCGAAACACAGGGACGGCAAGTCCTTCGACCCGAGCGTGGCGGATGCCTTCAGCGCCATAGAGAGCTATCTTGCCCAGATAGAGTCGTGCGAGTCGGAAATCCGCGTGATAATTGAGAGCGAGCAGGCGGTGAGGATAGTGGACGGCGAATACGGCAAAGCCTGCCTTTCGTGCGGCGCTCGAAATTCGCTGGACGCGAAATTCTGCCACGACTGCGGTCTGCCGGTGAACGGCGCGGCGGTTTCCGCGGGCGCCGTGAGGTGCGCGAACTGCGGCGCTGAAATGGAGGGTGACGCGATATTCTGCGGAGAGTGCGGGACTAAACTGCAAGGTGGGAACTGACATCAAATCAGCATGTCCTTAGAATCGGAATAAGGGAAGGGCTGATTTATTGCCGGGGCCTAAAGGGTGAAGCGTTGAAGCCGGTTTGGACAACCGCTCAGCCACATCAAAAGCATCCTATTGATTGCGAATTGGTATTAGCATTTAATCAGCGTTTCCTAAGATCAGGGGGAGGAATATTTTTTGGCCGATCGCTTTTGTGAAAAATGCGGTTCTCCCATAAGGGCCCTCGACAGATTCTGCCAGGAGTGCGGAGCGCCGCGGCCTGGAGCGGCTCGTGGGGCCTGCCCGCGCTGCGGAGCCTCAATCGAGGGCGGGGATGCGTTTTGCCAGGAGTGCGGAGCTCCGCACTCCTGGCCGCTGGAGGATGTTTTGGAAAGTCCTGAGCGGCCAGGGCTCCGTCTGGATGATACCGCTCCCGCTCCGGAGCCGGTGGACGAGGAGGACAAACGGCGGCCGGGGTCGCTTTGCGGCGCTTGCGGCGCCGCGCTTGGGGATGAGGATGTATTTTGCCCTGAGTGCGGGATGCGTGTGGGCCCGGCGGCGGAGGATGTATCGGCTCAACCGGAGCGAGCGGAGTTTAAGCCGGAGGACGCGGGCGATGTTTGGGGATCGGCTCCGTCGTTGGACGAGGCCGAATGCGACGCGCCGGACGCGTCGGCGGATGACGAGACGCGATGTGGGAACTGCGGCGCTCCTCTCCTGGACGGCGTTATCTTCTGCCAAGCCTGCGGCGCGAATGCCGCGTCCTACCAGGAGGGCGACGCGCTCCCGTCCGCTAGTGAGCGGCATGTTGTCGGGCGAGGAGATTCGATGCGGTCGGATGCGGCTGGCGGGATAGCGCCGGATGAACCGCCGGAGGCTGCGGCGTCTGCGGCTGAAGGCTCAAATCGGGAAAGGGGCGGGCGCTTCAGGCGCATGGCTTGCGTTTTGTTGCTCCTATTAATTTTTGTTGGGTTGATCTCCGCCGGCTGCTATTATTACTTCTATCACAATGCGCACGGCGAGGATTGGAGCTTGAAGAAGCAGGGTTTGCGGTGGTCGGCGGCCGACTCGGACGGGTACAGCTTCCTGGCGGCCTCGGACCCCACTCGCGTTTTCTCCGAGCCGCCCAGCCTGAGCGCAATGGTCAAAGGCGAGGGCGTTGGTTTGAGGTCCCTGCCCGACGCGGCCGCCGGGGTCGTCGCGCGGTTAAGCGACGGAGAGCCCGTCAATATCGCGCAGAAGTACTCGCCCGCCGGCGAACCGTCGCCGTGGTACAGGGTAAAGCGCTCTGGGGGCGGCGGATGGATTCGCGGCGGCGAGGTCGAGTTCATGGATTATTTGAATTCGCGGGGAAACGCCGCCGATTAAACGGCCGAAACGGGATGGGGCTGCGGATACAACTTAATACCAATTCGATCTCAATAGTGCGTTTACGCCCCCGATTGCGAATTGGTATGAACAGCCCCATCGCCGAATCGCGCGGTTACTTCATCTCATAGACTGTTTCGCCGGCTATTACGGTTTTTATCACCTTTATGTCCTTGATCTCATTCTCCGGGCAGTTCATGAAGTCGCGGTCGATGACTATGAAATCCGCCGCTTTGCCATTTTCGAGAGAGCCCTTCTTGGTCTCCTCGAACGAGGCATATGCGGGCCATATGGTGTACGAGCGCAGGGCTTCCTCGCGCGTCATCTTCTCCTCTGGATACCATCCTTTTTCCGGCTCCAGGCTGGAGTTCCTGCGGGTGACGGCCGCCATCAGGTTGATCCAGGGATCCAGCAGCTCCACCGGCGCATCGGTGCCATTTGGGATCACCGTGCCGGTGTTGAGCAGCTTGCGCCAGGCGTATGCGAATTTGATGCGCTTGGGACCAACGCGCTCCTCCGCCATGTTCATGTCGGACGTCGCGTGCACGGTCTGCATGGAGGGCAATACCCCCAGCTCGGCGAAGCGGAGGAGATCCTCGGCCGTCAGGATTTGAGCGTGCTCGACGCGGAAGCGGTGATTGAAGTTGGGGTACTCTTTCAGGACTCGCTGGTACACGTCCAGCACCTGGCGATTCGCGGCATCGCCTATCGCGTGGGAGTTGAGCTGGAATCCCGCTTTGTGTCCGGCCAGAACCAGCTGGTAGAGCTCCTCGTCGCTCAGCTTACCGTTGCCCCTGTGCCCGGGACGGTCGCTGTATTCGTTCAGCATCCACGCGCTGCGCGCGCCCAGAGAGCCATCGAGTGATATTTTATAGCTGCGGATCTGCAGCCGGTCATCGAAGAGGCCGGTTTGGATCCCCCTGGCGAAGAACTCCTCGGCGCCGAGGAGAAGCTCCTCTGGAGAGGGACGGCCCGTCACCCGGGCCATTATGTCCAGGCGGACCTTGAGTGTATCCTTGGCGTACAGCTCCTTCAGGATGTCTATCGTGAGCTGGTTCGAGCCGGCGTCGCTGGCGGAGGTGATGCCGAATCTCACGAGTTCCTTTTGCGCTTCTATCAGCGCGTCGCGTTCCTGCGCCGAGGTGATCGGCGGTATCACCTTGTTGATGTACTCCTGGGCTTGGTCAGTCATGACCCCGATCGGCTCCCCGTTCTTGTCCCGGAGGAATTCTCCGCCGGTTGGGTCCTGGGTGTCTTTGGTCACGCCCGCAAGCTCCAGCGCCTTGCTGTTGGTCCACGTCATGTGCCCGCACGTGCGAACCAGGGATACGGGCACGTCCGGCGCCACCGCGTCCAGCTCCTCCTTGGTCGGGAACTCCGCGGGGTCCCATACCTCCTGGTTCCACCCGCGTCCGAGCACCCACTCCCCCGGCCGCGCTTTTGCCGCGGCGGCCTTCACCTCGTTCAGTATCTCCTCCTTGGGCCTCCAGTGCGCGTTCACCTGGAGCTTGGTCGTGCCGAGGCTTAAATAGTGGATGTGCGCGTCGTTGAGGCCGGGAATGACCGTTTTGCCGCCTAAGTCGTTCACCGATGTTTCTTTCCCGACGAACTTGTCCGCGTCCGCATCGCTGCCGGCGTATATTATCTTGCCGCCCTTTACCGCTATCGCCTGGATCACGCTGAACTTTTTGTCGACCGTATAGATCTTCCCGTTCTTCCACACTGAATCAGCCGTGACGCCGTCCGCGCCCGCGCCGAACGCTGTGGAGACCAAAACACCAAAACATAACGACAACACCAAGAGAATCCTTCCGCTCCGCACCGACATTGCACAAACCTCCCTTTATAATATTGGGTCGCGATCAACACGCCCATGATTGTATCAGGTAAAAATGGAAAATGGCAATAAAAAGGGTCCAGGGAGCTGGCTCCCTGGCGGGTGTGGGCGGAGCCCCCGGTTTTGATCCAGCGGTTTCGGGTCAAAGCGCGGGGGTTGAATGATCTGTTACTTTGGTGTATTATATATTAAAGAATATTTTAACGGAGTGTTTTGGCCAAGGAAGGTCATACAGGCGCAAGGAGGCGTAGATGTTGTGGCGTATTATCATAAGTTATATATTCAATCGCGTCCTTATCAAAAAAATCGCCGAGTGATTGCCGCGGGCAAGGCGGGTGCGGGGATATGAGGGTAAATACAAATATCTCGGCGCTGATAGCTTACAACTCGCTCGCTTCCGCAAGCGAGACGATAGGGAAGTCGTTGCGGCGGCTTGCCGTTGGCCTGCGCGTCAACTCCGCGGCGGACGACGCGGCGGGGCTCGCCATTTCCGAGAAGATGCGCGCTCAGATAAAGGGTTTGGATCGCGCAGTCAACAACGCGCAGGACGGCGTCTCGATGATACAGACCGCCGAAGGCGCCATGAACGAGGTTCACGGTATCCTGCAGAGAATGCGCGAGCTCTCCGTGCAAGCGGCTAACGATACTCTGACGCGGGAGGACAGGGCGTATATACAGCTTGAGGTCGATCAGCTCCGCGAAGAGATCGACAGGATAGGGAACACCACTCAGTTCAACAAAAAGAAGCTGCTCGACGGCAGCGCGGACGCGGCGTGGTCCGCAAGCCTCCTCGGTATAGGAGCGGCGATAAACGGCAGCATGATGTCCGTGGACAGGTTCGGACAGAAGGAGGTTTTCGAGGGCAACTTCCGATTCGACGCCGATATCGTCAGTTTGGGGAAAAACCAGGTGCTCAAGAGCAATATCCTCACGCGCGGGCTGCTCAGCGGCGAGACGATGGTCGCCGACGTGAACGCGCGGTTGTCGGAGCTTACCAATTTCTACGACAAAAACGGTGTCAGTTTGCTGAATACGCCGCGGGAGCTCACGATCTCAATAGAGGGCGGCGGCAGCGCCGCTGTCAGGATTTACGCGGGCGACACGATAGCCTCGCTGGGAGAGAAATTGAACAAAGCGCTGGCTGAGGCCTCGGGAATCTCCGTTCCCGGCGCGGGCATGGTTCAGTACGTCACGGACGGAAGAGTTCCCCCGGACGTCGACGACCCGATTCTGAACGGGCTTGCGACAAATTGGCTGTGGGGCGCCGGGAAACGGCTCTACGAAGCATATGGGCTGGGGGGACTCGGAGGTGAGCTCAGGATCGAATTCGCCGAGCTCACCGGCGGAGCCAGCGCGACGGGCGGCGGCGGATTCCTGCCAAACGGCGATACCTACGGAGTCATCACTATCGACAGGGACACGTTTCTCCCGGCCACACTCCCCGACGGGGATAACGGGGGAATATTCTTCAACGACCGTGTAATCGCGCACGAACTCACGCACGTCCTGCTCGGAATAACCCCGGGAATCAACTCTATTTTCAGCGACCCTTCGCAGCAATACGGCGACGCGATGTGGCTGGTGGAAGGCTTGCCGGAATATATCCACGGCGCGAACGCCAGGGTTCAGGTGGACGCGGGCGCTGGAGTTTTGGCCGGAAACGGCTCGCTCATGAACAAGTTATTGGATCCCAATGGGGATAACTACGACGCTATATACGGTTCGGATTGGAAATATTATTCCGCCGCGTACCTCGCCGTGCGGTATTTCGACGAGATGAGCCTGTACAACGGCGGGACTGGAATCAAGGGAATGCTCGGGGCGCTTGCCGACGGCTCCGCGTCGAATCTGGACGGCGCCATGAATATCGCGAGCGCCGGGTTTTTCAGCGATTTCGCCAGTTTCAAAGCTTCGATCACAGGCGACTTGGATCCGAGTTCGGGATCAGGTAATTTCGAGTCATATTCGGCCTTCCTGGCGCGCGTGCTCTTGGAGGACCCGAACCAGGACACCGGCGCGGCGGGCGGGTCTTACGCGACGGCGCTCGCGCCCGGGGGAAGCGCCCAGGACATCTCGCCGCACGACATCATCGAGGGCAAAGGCTCATACAGCCTCAACCCGCTCGGAGAGTGGGGATGGGGCAGAGTGATATGGCCGGACGCCATGCCGGAGTCGGGCGGCTCCGCTTACGGCGTGCTTGCTGTCGCGGCCCCCAGGGCGGACACGTTTCAGTCGGTCAATGGTACGCTGCTCCTGCACTCGTCGCTGTTGGGAAACGCGGGGAGGATATCGTTGTCCGGCGACGAGCGGCTGATCATGGCTCTTGGTTTCACGGAAATACAGTCGGCGAGTAACTCCGTATACGACTTCTCGATAACCGACGCCCACTCGTCCAAGCTGATAAAGTCGGGGGTGAGGATCAGCGGGAACACGATATACGGCGAACCGCACGAGAACATAGACGTAAGGCTGACGAACGGCTTCGCGATACGCGCCGACGGCTCCCGTCTCGCGGATGAGGGGTACGGGACCTTCGATTTCGCCCCCGGAGGAGAGGACAGCTTCATACTCCACATAGCGGCGCAATCCGTGGTATTGCAGATCGGGGCGAACGAGGGAGAGGGTATGGACGTCAGTTTCGGGGACATACGCGCCGCGGCGCTGGGAATAGGCGCCTTGAACGTCCGAGATAGGGAGCTGGCGGCGCGCTCGATCACGCTGATAGACAACGCGATAAACAAGATATCGACGAAGCGCGCGCGGCTCGGAGCGTACCAGAACCGCCTGGAACACACGATAACGAACCTGACGGCGGCCAGCGCGAACACGACCGCGGCGGAAAGCCGAATACGGGACACGGACATGGCGAGGGAAATGATGGCGTTCACGAAGCTAAACATCTTGGTGCAGGCCGGTAATTCGATGCTGGCTCAGGCAAATCAGCTGCCCCAGGCGACGCTGGAGTTCTTAAAATAGGCGGGACGCCCGGTCTTCATAAGCAAATTGAGGTGATGTTTTGTCGGCTCAGATGTATGACAGGATTATATACGAAGGCGCCGAGTATGGACTGGCGGCCGCTCCGCTGGGGGCTTTCTTCAAGGAAAACCCGGAGAGGGCTCCGCGTTTCAATTCGTTCAGCGCGGGCTGCCGGAGAGGTTACGCCGCGCGCTGGGAGGTGCGGGACAATAAGATCTATCTCGTCGGCATGGATATGGTGTGCGAGACGGAATCGACGTTTCAGTCGATATTTCCCGGCGCCGGAGACGGGTTGTTCGCCTATTGGATAAGCGGAGAACTGGTATGCTCCCGCGGCAAAATGGTCAGCTATGATCACGCTGGGTTCGCGAGAAAAAGAGAATACGAACTGACGCTGACAGCCGAGCGCGGAACGGTGGTTTCCTCCACGACGAGGGACAACCGCAAAGATGGCGCGCCGTGACGGCGGCGTAACCCGCAAGGCTCATAATCTCCGATGCGATTATTTTATACTTCCGCTTGAATGAATTGCGCGGCGGTGACGCGCCATGATGGAGGGCGATGTGGATTGGCAGGCTTTTTCCCTGTTTTAAAGACCGATGATTTTGTGTTGCGTGAGCTGACGGACGACGACCTTGAGGCGATCAGCTCGATATGGGGGAGCCTCAAGGTGACGGAGAAGATGAGCAGCGGGCCTCTGTCCCACGAGGACTCGGTTCAGATGCTCTACGTCCTGCGCTCGCTCTGGGACAACGACGCCGGCATACGCTGGGGGGTGGAGCACGGCGGGTGTCTGATAGGCACCTGCGGTTTCCACAACATCAACAAAGGGGCGCGCCGCGGCGAGCTGGGGTACGAGCTGGACTACGCGGCGTGGGGGCGCGGCTTCATGCGCAAAGCGCTCAGACCCGTCCTGGATTACGGCTTCAACATAATGAGGTTCGAGCGCATAGAGGCGTTCCTGAACGTCGACAACGACAGGTCGGCCGCTGTCCTGAAGAAGCTGGGCTTCTTGAGGGAGGGCACGCTCCGTGAGTACGCGCTGACACCGAAGGGGTTGATCGATCAGAACTGTTTCTCCCTGCTGAAGCGGGATTGGAAGAACCAGTGAACGCGATATTGAGCGAGGCTCGCTCCCTCGCCGCGTGGATGTCCGGCATAAGGCGGGATATCCACAGGCACCCGGAGCTGGGCTTCGCCGAGGAGAGGACGGCGTCCCTTATAGAGCGGGCTCTGGATGAAATTGGCGTCCGCCACGAGCGCTCCGCGGGCACTGGTGTGGTCGCCCTGATGGACGGGGAGGGGGAGGGCGCGTCAGGTTGCGTCGGCCTGCGGGCCGACATGGACGCCCTGCCGATACAGGACGCCAAGGACGGTGACCTCAGTTCCCAGGTGGACGGCGTGATGCATGCCTGCGGGCATGACGCGCACGTCGCTTGCCTCCTTGGAGCGGCCCGCCTCATCTCGTCGAGGCGGGGGGAGTTCGCCGGGAGCGTCAAGCTGATATTCCAGCCAGCCGAGGAGACGGACACGGGAGGGGCGCTCCCGATGATCTTGGAGGGCGCGTTGGACTCGCCTAACGTTGACGCGCTCCTCGGGTTGCACGTTGACCCCGGGATCCCGGCTGGGACGATAAGCGTGGCGGATGGTTTCATAAACGCCGCCAGCGACATGTTCGACGTGGTCATCTCCGGCGGAGGCGGTCATGGCGCGTATCCCCACAAGACGTCGGACGTTCTGTACATCGCCTGTCAGTGCGTGAGCTCGCTTCAGTCCATAGTGTCGCGCAGCGTCTCGCCGACGGAGCCGGCTGTCGTCACCGTAGGCGCCCTGCGCGCCGGGAGCGTGCGGAACGTGATACCCACGGAGGCATCCTTCTCGGGGATCATAAGGACCCTCGACCCCGGCGTGAGGGAGCTGGTGGTCCGCCGCCTGGGCGACGTGATCCGAGGGACGTGCGCCGCGCTGGGAGGCAGCGTATCGATCGCGATCAAGCCGGGGTATCCGATGCTCCGCAACGACGATGGAATGGCCGGTTTTGTGAGGCGGACGGCCCGCGGCGTGATCGGGGAGGATAAAGTCCTGCTCGGGACACCCGGCCTCGGCGTGGAGGACTTCGCGTATTTCGCGGAGCGCCGCCCTAGTTGCTTCTTCAACCTCGGCGTCCGCAACGAGGAACGCGGCATAATACATCCCCTGCACTCGGAGAGGTTCGACGTAGACGAATCCGCTCTCCCCGTGGGTGCCGCCCTGCTCGCGTCCGCCGCCATGAGGTATAGCGGGCGCCGCGCAGGCTAGGGCTGTGGTGTTCGCGTCAGGCGGGCCGGGGCGAGGAGCGCCGGCCGGTTTCGCGCGCGCGGCGATACCCATAGCGCTCGGCTACTTGCCGGCCGGGTTCGCGTTAGGCGTCCTGGCGAGGGAGGCGGGATTTTCCGTATTTGAGACCGCGTTGATGTCGGCGTCGGTGTTCGCCGGCTCGGCGCAGTTCACGATGGTCGCGCAGATGTCGGCCAGGGTTCCGGGGCCGCTGGTGGTCGCGACGTGCGCTATGGTGAATCTGCGCTATCTTCTCATGAACACCTCGGTCGCGGCCCGCATGTCGAAGGTCGGGCCGATTCGCAGGGCATTGCTCGGCATCATGACGTCTGATGAGACTTACGCGGTCAACTGCTCCATGAGCGAGCGCCTCTCCCCCGATGAGTTCGCCGCTCCAGCTGTGGTATCAGCGGCTCTCGGCGTGGACGCGGTATCCTACCTCTCGTGGCTGCTCGCGACTTCAGGAGGGTGTCTGTTCGGGGCCATGCTGGGGGACGCGGAGAGGTTCGGGGCCGACTTCGGGCTGACAGCCGTCTTCATAGCGCTTCTGGCGCCCCGCCTCAAGGACGCGAAGCAGCTTCGCGTAGCATTGCTCTCCGGGGCGGCCTGCGTCGTCTGTTTTTTGATCGGCCTCGGATCGTGGAGCGTTATAATCGCCACGGTCCTGGCTGCGGCGCTGGGGGTGGTTTTGCCGTGAGAATGAGCGCCTCCGTCATGGCCGTGATACTCGGGTGCTCTCTCGTCACGATCTTCGAGAAATGCGCGCCCCTGTGGCTGCTCTCGCGCTTCAAGCCCGGGCGCAAGACCGAGGAGTGGCTGGGATACGTGCCCGCCGCCGTGCTTGCGGCATTGGCCGCGCCGGAAATTTTTTTGGCTAAGAACCCCGACAACTCGTACTCCCTGTTCATCTCCGCCAATAACGTCTTCCTGGCCGCAAGCGTCCCCGCCCTGATCGCGGCATATATAAAGGAAAGTTTTTTCGGCGCTGTCGCGGCCGGCATGGCCGCCGCCGCACTGCTGAGATATTTAGGGTTTTAGGTCCTTGGCGGCATGGTCATTTTTTAAAAAACAATATGGACAAGAAATCAATTAAGTATATATAATATCTGCTAGAAAAATAAATAACAGTTTGAAAAGCGTGACATAGAGGAGGTTAAGATAGTGGTTTTTACTGATGTGTTTGCGGATGAGACATGCGGAATCTTCGCAGGCAGGCAGGCAGGCAGGCAGGCAGGCAGGCAGGCAGGCAGGCAGGCAGGATTCTCTCCAGGATTTTACCTGAACATGGCGCGATACTTGCGCGTCGTATCCATTCTCCATAACAACTAATATTTCAACCTAGCAACTAATATTTTCAACTTCAAAAAGCAGGGCGCGTCGTTGTACGAAGGTACGGCTGACATGTCCGCTGTCAGCGCGGGCGGTTGCGGTCGTTTTCGCCTGTGGAGCTGCCCAGAATATGATATGATTAAATAATTTAATCTAAACGCAACCGCGTATATTTTTGGGAGGGATTTATGTATGATGTCATGGCTCAAAAACAGGTCGATCGGAGCGAAGTTAGCTATCCTTGCGGGCATACCGATGGTGGTTCTCATAATTTTGACGGTCATTTCATATCGTGACTCCATGGAGACCAACGCGGATTTTGTATTCGCCTATGAAAATTTCACGAAACCGACCATAGAGATCGCGTTAATGAGGGCAAACCTTCAGGCCGCGCAGAAAGACGTGCTCAAAATCATCATCAACAAAGACGAGAAGCGGTACAATGAAGTCAACTCCGACCTGCTGAGCAGGAGGGCGGAGAATGTTGAGGCTCAAGACAGAGTAAAAAAA
>JAISZL010000026.1 GCA_031269245.1 Synergistaceae bacterium | reverse complement strand
GACGCCCTGGCCGAACTGCCCGAGGTCATATCGTGCTGGTCGGTCACAGGGGCGAGCGACTACCTCCTCGAGGTCCACGTCTCGTCGCTCGAATTCCTGGAGGAGCTGCTGAGCGACTTGGCGAGGCACGGCAGGCTCACGACCAGTATCGTCCTGCCGAGGTATGCGAAGAACCGGCCTATAAAGCCGCCGAGGCTGAGCATGACGGACTGATTCCGATTATAAATCCTGGCGCGGCAGACGTTCCTGCCCCTCCCCGCCCTGCGACAGTTTTACGCAATCCACGTCGTATATTTTATACGGGCGCCCCTTCGCGTTAGGGTGGTCTCGGCGCACTACCCTGGCCCAGCCGCGATCCGCCAAACGGGAGAGTATGCGGGCAGCGCTGCGCTGGGTGACGTTGAGATAAAACGCGAGGTCAGCGCTGCTGAAGGAGCTGATGCCGCGATGCTCATGCATACTGATCATCCTCTGCAGGTTCGCCGGGGATATCTTCAGGCTTCGCCCTATCTCCTCCGTCCCGGGGCTGAAGCCCCGAGGCATCGCCACCGACTTGCCGCCGGCCATCGGGCCTATCAGATCCCCCTGGTCGTTCACCAGATACGCGCAATGCCGCGAGCTGCGCATCGACTCCCTGAGCGCCCTCATGGCGTTCCGCCCGGAGGACACGATATCCGCGCCAAGCCCCCAGCCCACGCACACCCCCTCTCCAAGCTCGCTGTGGATGCGGCTTGTAAGGGAGCAGTCCGTGTATCCGCGCGTGATGTCCTTCAGCGTCACGTTCGAGGTCGTGAGCTCGAACGTGACGCCGTTCCTCCTCACAACCAAGGACATGCCGAGGCTCTCGTTGAACCTGTCGAGCAGGAGCGGAATATCTTCGCCACAGCCCGCATCCCTCGGCTCGGCCCGCGAGACTATCCCGGAGGCGACCATGGAACTGGCCAGCTTGCGCGATTGGATCAGGCTGAACAGGGAGCCGCAGACATCCACCATCGACGCCTCCGACGGGAACAAGAGCTCGAACGGCACGCCTGACGCGCCCAGCATCTCCGCCAGGTTGGCGAAGCGCGTCACCGCGAGGTCTATCTTGTTCCGGCGCCACAGCTCGACGTACCGCCGCAGAGTCCTCTCATACGCCGCCTCTAGGCTCGACGGGTCGTCCTCCGCCAGCGGGTCGAAGAACATGGGGACGTCCCCGCCGAACACGCCGCCGAAATCCACAGCCGAGTACGGTCTGTCGATGAGTATCCTGGAGACCCTTATCCCGGGGAACCGATACAGTATCCCTGCGAAGGCCCTGTAGTAGTCCCTGTCCATCAGCTCGAAATAAGCGTATGGCTTCTGTATGTCCCCGACGCGGCTCACTATGTAGGAGCACGGGAACCTCCCGCTGAATATCAATCCGTCGAAGAGGTGCGCGCTCCGCTCGTATATATCCGTCAAATTCCGCAAAGAGCTGTACGGGAGATACGTTATCCCGCACAGCCGGCTCATCTCGTCGTGCGCTTTTCTGATCAACTCCACGGATCGCTCCGCCGCGATGATTCCTATTGAAAGCCTCAAATGAAATCCCCCTTTATTTAATAATAACAAAAAAATATAGTGAGGCAAACGCAGTTTAACAACAGGAACACGAACTGATTGCTCCTCTTAAAGCGCCTCATAAATAAATTTCAGTATAATTACCAAGAAAAACACCAAGTAACACTGCAAAAAATAATCTTGCAAAATTTTTATTTGCGCTTCATAATATTAACACTCGATTTTAAGTCTTTATATGTCCTAAATATCCCGCAATGCGGGGTAAATATATCTGAGGAGGCGAATGTTCGCATGTCATCCGCGCTATTGACCCAGCTCATGTACTGTTTCTGCGTTTTGAGCGTCCTGCTCCTTTTGGGGACCTACCTGAGGGGGGCTGTACCTCTGTTTCGGAAGCTGTTTCTGCCGGCGTCCGTCATAGGGGGGTTCGTCGGTCTGCTGGCCGGGCCCGTCATATGGGGTGGGGCCGGGATACCGTTCCCGAAGGAGTGGATTTCGACCTGGGCCGCGCTGCCCGGGATACTGATCGTCCCGGTAGTGGCCAGCGTCCCGCTTGGGATGAAGTTCGGAGAAAGTGGAGTCTCCGCCGGCAGGACATCCGCAAACATAGTCAAGATGTTCGGTGTGCTGATGGCGGTGTGCATGGCGCAGATGCTGGTGGGGTTGTGCGTCAGGGAGTTCTTCGCCGTCACCCGGCCCGAGCTTGGGCTCTACCCCGCGTTCGGGTTCGAGCTGTCGCAGGGTTTCTCGGGCGGCCACGGTACTGCCGGCGTGATCGGCAGCTTTTACAAGGGGCTGGAGCTCCCGTATTGGGAGATCGCCCAGGGTGTGACGACCACCACGGCGACGTTCGGGATCGTAGGCGGGATGATAATTGGCATCGTTGCCATCAACATAGCGGCACGCAAAGGGAGGACGGCGATACTCAAAAAGCCGGGCGACATCCCCCTCGACATTGGCAGGGGGTTCCAGAGCAACCCGAGCAAACAGAAGAGCCTTGGCATGGAGACGACATACAACTCCTCCATCGAATCCATCTCGTTCCACATGTCCGTCATTCTGGCGGGCTGCGGGATCGCATACGTCATAATGAACGCCGCGAAGGCCAACAAAATTCCC
>JAISZL010000020.1 GCA_031269245.1 Synergistaceae bacterium | reverse complement strand
TCGCAGTCCAGGCGCGATTTTCTACCAGTATACTTTGCCGGCTGAAAGCTGCCTGTATCCCTGAAGAGTTTCCAGATTGTGCCTACTGAGCGCTTGCTGATTTTCAGCCATGACGCAATTAGCCCCTCCTTTTCGCCGCGTTGCTTTGCTTTTATATATCAATTCTCTTTTTTCGTTCGATATCGGTTTCATTCAATCAACCCTCATGATTCTATATATACCATATACCATATCCTTATGTGAATTAATAGTGGATTTGCTATACCACATGGCCGCCGGCCAGTTCGCCCTTCAAGATGCGGTGCGGTTCCTCACTTTTACCGCAGCGCCCCCCTATACCAAAGGACTATTTCCTCCGCTGTCCAAGGCAGGTTCGTTACGATGGCGAATATTTTATATAACTTGCCCTTCATTGAAGTTGGGTGAACTTCTGAAAGAGGGGATATCCCCTGCGTCATCGTCATCGAATAACAGCCTCTGACGCAATTCAACCGGAATATCGGTCAGTTCCTCACGCGTTGCAATGAAACAGTATTCCGGGCCTGTCTTCTTGTTTTCGAGAGAATTGGGGACAAACACGATTTCCGCGCATTCCTGGTTTGTGTCCCGTATCTTCCGCCACTCGCTCTCATGCGCGGCTTTCGCCGCGGACTTGAGCGGCTCCGTCACAGGGCTCCCTGATGAACGTCGCATCCTGGTCCAATGTGACAGTTGTGATCCCCTTAATGTTGGGGGCGTCATTCAATAAATGTCTCGTCACACACTTGAAACCTTTCAGGTGCTCGTTCGCCTCAGGCACGAAAGAATGCCCTGCTGTGGCGTGTTTGAAAACTAATCACTCCAACGAAACTTAGCCATTTTCAGGCTTTTTTTGGCGTAATTAACGGCTAAATAGTAGTTTTTAAACACGCCCTAGCAGCCTGTCGGCTTCACGCTTTATTACATTAGAAAAGACGGATTTTATTGTTCTATACCTTTATAACAAGGCTTATAAACCGCTAGTTTTTAAATCAAATAATCCGACAGACCGCTAGCGCTGTATTATGCTCTAACGCGGATCTCGCAAGCCTAATAGCGTCAGCGACAAGTATGCCCCCCCGTCGCAATTCTTCCCGCTTTTCCTTCCTCGAAATATACACGTCCCTATAAATAACCTCCCTCTTCCCGCCCCGGCAATCGAAAAACCTCGTCCGCCACTGGTACACGTCAAGCAGGTTGTAATCGTAGTAGCCTGTGAAATCTGCCATAAACTCCCTGTGCCGGACAACACTCAATATAACCTTTGGCGCGTCGTCTGCTTCGACCGCTCCGTAAAGCAAGATAACAGCCATGATTATCCACTGTGCAGCAGACGCTATTTAAACGCGCCGATTACCGCGCAATTGGGGAACTTGTTGGCCGCCTCTGGGCGGCACATGGCGACGAGACACGTCGCTGGACCCGCTGACGCGGACAGGTCGATGCCGGGGGCTTTCGGCTCGAAGGAGAGCCCGTGCAATTCGGCGAGCAGGTTCGCCTCGAACAGGATACCCTTTGAGCCTGCCGGGACGATTTCGACGACATCCCGGCAGGAGAGCATCCCAGCGAGATTTTCGTAACAACTGTTGTCCGAGAGGTCTACTTTCGAGCCCACCGCAGGCGTCCCGGCGAGCAGCGCCGCGTCTCCGGCGCGGCCGCTTCCGAAGCGGAGCTTTGCATCCTCGGCGTATCCCAGCACCGACAGCCCGATTCCCGTCATCAATGTCTGGAAGTTTTCCTCAGTGGAACCGGTCAGCACGACATCCTTCAAACCGCAGACGCTGATCTCGTCCTCGATGCCTCGCAGGATTTCTCCCCCGGTAGGCGACATTTCGCAGCACAACCCGTCGGAGACGACGATCGGCCTCGCGCCGGAGGCCATCACTTCGAGCAGGGCCACGCGGAGCGTGAATTTGCCCACGAAGTATGGGTCGAAGGTCATGACGTCCCCAGGCTTGCGGCCCAGCCCTCCGCAGCTATCGCAGGCAAGCACTATGTTCTGTGAGCCCGGGAGGGGGATTATCACGAGGTCCCTCCGTTTGTACGGCACGCGCATTTTATCACTCCCCTCAACGCTGTATCCATGCCGGTTCGATTTCAAAACCGGCGCTTTGCCCGTTCGCGCTTTTGGGCGCGATATGGCCGGATGTCAGGGGCGTCCAGCCATATCGGGTTCGTGAAGGATTTTCTGCCTCTTTCGTCGAAGCACTCCGCCCGCACGTACAGTTCGTCCCCCTGAAGAGGGGAGACGAACTCGGTCAGCGGAGGCCCTCCGGGGTCCGCGATTCTCCACCGCATGTGGCGCGCCCTCCCGCCGAAGTATATCCTCGCCGCAGGGGAACAGCGGAAGTGAACGCAACCGCCGTCTATGTAAAAATCGTGTATTTCAGGTCCCCCCGCGCTGCCGTAAAAACTGCCTGAGACGAGGGCCGACGTTATGTCGTCGAGGCTCAGCGACTCGGCCTTCGCCACGACATATCCTCCGAACGCGTCGTAGCCGCCCGAGTTTTCCGGGAAAAAGTGATGCGCGTCGTCCACTGACGTCCCCAGCATCCGGACGCCGCTCCGTAGCACGGCGTCCCAGCACTGGTACGATTCGCCGGTGTTTTCCAGAACGGACGAGCAGAAGTTGTTGACCTCGAGGGCGGAGATGTTCTCGAACGCCAAAACCTGGTCGTACTCGACCCTGGACCAGTACGGATGGTTCAGGGTGATCCAGCACCCCCGCCGGACCGCGTCGTCTATGACTGGCTGGAGATACTCCGCCGTGTGTATCGGCTCCAGTTCCAGCATGAAATCGTGCTCATAGGGCGGGAGGGCGGCGGCGGCGCGCATCTCCTTTGTCCCTGGAAGCGCCAGAAAATGATACTCCGTGTCGTTGCCCGCCTGCGGAGGCGCGTTTATCTCCATGCCGGGCAGCATGAGGAAGTCGTCTCGATTTAAATCCCTGAAGTCGGCGTAGACGTTGTGGTCCGTTATGGCCAAGAAATCGTAGCCGCGCGCCCTGTAGCCCAGCGCCGCGTCCTCCGGGCTCTTTCTGCCGTCCGAGCGTGTCGTGTGAGTGTGGAGATTCCCCTTGTAGAAATTGCCGTTGCGCAAAAAAGTTGTTTTCACGCTTCGATACCCATCAATCCGGATTTTCGTCCATGATCTTCTGGCAGGCCAGGGCGGCATCCCTCATCGCCTCCGGCGCGTCCGCGCGCGCGTCAGACAGGCAGGCTTCGAGCTCCTCCACGATGACGGAGTACATGTTCTTCCAGTTCTTCGTCAACGGGCGCCTGTGGGCGAACTCCATCTGGTCTATGGCGGCCTGGTACATCGGTTTCTCGGACAGCATTGCGCGCAGTATTTCGGAGTTCATGGCGCTTTTAGTGACAGGCAGATATCCGGACAGGACTGTGTACTCCGCCACGTATTCATCCTGCGCCAGAAATTCCAGAAACCTGCCGGCGGCCGCTTTCCGCTCCTCGCTCGCACCTCGGAAGACTATGATATTGCCGGCGCCCGTCGCCGCGGACGGCGTCCCGTCTAACGACGGCTGCATCGCGATACCCAGCTCGTATCCCGCATCGGCCATCCACTGGGAGTAAAGCGAGAACATGCCGTTCGACCCCATCATCATGCCCGCGCGCCCTTCCAGCACCTCTGTGGAGATGGTTATCCAGGGGTCCTCTTGGTGGTCGTATGGGCTGAAGAGCGTTTGCTCGTCCTTCATCTCCTGGAAAAACCTTATCATCTCAGCGGTCCTTCCGTCCTCGTTGAAGACGACCTTCCTGTTCGTCTCGTCCAATATTTCGCCGCCCCAGGAGTAGAGGATCGACTCGAATATCCAGGCGTCTGTGTCCCAGCAGAGTGCCGCGCCGCGGATGCCCCGCTCCGGGTCCGAAAGAGCCCTGGCCGTCTCCCGGAACTCCTCCCACGTGGCCGGGGGCGCCTCCACCCCGGACGCGTCGAACATGGTCTTGTTGTAAAACAGCACCGGCATGGAGCGGTTGAAGGGCACGGCGCGGAGAGCGCTCCCGACATAACCGGAGGCCAGAAGCCCCGGCTGGTAGTTCGCTATGACGCCGCTGGGCAGGTACCGTGACAGGTCCTCCGCGATGGGGTGAAACCTGCCTAAGAACGTCTCCTCGATGATGGCCATCGTCGGGAGCCGCCCGCTCGCGGACGCCGCCTCCAGGCGCTCCGCCATGGCATCGTAGCCGCCCTGCCCGTTGATGGTGATTTTCACGTCCGGGTTCTTCTTCATGAAGTCGTCGGCCGCTTTCGCGAGAAAGGCGCCGGTGCTCGTTTCGTCGGCGAACACGTTCCAGAACAGGATCTCCGTCTGACGGCTGTCCTGCCGCGTTTCGGGCGGCGGGTCCGCCTGGCCCCCGGGTTCGATTTTCCCCGAGAACCTCCAGACGGTCAGCGACAAGGCCAGGATGACGCCAACGATTAAAAATACAAAAGATTTTTTCACACACATTCCTCCCTGGACAGTATTTTTGTCTGCGCAAACGCGCCCGCGGCTATTTGCCGCTTCCGCGTATGAAGCCCCTCTTGACGGCCTTATTCGCCAGAATGTACGCCGCCAGCATCGGCAAGAGCGCCATCACGTTCCCCGCCATTATAATATTCCATTCCCTCGCCGCGTGGTCCACGGGCATCAGGTTTTGTATGGCCATTGGCAGGGTCCGCACGGCTTCGTCCGTGGTGAGTATGGAGGTCCAGAAGTAGTCGTTCCATTTGTAGACGAAGGTGAATATCATGACGGTTATTATGATGGGGCTGGCCATTGGCGCAATGACGCGCGTGATCATCCGGGCCTCGGAGCATCCGTCGAGCCTCGCCGCATCGAGTATTTCGTCGGGTATCGTCTTGAAATACTGGACCAGCGAGAAAATGGTGAACGCGGAGTAAAAGAACGGGATCACGAGCCCCCGCATGGTGTTTATCCACCCGAGCCGGCTCTCCAATATGTATATCGGAAAGAATATCGCCTGTGCCGGCACTATGAGGTCGAAGAGGAGAATGCGGTAGAGCGGTTTTTTGAACCGGAAGCGTCTCTTCGCGAACGCGTAAGCGCAGGGCACGCACACCAGCAGTTGTCCCGCTATGGTGAGGAATGCGGAGAGCAGGGAGTTGCGCAGGTAGTGGGCGAAGTTCATCCTGCCCCACGCTGAGGAGTAGTTCTCGGGGCGGGGCTCCGCCGGCACGAGCGAGGGCGGCGTTAAGTTCGCCTCGCGAGAGCTCTTCAAGGAAGTCGACGTCATGAAGAACATCGGGAACACGAAAACCAGTATGAGCGCCGCTAACCCAGCGGCCCGCAGAGCCGCGCGCGGCGACCTTGACGCGAAGGCTCCCTTTTTCACGGAGTCCTCGCTCACTGATAGTGCGCGCGCTTGTTCATCAGCGCGAAGTTGAGAGCCGACACGGCCGCCAGAAACAGCATCAGCACGACGGCTCCGGCCATGGCCCTGCCTATCTGGAAGTGCAGGAAGCCGGTCCTGTAGATCCAATATACCATCAGACTGGACGAATTTCTGGGACCGCCCTCTGTCATGAACTTGACCAGGTCGAAGGTGCTGAACGCCCCTATGACGCTCGTCGTCACGAGGAACACGAAGACGGGGGAGATCATCGGCAGCGTTACGCGGAAGAACGTCCCCAGCGGGGACGAGCGGTCCAGCCGGGCGGCCTCGTACAGCTCGGGCGGTATCTTCTGAAGTGCCGCGATGACGATGAGGGAGTTGAATCCTATCGTCTTCCATGACGCCACTATTATCAGCGACAGTAGCGAGGTGCTGGAATCCATCAGCCATCTTAAGGGGGGCAGGCCAAAAAGGCCGAGCGCGTGGTTCAGTATCCCGTAACGCGGATCCATCATGAACATCCAGAGCGTCGCCACCGCCACGAAGGAGACTATGTGCGGCGTGAAGATCACGCTCTGCGTGAGATTGTTCATGAAGCGGTCCTCGTTCAAGAACAGGGCGACGGCCACTGCCAGGGGGATGGAGAGCGCCACCGTGCAGAACATGAAGACGACGGTGTTTTTGAACACTTCCAGAAAAACCTCGTCCGTGAAGATCGACGCGTAATTCGCGGCCCCGACGAATTTATCGATGCCGGCGACGTAGTCTACGCTGCGGAAGCTGTCGCGGATGGACAAGGCCGCCGGAACCACGCTGAAGGTCAGGCACAGCGCGAACGCCGGCAGTATGAGCGTGTAGGGCGAGCGAAGGACCGCGCTCCCAACGCGTCTCAGGTAGTTCCGCACCGAGTCTCCCTCCGAACACGCGCACTGTTTCACGGGCTCACGCCTCCGGGTATTTTCGCCTCCGGCGTTCTCTCTCCTCTTTCGTCGAAGGTGTACAGGTCGCCTTTCCTGACGAACATGTCCAACGCGTCTCCCTCTTCCAGGCGCTCAGGGCGGCGCATCTCGAATCGCGAGCCGTCCCGGGCCGTTATCCTGTAGCAATACGTGCCCCCCAAGTACTCCCTTGACGAGACGGATCCCTTGATCAGGAGGCAGTCGTCCCCTCCGGGGCGCCCTATGCCAACCTTCTGCCCTCTGAACCCGATGTGCGTCCCGTCCTTTTGACGCAGAATGTTCATCCCGGGGTCTCCTATGAACCTGGCGGTGAATACGTTGGCGGGATTGCCGTAAACGTCCTCGGACATGCCGTACTGCATTATCCTGCCGTTATTCATCACGGCGATGTAATCCCCCAGGCTCATCGCCTCCGCCTGGTCGTGGGTGACGTAGACGAACGTCGCGCCCAACTTTCGGCGGATGTGTACGATTTCGCCGCGCATCTGCGCCCTGAGGGGCGCGTCGAGGTTCGAGAGCGGTTCGTCCATCAGGAACACGTCGGGACTTTTGGATATGGCCCTCGCGAGGGCGACGCGCTGTCTCTGCCCGCCGGACAGGCTGGAGGGTTTTTTTCCGGCGTGTTCCGTCATCCCGACCAGCTCCAGCACCTCAGCGAGTATTCTCCTTATCTCGTCCTTTTTATAGCCGAAATTCCGAAGCCCGAAGGATATGTTCTTCTCCACGGTCATGTGCGGATAGAGCGCGTAGTTCTGAAACACCACCGCGACCCCTCTGTCCCCCGGCTCGCGTCGCGTCACGTCCTTCCCGGCTATCCATATGCTTCCCTCCGTGCACGTCTCCAGACCCGAGATCAAGCGGATGAGCGTGGTTTTGCCGCACCCTGACGGCCCGACGAGTGCCGTGAAGGAACCGGGCTCTATTTCGAGGTTGAAATTCTCCATGACCGTGAATCCATTCGGGTATGTTTTCTTGAGATTTCGGATAGAGATCATAACCATTCTCCCTCGTAGAATAAGTATGTTGGAAGTTCGCCCTGTGCGGTGTAAACTTCCAGTACAGATTGGTCGGGACAGCTCGTATCCCTCCTTGGGACACCAAGCCCGTAGTTTAGAGTGAGCCC
>JAISZL010000002.1 GCA_031269245.1 Synergistaceae bacterium | reverse complement strand
GTGGTTAAAAAAGGCAAAGCATTTGACTTCGAATATAGTAGCTAAAAACGCTTTGCGGCTAATATTTCAAAACGATAGTCGACTAGGCATTTGTATGGCAAAAAAGACGCCGGGAAAATTGACTTTTACTCTTGACCTTTATCACGGTATCTTGTTTGCTTTGCCCAGCCTGAAGATCAAAAATATTTTTCTTGCGCAGGAACAGCATATTTGTCCGTGACGCTGTGAGGCTGGCGAAGATCGCCGCGGACACGAATTTCGCTAAAAATACCAAGGGGTTTTAGCTGTGCGTATAGACAAAAACGCGTCTCGGTATTAATATGTTTCGCGTTACGGATAATAAAGAGTCAAACGTCAACAGCATTACGGCACATTACAAACTTAGCCCATGTCAGGGCAACCCCGGTTAAAGGCCGGGACAGCCCGGCTACTGTATCTGGAGCGGATCGTTTCTTTTGGTTCGCTTCGGGAGTCAGAAAACCTGACATTGAGGTGGCAGCGCTTCTCTTGGGAGTATCCAGGGACTCCCCTAAAAACGGGGGTCTCTTTTTTTATTTCCTTTTTCCCTCGTTAAAGTTGAATTACTGTGAATGACGCGGGCATTAAGCTGATTAGGCTTATCCGCTGGCGATAATGTTCTGTCAACGTAAACTGCGGGAAGGAGGGTGAAAATAGTGGTTTTTACTGATGCGCTTTTGAACACGGCAATACAATCTTCGACAGACAGACAGACAGACAGACAGACAGACAGACAGACAGACAGACAGACAGACAGACAGACGTGTTTGGCGTGGATTCGCCAGTCTCGCTTCACGCTTGCCTCGCTCGCCGTCCTCAGCGTACCGAAAGTACGCTTCCGGGCGCTCACTCGGCAATCCTTCGCATTGCCCACGAATACACGCCAAACACGAGCGGTAGTAAATTACTACAAAAAAACCTTTCTGTTCTCCGTTTCGTACAAGAGTTTTTCCGAACGAGGATGGCGGCAGACAACGGCCGTCTGTACATCGCCAACATGGGGCGGGTTCCAAGAGCCTAAGTCCTGGGGCGACGTGTGGGAGGTGGATATCGGCGACGATGACGGCGAGACGCATCCTCGCCGGGCACGGCCTGCCGTACATGGTGAACGGGAAATCCGTCAGCGTCGGCATGTGCGGGATACAGTTCGCGCCGGACGGCGCGCTCCTGCGCGCGTTCGATTCGAGGGATCTGGGGGACAACGTCTGCTCCATATCGGTACTGGACGACTACAGCGCGGGCGGCGGGGGACTGCGGCCGAAAGCGGAGGAAGTTCATGCGGTGGCCGCGACACGGGATTTTTAAGCGTGATAGTTTTGCTGGCGGCTTGCGTTTTTGCGCTCGCCTCGCGAAACAGGGGCCGGGCGGGCTAGCGTAACAATACACTCAAATTGGTAATACGCGTATTTGAAGGGGCTTCGCGCCGGAAGCCCGCTGATGTTTTGTGCCCGGCACGCGGTGGCGCGTAAAAAGGAGGGCGGTCATCCGCGTACGCTCAGTGTGACGGCGAGGTTGAAATTCGGAATAATAACGACGCGAATTTGGAAGGAGAAGTGATTTTATGTATTTGGTAAGCGATATTTTGAGGCGGAAGGGATTCAGGTACCGGATCAGAATGCTTGCGCTGTTTCTCCTGCCGCTTGCGATCCTGCTCACGGCGGGCGGGGTCGCCGGCGCAACTGAGTGGTCCGGCGGCGGGCTCACGCTTACGTCGGATACCCTTGACGCCGGCGCGGAGTTTGCGAGCAATGTCCTCACTATCAAGGCGAATGGGGATTATACGCTCTCCGGCGCGACGACGACCGCCAGGGTTGTTGTCAGTCCTGGCCTCGACGGAGTCAATATCACGCTCGATGGCGTCGATATGAGCGCAAGTAGCGCAAGTACTCACCTATTCGAGATGAAAGAGGCTGTTGTCACGCTCAATCTGGCGCAAGGCAAGAAGAACATCTTCAAAAGTAATGCATATGCGTTAATCCATGTTCCTGAAGGCGCGGATCTAACGATAATCGGACTGGGTTCGTTAGAGGTGGTGAATACCTCGATTACGGGGGCTGCAAT
Organism: Synergistaceae bacterium; assembly: GCA_031269245.1. GTDB lineage: Bacteria > Synergistota > Synergistia > Synergistales > Synergistaceae > JAIRKI01. The sequence goes on along the minus strand of JAISZL010000002.1, from coordinate 15,503 downwards.
CGGCAGCATCAGTAGTGAAAATTGCGGCAAAGTTACAATCAAGGGGGGAACTGTCAAAGCATCCACTGGTAACAATGCCGCTGCTATAGGCGGCGGCAGGGCCACCGGCGCTAATGGCGGAGGCGGCGGGGAGATAACGATCACCGGGGGCGTCGTCACGGCTACCGGCGGCACTGGAATCGGGGGCGGCGGCGGTAATAACACTGGCGTAAAACAGAACACCGGCGGCAAGATAACGATCACCGGGGGCGTCGTCACGGCCACCGGCATCGGTGGCGCCGGCATCGGTGGCGGCAGTGGCTACAACAGCGACGGAGACAAAGGCGGGGGCGGCGGGGAGATAACGATCACCGGCGGCGTCATAAAGGCCGCCAGCACCAGCGGCCAGGGGATCGGCACGGGACAGAATAGAAACGGTTACGGCAGTCCGCGCGCCGGCAAGATAACGATCACCGGCGGCTATATCGACGCCACAAGCATCAACGGCAGGCTGCCGGTAGGCGAGGGCACTGGAGATTTTCTAGCAACCGGTAATTTCATCAAAATCGGCGGCGGCGAGGACGGCGTGGAGCCCTTGATAATTGTCGGATCCATTCACGCTGACGCGGAGATAGCAGGCGGGATAATATTTAAATCGTCGGAAGATAACGGCGAGTTCTATGGCGATGCCGTGACGCTGACCTACGGCGGGGCGATCCCGACCAGTAAGAATCTTACGATCCCGGCCGGGAAGAAGCTCACGATCCCTGAGGACAAGACGCTCACGATCGAGGCCGGCGCGGAGCTTATCAACAGCGGCACACTCACGAACAACGGAAAGATCATCCGCCTCGGCACGCTATCGCCAAACGATGGAACCGCCGGCGGAACGGGGAGGGTCATACACCTTCCGGGCGCGCCGGCGAGCGTCGGGGCGGCCGCGAGAGTACATGAGGAAGACGGCCCGCTGGCGGTGGTGACGTTTGCCGCTCCGGCTGATAACGGGAACGTGGAGGATCCAAGTTCGCTCCGCTACACAGTGAAGTGCTATATGAAAAACGCGGAGGAAGCCTTTGAGATAGTAAATGACAAAACCGCCAGCAATGTCGAAATCGGCCCGGTCACGATACCCGGTCTCGTCGAGGAAAATTTTTACGTCTTTACTGTCACGGCGGTGAACGAAGCGGGCGCGGGGCCCGAATCCGCAAAATCATCCCCGCCGGTGTCGCCCGGCGCGGCGCTTCCTGAGTACGCGGCGAGCATAAACCCCGCCGAGAAGGTTTTCGCTAACGCCGCTTTCGGTTACGCGACCGTGGAAGAGCAGGTTTTTACGATCACCAATATAGGCCCGAACCCATTTACGGCCGTGACAGCGTCCCTGAATGAAGGCGCGGAAAGCGCTTTTGAGATCGTCGAGCCTCTCCCGGGTGATGCCGCTCTAGAATCGGAGCTAACAGTGTCCGTCCGCCCGAAGTCAGACCTGTCAGCGGGTGGTTACGGCGGCACGCTGAGGATCACGGGCACTGGGGACGGAGACGCGAACAGTTTAGATCTCTCGGCCGCGCTGACGTTCACGGTTACAAAGGCTGGCCAGCCGAAACCCAATCCGCCGGAGGCGGACACAATCGCGAACAACCTGATCAGGGTTTGTTTGCTGGGCGCGAATGCCGTCAACGCTCCGAACGCGCGGTTCGCGTATAGACGTAAAGGCGGCGCTGAGTGGGCGTGGCAAGACGGCCTGTATGACGGGACGAGCTATTATTATGAGGCCACCGGTCTCGACGAATTGGCCGAATATGAGTTCAAGGTGAGATTCAAAGAGACTGATAATTACAGCCCAAGCGCGGAAAGCGACACGAGGACCTATACCACAAAAGCCACTCTCGGCGGTTTCGCCGGCGGCGATACGATATACGACGGCGCGATCGGCGAGGGCTGGATGTACGCGGGTGATACGTTCACCGTGGATTCCGGCTACGCGGCGGGCAGCGTCTCGTTCAAGGACGATGTCATCGTGGCGCTCGACGGCGACGTTACTATCAATAACGACGGCGGCGGCCCCGCGATCAATTCCGGCGGTACAGTCACTATCACCGCCGACGAAGACACATCGCACACCCTCACGCTCACGTCCGGGGAGGACGCCGCGATTTTCGCCGATGGAGACATCACGATAAGCGGGCCTGTTACAGTGAGCGCGACGGGCAAGACAGCGGGAATAAGGTCTGAAGAGGGCAGCGTGACGATAGCGGGCGCCGCGCATGTAACCGCCGCTGGCACAGACACGAACAGCGACGGCATAGACGCCTTCAAGGGCGAAGTCACCATAGATCTGGAATACCCCGGCACGCTCAGCGCCGCCGGCAAGGGAACAGGACACGCGATCACGGCGGAAGAGATCCACTTCGACGGCGTCCCAGCGGGTTCCGTGACGCTCACGAACCTCGACGCGGAAGACGACGAAGCCGTGACGGAGGGGGAAATTGACGGCGGCGACGCCGGCAACGTAAATTACGTTCAGAAAAACACCGTCGTCTTCGTGGAGGTAACGGGCATCACCGGCGTTCCTGACGGGGCTGTCGCTGGCGCCGACCTCGAGCTCACAGGAACGGTTACGCCGGACGGCGCGACACATACGGATATAGCCTGGAGTGTGAAGTCGGCGGGAGCAACCGGTGCGCAGATAGCGGACGGCAATAAACTCAAGACGACCGCCGCCGGCACGGTGACAGTGACCGCGACGATAGCGGACGGTACGGCCCCTGGAACTGACTTCACCGAAGACTTCGAAATCACCGTGACAGACCCATCCACGTTCGTGGAGGTAACGGGCATCACGGGCGTCCCAACGACAGCTACGGCAGGCGCCGACCTCGCGCTCAGCGGGGCGATAGCGCCGTCGAACGCTACGAACAAGACGATCGTTTGGGCCGTGACGTCCGCCGGGACGACAGGGGCTGTCATCAGCGGCGGCAACAACCTCAAGACGACCGCGGCCGGCACGGTGACGGTGACCGCGACGATAGCGGACGGTACGGCCCCTGGAACTGACTTCACCGAAGACTTCGAGATAACCGTCTATGAGAAAATTAAGATCCCCGACGTGATAAGCGAGAAGGTACAAGAGGAGTTCGACGCGGCCAAGGACGGGTTCGAGGAGAAAGGCATCACGCTCATAGCGCCGGAAGACGCGCATACGCTGAACCTATCTGGCGGCACGCTCCCCGAGAGCGTCAAAGACCTGGGCGAGAGCGTCGGGGATTTCCTTGAAGTTAAAGACGGCAGACTTGTGGTAGTGGACGACGTCATTAAAGAAGAGATAGCGAAGGTTACCGCGCTGAAAAACATTGTGGACGCCACAAAACCTATCGTGACGCACGAGCCGGTCGCCGTGACGCTCGAGACGCGCGGCGAGACGGTCCTCGTCCCCGTCCCGGTCGAGTTCGGCGCGCTGTCGTCGGCTGGGGCGGCCACGTTTGGCGACATCGTCCTGATGAAGGTCAAGCGTGACGGCTCGCTCGCTGTGCCGTCCATGAAAAGCGAGCTGGACGCGATATCTAAGGCAGGCGACTACGTTATAAAGGACGAGACGGGTGTGACCGTCAGCGCCTCGACGGAGCTCAACGGCAGCGGGACGTACTGCGTCTACATCGCCATCACTGACGACGGCGCTTACGACTGGAACAAGGCGCCGAAGGAGATTTTCGACCCGCTCAGCTCCGGGCTGAGGGCAGACGGCACAGGCGGCTCGGGCAATCAGACCGGCGGCGGCTGCGACTCCGGCGCGTTCGCGGCGACCGCGGTCGTCATGCTTGCGGCTGTGGCGGCGGCCAAGAAACGCGTTAAGTAAAACCGTTTAAACTGCCGCGCCACCCGCCGGAGGGTTTGGGCGGGCGGCGCGGTTTCGAGGCAAGGCAAGGATTTTCGTGAGTTTGCGATGTTGGAAGGGGATGAGTTTTTGAAGATATTCGAGATGAAGGGTAAAAACGCGCGCGTCTGGATAGCGTTGTTCGTTATGGCGTTCGCCTTCCTGTCCGGCGGATGCGGCGGCGAAGACGCTTCACAGGGTTTCCAGAGCTTAGCGCCCGCCGGTGCGGGCATGATGGCGGCAGCGGATGGAGGGTCGTCCGCCATACCGGATAACTGGGCGAGTGAAATATGCGCAAGGTACGACTATAAGAGGCTCGAGGCAGGCGAATCTGACACGCTGTGGGCCTCGTTATTTACGGATGGGCAGGATATCGGCGGCACAGGGGGGCTGCGGTTCGATATAGAACCCGGCGAAGAGGGGGTTATAAGCCTCAGCGCCCCTATTGACAGCCGCGCCGCGAACGTAACGGCGCTAAAGCCGGGGATAGCCGTCGTTAAAGTCTCGAACAGCCAAACAGTACCTGATTTCGCCAATGCTTACGTCGTTTTCGAAGTGGTAGACCCGGACACGGAAGCCGGCTTGGCCATCGAAACGTCACTCACCGACTACAGGGACGTGGTTGACTATTACGGCGGAGGCGCGAGCGGGAGGGTCGACGTTTCCACCTACAACACGTTTTACTTCACCGGGGAGAACACCAGCCATACGTTCACGGTCTCCGCGGAAGGCGCGGATTCCATCAGCGTGAGCGTGAACGGCGGCGCGCCCGAGGTGAAATCTGGCGGTTCCGGCAAGTTCACCGTCACGCTCGGAAACCGCCAGAACGTCATAGCGATAAAGGCGGCGCGGGACGGCCGGGAGACGAACTTCTACAAGGTCTTGAAGGCACGGAAGATAGAGATAAACGTCGTAAACGCGACTAACCCCGGCCAATCGTTCATGACCGGCGACACCGCCCGGATCAGCTTCCGCGGCATGGTGGCCCCGATCGGGAAGCATGGCGGCATATACAACCCTTATACGAGTTGCTATGTGCGTTACAGCCACGAGCTTTTCGGCGAGATACGGGGGAAATCCGGGCAGTATGATCTCGCCAGGAACAACACGATTTCAGTCGTCATGAACAAGGCAGGCACGCATACCTTCTCCGGCGGCGACATCCACATGCTCTGGTGGGGACGCCCGCTCGGCACGGATAAGCTCGTAAGGGGAGCGAGCGGGATGATAGGCGGCGCGATCGTGTTTCACGAGGTAGTGTCGTCAATGCCGGACTTCACCATAGAGGTCGGGCAAGGCTCCTCTAACCCGCCAACCGGGATCACGCTCTCCATGGAATCCCTGAGCTTCTTCGAATACTTGAACGATGCCGACGACTACTGGGACTTCGCTACGAAGCTGAATCACTCGATCGTCGCTAACGTCACGCCGCCGAACGCCGACGAGCTCCTCGTGGAGTGGGAAAGCAGCGACCCGGAGGTGGCCTGGGTCGTCCCGCCCGCCTCCTACGTCGCCGTCAACGGCGTGATGCTCCGCACCGGGCATTCCGGCACGGCGACGCTGACGGCCAGGATAAAGGGCACGAACATAACGGCCGCGGCTACGCTCACCGTCAGGGACCCGTCCTTCACGACCACCGTCAATATGCCTAAGTTCCTGTATCCCGGAGGGACCGTCAGCGTTACAACCGCCGGCGAAAAGATGAGGCGCGTCAACCGCGGTATAGACGAGCTGAAGGAGCGGTACCCCGACCTCAGCAGCGCCACCGCGCACTTCCGCTATCACACCAGCTTCCCCGGACTGCCAACGGTGGACTCGGCGCCTATAGAGCTCTATGACGGCAACCCATCGGCAAAACTCGATTTCACCAATACGCTCACATTCAACGTTCCCTGGGGCACCCCGGAGAACGCGGATTACCGCCTCTACGAACCCGAGGTGGTGATCAAATACACGTCTTCTTCGGGGAGCGGAGAGGAGAAGGTCTATTACAAGAGCCTCAGCGAGAAAGAGGACATCGTCTTCCATATCTACGACTCGATCAAGGCCACGCTGGAGCCTGACGTCATCTACCCCGGCGCTGTGGTCTCGGTCACGCTGGGCAAGGGTGCGGTGTCGAGTAAATACTCGCTTACATTCTACTCGAACGATCTGCGGTACACGACCGACATACCGGGACTCGGCGGCATAGTGTCGTGCCATACGGCCCAAAGGAGCGACGGCCAGAACAGGACGATAACGTTCACGATCCCCGATGAAACCCCGATCGGTACGTACTACCTGAAGAACCCGGCCTTCATACACCACGTGGAATGGATACCGCCCACCCCAGACATCTACGAGCCGATTGATTGGGATCCGGAGGGCGCGCCGAGCGTTATCAGGATCAAAGTCGTTGAAAAGCCCGAACCAGCGTCGTTCGCCTACTTCAACGTGGAGCGCTCGACCATTGGGCAGGAGCTGTTCTTCGAGCCCAAGAAATTCCCGATAGAGGACGGCGTCACGACCGTATACGACCTGATAGTCACAGCGCTTGGCGAGGAAAATTTAATCGCCTACGAAAACCATAACTACCTGCGAGCCATAAAGGGCGCGGACACTGGAGTGGTCAATATCCCGGCATACATCGCGCTCCTTGACGACGACGACCCCGACAATGGCCCGGGGACGCAAAACGCGCTCGAATACGGCAAGAACGAGGAGTGGGAACCCACAACGCTGGGCGAGTTCGACTACAGCGGTGAATCGGGCTGGATGTTCCTTACCAACAGCGCCATAGGCGACAAGGGCATTGCGGAGCAGACGCTGCGCGCCGGAGACACGGTGCGCCTCGCGTTCACGTTCTACGGCTTGGGCATGGATCTGGGGGAAGACCTTTACGGAAGCGCGCTTCCCTACGATTTCCCGAGCCACGACAAATTGGTGAAGCTCATGGCCGAGGCGAACGAGCTGCCGGCAAACGAGAGGACAGCGGAGATAGAAGCGGCGTACGAGGCTGCCCTAACGCTTCATAATAACCTCATAGCGCCGCTGGAAGACATCGACGAGGCGGCTGACGAACTGCGAGAACTGCTGGGCATCTCCGACGAGGAACTAGAACCGGCGGATCCGACTGACCCGGCGGATCCGACCGACCCCACAGACCCGTCCGATCCTGACGACACGGAGGCCTTGGGTGTGCTGGACGAAGCCATCGAGTACATACTGAGCGACACTCCGAACCCGACCTACGACGGCGGCAGCGTCAACACCGAGTGGGCTGTCGTGGCAGTCGCGAGATACGGTTTGAACAATGACAATTGGTACGGCAGGTACCGCGGCAACCTCCTGGAGTACCTCGAAGACAACGGCATCGAGAAGGGCAAGGTAGTGCTGAACAAGAGCAAGTACACGGAGAACGAGCGGGTAATCCTGGCTCTCTCCGCGCTGGGCGAGGACGCCTCGGATTTTAGGGGGTACGACTTCGTCTCATCTCTCGCCGACAAGCAGGACAACGGCCAGTACCAGGCAGTTAAGCAGGGAATAAACGGGGTGATATTCGCGATCATAGCGCTTGATTCGAGGGGTTACCTGGAGGATCAAAAGGACGTGCGCGGTTCCTACCTCCAATACCTGATGAACAGCATCCACAACGATGGCGGCTGGAGCCTGCGTGACAACCTGAGTTCCGCGTCTGACGCGGATATCACCGGCATGGCGCTCCAAGCGCTGGCTAAGTACTACAACATGACTCCGCAGGAGTACGCGGATCTTGGCTTGACCAACGCGCCGGATCACACCCAGATAAAGGGGGCTGTGGACAATGCCCTTACCTTGCTCTCCAGCGCTCAGGGCTCTATGGGCAGCTTCGGCAGCGTAGACGGTCAGTCAGCGGAGTCAACAGCGCAGGTGCTGACCGCGCTCTGCTCCCTGGGGATAAACCCAGCCACCGACATGCGCTTTATCAAAGGAGACAACAGCGTGATGGAGGGGCTGCTCCGCTTCCGAGACAGCGCGACCGGTGGTTTCAAACACATACTTGGCGGCGAAACCAACAGTATGGCCACCGAACAGGCCGCTTACGCGCTCGTGGCTTACAAGCGATTCGCGGAGGATCTGAACCCGCTCTACGACATGTCTGACGCTGTCAAGTCCGGCAGCGACGACCCCGGCAAGCTGGAGGAGATAGCCGTCCCCGCGGCCGAGATACCGGCGGTGGTAGCCGAGAAAACGGCTGAGGAGTTCGAGGCGTCCGCCGAGGTTTTCGCGCGGAATGGCATCACTCTGGCGAACCCGGACGACGTGAAGACCATAGAAGTCGGAGACACCCTGCCCGGCGTGCTGCTCGAACTCGGCACTAACGTGGAGAGCTTCATGGAAATCAAGGACCGCACACTATACTTGAAGCGAGTCCCCTTGGAGAAGGCGATAACGGACAGCGAATATTTAGAGGACGCTGTGGACACTGACGAGGCTATTGTGAAGCAGGCCGATATCCTATTGACCGTTGAGACGGCCGGCGAGACCAAGATAATCCCGCTCCTTGCCGACTTTGTCGGACTCGGCGGGCAGGGCAGGACGATAGGCGACCTGGCGCTCATGAAGGTCAAGAGCGACGGGAGCCTTCTGGTGCCCGGCTTCAAAACTTCGCTCTCCGACATATCCCGCGAGGGTGACTACGTGATAAAGGACGCGAAAGGTGAGACGATGAGTGCCAGTGACAGCCTGAAGAACACCGGCACGTATTATATCTACATCGCGATAACGGACAATGGCGATTATGACTGGAACAAAACGCCAAACGAGATATACGACCCGATCTGCGCCGGCATAAGACTGGAGCGGTCAAACGGGGACGATGCAGACGCTGAGGACGACGACGCCTCATTCAACACTCCCGGAGGCATGGGCGGCGGAGGATGCGACTCCGGCGTGGCTGTCATATCTCTCGTATTTCTCGCGATGGCACTGGCTTTGAAGAGGAGTAGGTAGGCAAAACGCCGCAATGTCACGCCATTGCGAAGGGCGCCAAGCTCCCGGCGCGGCGGTTAAGTAAATCCCTTCGCAATGGCATACATCGGTTTTTTATTTTAACTTCGCGGCATTGGCCGCAAGAAGAGGGGTTACGAGGTGAAGACACGTATCATGAAGGACTGGAAGAAACGTTTATTGTATCTCTTTCTGGCATTGACGGCGCTTGCCCTCTTCGCCGGATTGGCGGCGGCCGCTCAGATGGGAACGGCAGCCGGAATCCTGACCGTGAGCGACGAAACTGGAACAAAGGTATACTTCAGGCCAAGCGGCAACGGCGCCGCGTTCCTCATCTCCCAAACTGATTTATCCGGCACGCGGGTCAGCTCTCAAGGAGGCGTGTCGGATCCGCTGACTGACGACCCCACAGCCGCGAGGCCCGCCGCGCTCGCCGCTCTCGACAATGCTTACGGCAGATACCCCAATGCTGATTACAACGACGCGGAATGGGCCCAGATCCAGGCCGCGTACGACAGCGGCAAAGCCGCGATCGAGAGCGCTTCGACATACGCCGAAATCCAGTCGGCGCTCGCCGCGGCGGCGGAGACAATGGCTGGTGTGAGCGCCTCCAACGGCAACAGGAGTATCGATGTAGCGGTGACCGTAGAGAAATTTGTCCTGAACGGCGGCTACATCGTCGAGCCAAAACTCTTCACTGTCTCAAACCACGCGAGGGCGTCCGATGTAATCCTCACTGCCTTGAGGGATAAGTATCCCGGTGTGACGAGGCCGTACATATACTCCGGTAGCCCCACGAAGAATTTCTACCTCTCCGGCGTATATGACCCTGATTACAAAGGATCGAGCGGGTACGAACAGAGTGTCTCGGGGTACCTCAGCGAGTTTGACGAGGGTGGGGAGTCGGGGTGGATGTACGCCGTGAACAGCGGTTTTCCCGGCGTGAGCGCGGCCGCCTTCTCTCTGATCGACGGCGACGTGATGCGCTGGCAGTACACCAAAACGGGCCTTGGCGCTGATATCGGCGCGGATAACAGCGCATGGGGTTCTTCAGAGCGTGTCAATACCGCCGACAAGGACGCGCTGACCTGGAAAGTGGCGGAGATCAACACAGCCGGGGAGAAGGCCGAGTATGGCGACACGTATAAAAACGCGATAGCCGTGCTGTCCAAGATAACGAGCACTCAATCCGAGGTAAACGCGGCGCTCGCCGCTTTGAAAAAAACGTCTGGAGACGACGACCCCAACGTGCCAGGCAACACTCCGAGCGGAGGGGCAAGTGGCGGCGGCGGCGGATGCGACTCCGGCGTGCCGTATATCTTCTCGCTCCTTGTCTGCTTGGCAATAGCGGCTTTTAAGCGCGCGGGCGGCGATGCCCGTTGAAGGGGTGGCCAGAGATGTGTGTTAAGAAAAGCCTAAAAAACCTCAGATATATAGCGGCGTCGTTGCTTGCGCTTCTTATCCTGATAGCAGATTCAGCGGACGCGCAAGCGGCGAAGTTGACGGTTCGCGTTACGAGCGGGGCCGGTGTGAAAGTATTCGAAAAGACGGGGGGAGAGTACCTCCAGACCGCGCACTTCTCCCCATTCAAGGAGTACGCGACAACTCGCGGCGGTTCTTCAGGCGGCTACGATATATACAAGGCGGACATAACGTCCGAGATGTTCCACTGTGAGGCGGGCGGCAGGGGCTCCGGTTTTCTGAAAACGGCGAAAGTCGATTACATTGAAGACGGCGGCGATATGACCGTCACGATAGACACCGAGCCCCTCGATGTCTCTAAGCGCGCGGACAACGGGTTCAGGCAGGACGACGTGTATTTCAACGTCAATGACGCGCAGCACCTCGTCCTGAAAAAGGGCGAGACGTTCCGCCTGATACCGATTCGTGTCTGGCAGGCTATGGAGGGCATCACTCAAAACTACTTCATCGAGCCGGACTACCACGTGGAGGTCTTAGGTAACACCGGCGCTGTCTCGGCGGAGTGGGCCGGCGAGCCCGGCTTGGAGTATGAGAAGATAACGGCTGTGGGTACGGGAGTCGCGGTGCTGAGGGTGACTTACGACCCCATCTTCATCGCCGGGAAGGAGAACAGATACTTCAACGCCATAGAGCCTCGCAACACAGGGGTAATAATTGTGAGCGTGGTCGAAGACGGCTCTCACAACCCAGCGAATATCGAAACGAACATAGACCAGCGGGAGTACGACACGGTCTATTTCGACAAGGCGAAGGCGGATCACGCGGAGTATAGCTTCAAGCCCTCGGCTAACAGCGAGGCGGGGGAAATATCCGTGCGCGTTCACAGGCCAATACACGCGGGAGGCGCGGAGTGGGGCGCTAGCTGGAGTACAAGCGTGAAAAACCCTGACGGCTTTTTCACGGTAAACCTCTATGACGGCAGGAACATCGTCGAGGTGGGCGCGATCGGGTCTGATTTCAGGGAATACCATGTGATAAATGCCAAGGGCATTGGCATAAGCGCCAAAAACCTCACTAACGCAGGCTGGAAACCCGGCAGTCCTCTCAAGGCGGGGGACAGCGTGGAGATAGCCTTCGACGGGATAAAGACTCCGCTTGAGAAGATAGCGGCTATATACAACCCCGGCTTCACCGGCACGTGCTACGTGAGCTACAAGGCGGATGGCGGCGAAGAGGTCAGAGGCAGCGGTGTCCAGTATGACCTGTCCCAGAACAACAAGGTTTTGGTGACAGCCCCGGTGTCTGGGGTAGTGAAGCTCACAAACGGGGTAATATTCTGCGACCACATGGGCGACGAGCTGGACAGCCACCGGACGCGCCCCGGTAACGAGCTGATCTACCCGAACTTCGAGGCGGAAAACGTGAAGGGTGTCTACAGCACGATGCCGGATCTCGTGTTCGGCTCCGGCGCGGACGACAACGGCGTGGGGGGCGGGAACGTGAACAACAGCGGCGGATCCTCGTCCGGCGGTGGCGGCGGCTGCGACGCCGGCGCGTTCGGAATCTTCGCGCTCGCGGCGCTGGCGTTCGCCATAACGCGGCGCAAGGCATAGAACAGAACCCTGGGGCTCCGCCCCAGACCTTGCCAGGAGGCGGCGCCTCCTGGACCTCCGTCATAAAAACGACGAGGAGCCAGGGAGCTGGCTCTCTGGCGGGCGTTTTAGTCAGGCGCGGAGCCCTTGGCCTTATTTTATTCATTCTTGGAAGGCGATTGATTTCTATGAGCGAATCTATTATTGAAACGCCCGACCTCGAGCTTGAGATGGCGGAGGCGCGGCTCCTGGCGAACGTCATGCTGGCGGAAAAGTTCAAAGGCGGGCAAGGCAGCCTCGACAAAAAGCTCTGGGACTTGCGCGACAGGGTTTACTTCGGGGACGCCGAGGCGATGGAACGCATCAGGGAACTATATCGGGAATCCCGGCAAAACCCGCAAAAAGGCGGCACTAAATGACAAGCCCGGAGATAAAAGCCCTGACAAAACAGATGATGGACGGCTTCCTCTCAGTCTGCGAGTCGTCTACGTTCCCTGAGCCACGCGCCCTCGTGATAATGGGACAGCCCGGCTCAGGCGTCTTCAAGGCCGCGTCGAGGCTCCAAAGGGAGTATTTCACCCGCGACGGCGAATGGGAACGCCCGGCCATAGTCTGCGAGGAGAATTTCAGATACCGCGGCGGCAGCGTGGGCAGCCCTCCGGCAAACCATTCGGACACAACGAAGAAGGAAATGCTGAGAGACGCGCGCGCACTCGAGCGGAGTTGCATAAAGGTCCTCGCCGCCGCCGGGAGGAACATGCTTTTATTTGCCAGGAGCGACAACTGTGACACTACGCCAGAGATACTAAAGATAATAAAAAAAGCCGGATACAGCGTGGAAGTCGTCGCCCTCGCCGTACCGGGCAAAATAAGCGCGACTCGGACTATATTCGAGTGCGAATGGCTGAAGCGGAAAACGGGCATGACGTTCCTGCCCCTGGCAGGATGGTACAGGGACTCGCTCCACTGCATCGCGCAAATCACTTTACGATTGAGAGTTACAAGCTCGCTGACCGCATACGAGTCCTTGACGGCAGCGGAAGCGAGCTGCACGCCGCCGATATCCAGCTGTCAAACAAGAAAACGCGGTCGCGCGACTCGATACTGCGCGAGCAGTCGAGGACGCTGACATTGGACGAGTACCGCCGCTGTCTGGAAATGCTGGCCGCCGTCGCGTCCGGCATGGACCGCAGGGACGCCCCCGCCGATGAACGCCGGATTGTCTCTGGCTTCATAAACATGCAGTTCGCTGGCAGCCCGGAAGCGCTCTATATCTCAAATACCCGCATAGCCAAAATAACTGAAAACGCCGGTGGAAATCCGCTGAAAACCGGCTCCGGGAAAGGCAAGGGGCACGAAAGTACAAATGGAGTTCCGAACGGCGTAACGGGATCGTTCGTGAACCGTTACCTCTCTGCCCGCGAAAAAACAAAGACGCCCAATAAACCGTGCGCCCTTGTGGTAATAGGTCCTCCGGGGACGGGTAAGCACAAGGCTGCCACGAGGCTCCAAGGCGGGTATTCCGGCAGTGTAGGTTTAGACAGTTCAGCCGGATTGGAGCGCCCTTGCGTCGTCTGCACGGAAGATTTCATGTACCACGACAGGCTCGCCAAAAAACTGCTCGCCCGGCACCTGAATATCCACATGGACAACGTGTCGAGGGAAGCCCGGCGCATGGAGCGCGGTTGCCTCAAAGCCCTTGTGGACGCGAAAGTGAGTGTCGTCTGGCTCACGAGCGGGGAGCAAAAAGAGGCTGTGACTGACACGCTGAGGACGATGCAGTCCGGCGGCTACAAGGTCGAAATTGTATTCCTGGCGGCTCCGGGTAAGATAAGCGCGGCAAGGGCGCTCTTTGAGTACGAGTGGCTGAAAGATAAAACGGGAATGGCGTTCATGCCTATGGCACGCTGTCACAACGACTCGTTCCGGTTCCTGTCACACACCTGCCGCGCCGTCACGGAGGACCGCCTCGTGAACTGTGTACGCGTCCTGGACGGAGAAGGCGGCGAGATGAATATTTCCGACATCCCCCTGCTTGGGTTCGGCGAGAAACCGCATGGCGTGATGCTTCGGGAACAGTCGAGGGAGATTTCCCCTGACGAGAACCGCCGCTGTCTGGAAATGCTGACAGCAGTTGCGGACGGCATGGACCGCCGCGACGCCCCGCTTGACGAACGCTACATGGTGGCGGCTTTTATCCGCAGCCAGTTCGCTGGCAGCCCGGAAGCGATTCATATCTCAAAGACACGCATAGGGAAAAACCAGCCGAAAGCCGGATGGCAAGCCATCACGCCGTCCCATGCGGAGGCGGTCGGATGCTGAAGGAAGACTTCAAAAATTATACAGAGAAGTACATGGGGCGTTACCTCGAGGATTGCGAAAGCGTCGAGCCTCCTGACAGACCGTTCGCGCTCGTCATAATGGGTCAGCCGGGTTCAGGGGCACACAGGATTGTGGCGAAACTATGTGCCGAGCGCTTCGGCGAAAACCCTGAAGGCCGCGACAGACGCCCGGCCATCGTCTGCGAGGAAGATTTCATGTACGGCCACAGGCTGGCGAGGAAGCTGCTCGCGAGACACCTGGACATCCAGATGGAGGACGTGTCTGGCGAGGCGTCGCGCCTGGAGAAGGAATGCCTCCGAGGTCTTGTCAGCGCGGGCAGGGATATCCTCTGGGTCACAAAGGGGGAAGATCGTGACATCACCCCCAACACGCTCAAAATGATGCAATTGGGCGGGTACAGGCTAGAGGTGGTCTTCCTCGCCGTCCCCGGCAGGATAAGCGCGGTCAAGGCAATCGTGGAGTACGAGTGGCTGAAACAGAGAAACGGCCTCGCGTTTATCCCAATAGGGTCGCGGTATCTGGACTCAATTCGCTCCCTGGCACAGATATGCTATTCGGTGGAAAAACGGCGCCTCGCCGACCGGATACTGGTTTTAGACGGCGCCGGAATGGAACTGTGCGCTTACGGCATCCCGGCGCCAACACCACCAGATGGGAAAAAGACGGAAGCGCGCGGGGCGATACTGCGCGAACAGTTGCGGGAGATAACGCCAAGGGAGTACCGCGGCTGCCTGGAGATGATAATCACCGCCGCTTCGGGCATGGACAACCGTAACGCCCCGTCAGGGGAGCGGTATATCGCGGCTGGCCTCATAAACAGACTTTTCCCAAACAACCCGGAGGCGCTCTACCTGTCCAGAGTACGCGTCGCCAAAAACCCCCCGCATGGACTGCCTCAGATAAACGCGGCTCTGATGAGGAGCGTTTTAACCAAATGAGGCGTGAATAAAAATATTTGAGGAGTGATAGTCATCAAGCGTAAATTGAGATACCTTTTTGTTTTTTCCCTTTTGACAGCTATTGCCGCGTTGTCTGTCGTTGGAGGTACAGCCTTTGCCGCCGCTTCTCCGCAGAGGATACTGTCCCTTGCCCCCGCCGCGACTGAGATACTTTTCGACCTTGGCCTTGGTGACAAAGTGATCGGCGTCACGGAGTACTGCGCATGGCCGCCGGAGGCGAAGTCAAAGACGAACGTCGGCGACATGATGCACGTGAACATGGAAGTTTTAGTCTCGATGAACCCGGACATCGTGTTCATTTCCAGCATGAACGCGCATATAGGAAAACAGGTAGAGGCGCTGGGCTATCCTGTCGTAGTAGTGGGCCAGGAC
>JAISZL010000086.1 GCA_031269245.1 Synergistaceae bacterium | reverse complement strand
CTACGGCATTCTGTCGTTCATCAAGGCGTTCGGTTTCGGCACGTCGTCCACCATGAGCGGAAACACGAAAATAGAGCGCACCAAAAAGATGAATATGCAGTTAAGCTGTATCGTCACCGACGTCATGCCAAATGGGAATCTCGTCATTCAGGGCGAGCGCTCGATGGTGAACGGAGCCGAGAGGATGAACATCCGCTATTCCGGAGTCGTGAGACGCCAGGATATCGCGCACGACAACACGGTCGACAGCGCGAGGGTGGCCAACGCGGAGCTGATATGCAACGGTAAGGGCGTAATCACGAGGACCCAGCGGCCTGGATTGATCAGTCAGATACTTCAGGCCATATTCTGATACAGGCATGAGGATGAGTATGAACGGAGGCGACTTCATCGTGGCGAAAAGAACACCGAAAAAAACAATGCTGACAGCGTCGATCATCGTTCTTATGGCGGTCGCGTCCCCATCGCCGGCCGCGCCGGTGCAGCCGATGGTGAGGGTAAAGGACATAGTTACCGTCGAAGGCGTGAGGGAAAACCAGCTCATCGGGATGGGGTTGGTCGTCGGCCTTCAAGGCACGGGCGACAAGGGCCCCATGGCGATGCAGATGATGTCGAACATGACTGGGCAGTTCGGCGTCACGATGGATCCAAAACAGATAAAGAGCAAGAACGCGGCGGTCGTCACCGTGACCTGCCAGCTCTCGCCGTTCCTGTCGCCGGGGCAGAACACGGACGTCTTGGTCAGCGCGATGGGGGACGCTAAGAGCCTCGAGGGCGGCGTTCTGCTCCAGACGCCGCTCCGCGCCGCCAACGGCAAGGTGTACGCCGTGGCCCAGGGGCCGCTCACCATAGGCGGGTGGGCCGAGAGCGGCGCCGCCGCTACCGTCAAGAAGAACATCGTGACGGTAGGCCGCATACCGAGCGGCGCGATAGTCGAGGAGGGAGTGGAGATGAACTACGCCGGAGATGGCGTCGTCAACCTGCTGCTCCGCCGGTCCGACTTCACCACCGCGCAGAGGGTCGCCGGCGCGATCAACGAGAAGTTCGGCAGCGTCGCCCACGCCGTTGACGCGGGGCGAATCTCCGTCAGCCTGCCGCCGAGCTACCGGGGTTCCCCGACGGCGTTCATCGCCTCGGTGGAGAACATGACGGTCAGGCCCGACGCCGTTGCCAGGGTAATCGTAAATGAGCGCACCGGCACGATAGTGATGGGCGGTAACGTCAGGATAGGCAACGTGGCGGTAGCGCACGGCAACCTGACGGTGAAGGTCTCTGAGAGCCCGCGGGTGAGCCAGCCTGGGCCGCTGTCGGGCGGCAGTACGGCGGTGACGCCTGGGACCGACGTGCAGGCGGACGAGAGCAAGCCGCAGTTGGTCGAGCTGCCGTCGACGTCGACCGTCGAGGATCTGGCCAACGCCATGAACGCCGTCGGCGCGTCCCCACGCGACCTGATAGCGGTGCTTCAGGCTATGGATCAGGCGGGAGCGCTCCACGGAACGCTCGTGATTCAGTGAGGAGAGGAGATGATATGACCGGCTATGGATCCGTCCTCGGAGGAAACGCGAGCGCGCCTGCCACGTCCGCGGTTGACGAGTACCGCGGGAAAGAGCGCATGTTGGAGGAGACCTGCAAGCAGTTCGAGGGTACGATGTTCTCGAAGCTGTGGAAGGACATGCTCAAGACGGCGCGCAGCCCGCTGGGCGAGGAGAAGAAGAGGGCGTATGGTCCGCTGGAGGACACGGTAGTTGAGATGGTCTCGGAGCACTTGAGCGAGAGCCAGGGGATAGGACTTTGGAAGGTGCTGTACGACCAGCTCCACGCCCGCATCCCAGTCCCTGAGGAGTTGGAGGATGAATAATTGATGCCAATTGGCGGTCAACAAGCTGTTTTTGACAAGGCTGAATGGTTGATCAAACCTGTTTTAACGCCTCACCCTTTAGGTCTTTGATTTCAAATTGGCATGAAACCGAGGGCTCTCTTCGCCGTTCTTAAGATTCATGGTGCCACCCGCGGGGTGGCATCATTCATATAAATCTATAGCGATAATATGAGATAATCTATAATATGTTTAAAAATTACGGAGGTGCGAACAGTGAATAAAAAATTATTGTTTGTGATTGTGCTTGTGTTAGCGGCGGCCGGCGTTTACGCGATGGTGGGCGGCTTCGCGCCGGGCGGCGGCGTTCCCAGCGTCGAGTCCGCGCTGCCGGACGTCTCGGATTCGGACCTCTCGGCGGCGGCGTATCTCAAAGTCACCGACACCGCGTCGCTGTCACATTCGATATCGGCGCTGTCGGGCTTTGTGAGCCTTATCGAGGGTGATTTGGGTTATGGGGAGGAGCGGGGGGCGCTGGTGCCGTTCCTGGAGCTCGTCCAGGATATCGCCGATACCGCGGATGAGCTGTCGCTCGTAATCACGTCCTCCGACGCGAGGGAGTTTTATCTCTCTTTTTACGCGAGCCCGGACAAGTTCGACTCCTTCGTCTCCGGCTTTGGGGACGATTTAGCGACGGTGGCCCTGTGGGAGACCGACAGGGCCAAGAGCGGTGACGCGTGGGTGATCCGCCCCGCCTCGGCTGGGGAGGATGACTTGGAGGCGTTCTACATGACGAGGCGCGGCGTCGGGGACAGGAGCTTCGTCATGATGTCGCTTGGGGAGCCCGGCATCGACAGGATGACGCGCGCCCTCGACGATCCATCCGCCCGATACAAGCCCTCTCGGCGGACTGAGGGCGGCAGTGTGGCGCTGGCCGAATTCAAAGAGCCCTTAGAGTTAGAGGGACGGAGGATGAGCGTGAGTGAAATGGGCTGGTCCCGTTCGAAGAGCCGCATCAGCGTCGATATATACTCCGACCTCTACAGCGGCGCGGCGGCCAATATAACGAGCCCCGACGCGATGGGCTCCAGGCCCCCGATCCTGGGGGATGGGGAGCTTTCCTTCTTCTACAGCGCGTACCTGCCGTTTTACTTCGACCTGCTCTTCCCCGGCGAGGAGGACCCGGTGAGCGCGTTTTTCGAGAAAGCCGGAGGCATCGCGATCCCTCGCGAGATAGCGTCGTATGTCGAGGATATATTGGGCCAGGCACGGGTGTCGGCTGTTGTGACCATCAAGGACGAGGCGCCCGGCACCGCTTACGTCGTGATCGAGTCCGGCGCTCAGTCCTCGATGGACGGCGTTTTTTCCCTCGCGGGGCTCTTCCTCGGCCCTAACAAGATCAAGCTGGCCGGATGGGATTCTGCCTATTCGACGAAGATTGACGCGAACATCAGTTCGATCTTGGCGAAACGCGGAAATTTCATCATGGTGGGCCTCGGGAACGCCGACGACTACGCCAAGGAGCTCGCCATGTCCGATTCCAAGGACTTCGACGTCATCGCCTCCCCATCCAGTGTGTCGAGCATGATGTTCGTTCCGATGCTCGTCAAGGGAGACCTGGCCGATATCTTCACGGAGAGCTTGGAGGAGGGGTTGGTCGAGGCTCTCGGAGGAAACGCCGCGGTAATGGAGTTGCTCAAAAGTTTTATCGGTGATGTGGAGTCGCTCAGGACGAGACAGATGCCCTCGGGGCACTCGTACATCGACATCGTCTTGAGGGAATCCCGGCAGGCGGCGGATTGATACCAATTCGCGGTCAGGCGGATAGGGCGACTGAGATTTTTGGGGCGGCAATGTGAAAATTTTGAGGGAATTTCGGCGCTAACAACAAAAATTTAGCGGCCTGACCCGGCATCGCCGCCCGATCCAGCGCCCATTGCCGAGCGAAGACGCTGAGATAGCGCGGCTTCGCGAGTTGCTCGGCGGGGACAAATAGTCACCGGACGAAGGCGGGCAGGTTGCCGGTGCACCTGATTAACAACTCGGCGCCCTTAAATATTTTTCGCTTGACAAAAGGAGCGCTCTCCTAAATAATCTCATAGTACTCTTACATCACAATTCATAACTGAAAAATGGAAAAATTTATTCTGTTTGAATTCTTAACAAGGAAGCGCTGATCTAATGGCCTAGATGGCATTCAAGCGTTGTTGGGGCGCATATCCCGGTTTGGTTCATATCTTCGCCCGTTAGGCCCCTGACGATAAATCGGCGTCTTTTCGAAATTGAAGCTCCACTGAAAAGAGGTGACGGTGGGCGCGTAAACGTTTTTTCATTCGTTCGGCGGGCGTCCGTCGGTCGTGACCCTGCGCAGGTCGGACTCAGGCGGAGGATATTTTTTCGGGTTTTCGAGTCGTGTCAGATCTAAAAATCCAGATAGGAGTGATCAAGAATGAAGAAGTGTCTCGCAGCAATGGTCATTTTCATCGTCTCCGCGTTTGCCGTCTTCGCCCCGATCGCGGCCTCAGCCGCGCCAGAGATCACGCTTCGCTTCGCCGGACAGCTCCCACCCGAGCATCCCGGCACGGGATACATGAACGAGATAGCGTCAGAGGTGCTGGAGAGGTCCGGCGGGCGGATCGAGATAAAGGTCTACCCCGCGAACATGCTCGGCGACTACGGCCTTGTGCATCAGGAGCTCATCAAGGGGACGATCGACATGTCCATGATGTCGGTGCCGGGCGACATAGACCCCAGGATGAACTTCGTCTACATCAACGGGTTCGCCACTGACTATGACACTTTGGAGAAGGTGTTCGCCACCGGCGGGTGGGCTTATAAAAAGATGGACGAGCTCAACCAGGCGCTCGGCGTCAAGTTCCTCGGGTTCAACGTCGAGGGCTTCATCGGGATAGCCAGCACGAAGCCGCTCGTCGAGCCGCTCAACCCCGGAGTGGACAAGGGCGTCCTCTGCCGCGTGCCGAACATGTCGGCCTACCAGCTACCAGCCGAGGCAATGGGCTTCCGCACCATGACCATCCCTTATTCCGACCTCTACACGTCGCTTCAGACCGGGGTCGTTGACGCGGTCGACGGGCTGCCGCCGGCAGCGGCCTACTCCATACTCAAGGACGTCACGAAGCACTGGTACGCCCTCAACTACTCGATAGAGAACGAGCCGTATTTCATGAGCATGAAGACGTGGGATAAACTAAAGCCCGCGGACAGGGAGATGATCGCGGAGGTCGTCGCGAAAATAGCCGAGAGAAGCATACCGCTCGCCAAGACGGAGGACGAGAGGTACATGAAGATGATGGAGGAGGCGGGCATCAAGGTGTACAGGTACTCCGAGGAGGAGTTGCTGCCCTTGATGAAGGCGGTCGCGGGGACTTGGCCGGCGCTTGCCAACACCATGACCAAGGAGTTCGTGGACGAGTTCGTCAAGGAGCTGGCGCCCAAATAGCATCCGGCCCGAGCACGGTTTCGTAACTGTAGAGTGGATCGGCGAGGCGGGGGCGTCACACGTTTCAAGTTCCCGCCTCTTTGTTTGAGAAGGCTGATTTATCGCCGGCGGCCTGAGCGGTAATGCCGTTTTGGCCATTTCAACCGGTCGTTTGGTCAGCGCTTCCTTAATAGAGGATTGACAGGGGGAACACCAATGCCTGAAGGACCTAGGAAAAACGCGTTGGACAGGATCTTGGTCAGTTTCTTCGCCTTCATACTGATCCTGAACTCGCTGGGGATCACGCTCCTGATCACCGGTGCCGCGTCGGCGAGGTACGTATTCAAGGTGAACTTTTACGGGTATGACGAGATAGCGGTGCTCGTTGCCTTCTGGTTCTATTTCATGGGGGCGGCTTACGGATCGTACAACAACTCCCACGTGACCGCCGACATAGTGGACGCGTACATTCCAATGGGAAAAACCCGGCGCGCGCTAACGTTCGCCAGATGGCTCCTAGCCTGCGCCGCCTGCGGGATCTTCGTCTACTATGGATTCGGGTACTTCAAATTCAGCTTCATGGGCCCGTTGGGCAACTTCCAGTTCATCCCGAAGAGCATGGTGTGGCGCATCCCTCTTTGGACGTCGCACCTGGCCATATTCTCCGGGCTGATATTTATGGAGATATATTTCCTTAGAAACCTGATACTGAGTACCAGGGCCATAGTTAGAGGGGAGGGAGAGGCATGATATATATAGCGCTTCTCATTCTGATAATCGCGCTGTTGTTGGGTGTTCCGGTCCCGGTCAGCTTCATGGCGTCCGCGGCGTGGCTGATATACTTCGGGGGCCCGGACGGCAGCGGATACGACCCAGCGCAGCTCCTGCCCCACGGGTATTTGCAGATGTCGTCGGTCTCCCTCATGGCTATAGCGCTTTTCATCATAGCCGGCGGGCTGATGGAGAGAGGCAGGATCGGCGAGAAGCTCATAGACCTGGTCGACGTGTTTTGCGGTAGCGTGAAGGGCGGGCTCGGCGTCGTGGGCACCGTCTCCTGCGCGGTATTCGGGTCCATCACGGGGGCCGCGTGCGCCACTCTCTCCTGTATCGGCTCCATAATGTTCCCGCGCTTCAATAAGGCGGGGTATCCCAAGGGGCACACGGCTGCGCTGATGGCGAACGCGTCACTGCTGGGGCTTTTGATACCGCCGAACGCCACGCTTATAATCTTCGCGTGGATAAGCGGTCAGTCAGTTTTGGCGTGCTTCCTCTCCACGGTCTCGGCGGGGATATTGGTCACGGCCCTGATATCGCTCACCAATATGTGGCTGCTGCGCGACAACCCCAGCGTGCTCGTCTCCCAGAAACGCACGTTCGAGGAGAAGAAGAAGCTCTTCGAGGAGAGGGGCTTAATGGCGATTCCCGCGCTCATGCTGCCGGTCATAGTGCTCGGTTCGATATACGGCGGGATATTGACGCCAACCGAGGCGTCCGCCATTGCCGTGCTCTACTCGATACCGGTGGGGATGTTCGTGTACAAGGGGCTGACCTTGCGCGGCTTGTTCGACTGCCTCATCGAATCCGGCGTGACCACGGGCGTCATAATGGTGATGCTGTACTCCGTGTCGATGCTGAGCCGCCTTTACATACTGGAGGACCTGCCGGGCAAGGTGCTGCACCTTTTCTACGCCGTGTCCGAAAACAAATGGGTCATCATGGGCATGATCAACATATTTTTGGTGCTAATGGGCATGTTGATGGACGACATCAGCGTGGTCACCCTCACGACCCCGATCCTCATGCCGATCATAACGCACCTTGGCTTCAGCCCGATACACTACGCCGCCGTCGTCGGCGTGAACACGGGCCTGGGGTGCATAACGCCTCCCGCCGCGCCGGTGCTGTATCTGTCTGGAAGGCTCTCGAACACGCCGATAAACGAGATGATGAGGCCGACATTGTGGTTCATAGCCCTCTGCTGGGTGCCCGCGCTGATCTTCGTCGGCTACTTCCCAAAATGGGTACTCTTCCTGCCGCACATCGTACTCGGCACGTCCTGGTGAGGAGGGCAGAGCGTTGTTGAACCTGTTGAAGATGTGGAATCGAGGCGCCCCGAGGGCGTCGGAGAGTTTTTACAGGAATGTGTTTGCCATCGCGACGTTCACCTCCTTCGCGGCGGCTCTGGCGACGGATTCCCCCGCCGGGTTCATGGCGGCCCTGGCGTTCGGCGCGCTGTCCCGCACCGCGGCGAGGAAGAACTGGAAGAACCCGGCGTTTGCCGCGCGCCTGCCGTGGCTCGCGCGTCCCCCGAGGGAAGAGAGCGGGACGCGCTGACGTGATCCTCGCGCGTGACGAACGTTTTTTCGTGGATTGTTATCAGTAATGAGGAGGATTACCGGCATGGGTGACGCAAGGGAGTTCGAGAACGTGAAGTTCGTGGCCAAGGCCAACGTCTACTTCGGGGGGAAGGTACTGAGCTTCACCTTCTTCACGAAGGACGGGGCCAGGAGGACAGCCGGGGTGATATTCCCCGGCGAGTACGAGTTCGGCACGGGGGACGCGGAGATAATGGAGGTCACGTCCGGCGAGCTGTCGGCGCTCCTGCCCGGGCACGGCGAATGGGAGGAGTTCCCAGCCGGAGGGTCGTTCGACGTCCCGGCCAACAGCAAGTTCAAGTGCAGGAGCGAGACGATTTCCGAATACGTGTGCTCATACGTGAAGGCGTAGTTAAGTAAACGCTGATTAAATCGCCAAAACGACATTTAAGCGTCTTGGGGCGTGGGTTCCAGAGCGGTTTGAGTCCTTACCATTTAGGCCCTTAACAGTAAATCAGCGTTTTCTTAAAAGTCGAAGCGGGGACGGGCGCGCGGACCTCTCTTCTCCGAAAAAAACCGCCTGAAAAAGCGTGACGTTATTGACGGCGCCCTCCTTAATTATGTATAATCATCAAGTTGCGCGTTTGCGGCACTTCGCGGGCTCGTAGCTCAGTAGGATAGAGCGACGGCCTCCTAAGCCGTAGGTCTGCGGTTCAACTCCGCACGAGCCCGCCAGAAATGGCAAGCCCTCAGGGAATTTTGACCTGAGGGCGTTTTTTTGGTACAGGGCGTTTTGGGAGACGGCTGGATGGGAACTGTTCCGTCATTCTGGATTAGGATCTGCTGGGAGACCAGCTATAAAATGTGGCTTATTCCATTTCTAAATCATTAGGCTTATAATATCCCCATGAAAAACCAGGAAGGGGATATTTTATGGCGCGTCCAGCAAAAGGACAGGAAGCGTTGGCAATCGCAAAGAAGATTTTG
>JAISZL010000012.1 GCA_031269245.1 Synergistaceae bacterium | reverse complement strand
TCGTCTATGGCGGCCTTGTTGATGGTCACCTCGCCCACCGACGTGGAGATCTTGACGCTTATATCCACGCCGCTCGCCTCCGAGGCCGAAGCCACCTCATTCAAGTCCGCGACCTTGATTATCGCGTCGACGGCCTTGACAACGCCGCTCGCCCCCGGCGCGTCCTCGATCTTGATCACCACCATTGCCTCGGTGTTAGCCTCTTTGGCCGCATCCACCACACCGCTGATCGCGGGCTCCGATATCGTGCCCTCCGGCACGTCTACGGTCTCCACGCCCGTTGACGGGTTGAACCCGGCGTCATCCGCAACCACGGGCACCTCCACTTCCTTGGCTCCGTCGGAGGTATCGACAACCGCCGGCTCCTCCGGTTCTTCCGGCTCCTCCAGGGCGGCGGCCCTTATCGTTATGTCGGGCAGGGTGGAGAAATAACTACCGACTAATGAACCGGCGTTGAGGTTCGGGGCGACACCCTCGTCGTTCGGTATGGCCCTGTGGCTCCCAGGGAGAGAGCCGAAGTGCCCTCCCCAGATCGACCCGCCCGTCAAGGCCAGCTCCTCGCCGGTGATCTCGACCTCTATCCTGTTGCGCTCGGGCCGTGACGAGACGTAACCGTCGTATGCCTCGCCGGTCACCGTCTCGCCGGTGTCCGATCTCTTGTACTCCAAATACACCTGATACGGGTTGTATATGCCCGCCAGCTTGGCGAGCGGCGGCTTCAGCCCCCCTATGAGGACCTCGGCGCTGTCCCCTATCCTCAGCGCTTCTCCCGGATTGGTCACATTCTCTATATAAATCTTGACGCCCCGGGCGTTCGCGACGTGATACTTCCTCACGGGTCCCGCGCTGACCTCTATGACGTTTCTGCCCTCGTAGAGCTTGACGGTGAAGCTGCCGTCCTCATGTTCCGTCACGACTCCGTCGGAGTAGTCCGCCTTCGACCACCCATAACCCCACGCGATCTGGCTGCCGTCCTCCCTGACATGGATCGGCTTGTGGACCCTCACCTCGATGCCGCTGTCGTTCGAGACAGCCGGCTTGAAGGTGTACTCCGAGTGGTCGGTCCTGTCGGAGTCGAAGTATTTCGTGTCGTACTCCAGCAGGGAGATGCCCGTCTCCAGCGCCGCGTCGTCCGACGCCGCCAGCTCCTCCGCGTCCGGCACGTGCACCACCACTATGCCGGTGTCGCGGGGGTCTATGGCGTTGAAGTACTGATACCTCTCCGCCCGGTCGAGTGTGTAGTCCTCGGAGCGGTAGAGGGACCAAATCGTCTCCGGCTCTCCATCGAGTCCAGGACGCTGGTACGTCTGCTGGGGCGCGACGTTGTACACGAGCGGATCGTAGGTGAACTTGAGGACGGCGACTCCTGGCCTCACCGCCGTTACCACGTCGTACTCGCACCCTATCGAACCCTTCCACTCGTGGGTTATGGCCTCCTTGTCGCCGAGCACCTCCACTTCGTAGTCCGGCTCGATGAAGTGATTCCCTATAGCTCCCTGCATGGCCTGCCATACGCGGATTGGCATGACCTTGAACGGAGGGGCGCCCTCGCTCAGCGCGAGGTGCTGGGCGTCGTTCACGTTGAAGTATACGTCGTCGTAAAAATTAGGGTGTTCCTCGTAGGGGTCCCTGTCGTCCCTGTTCAGTTCCTCCGCGTCTAATGTCACTGTTATCCCCTTTATGAAACGCGACAGGTCCATATAGCCCGTCTGCCGCAAAACCCCTGTGCCCTTGCCCCCGAAATCGTAACTGAAGCCATAAGGTACCGCGGCCTCATAGATGTCGTAGCCGCCGTCGCTCCTAATGAGAGGGGGCTCGTATTGGTAGGGGAATGGCAGGAAGTGCCTGGTAATGCCCTTGGCGTAAAGCCGGAGGCCCGCGCCCTTCGTGACACGGAATGTGACAGTTACGGTGTGGCCAACAGAAATGAGATCTTTAAATAACCCCGCGCTTAGGATTTTGTCGGTTAGCTGGCCCGGTTCGCAGGATATGCCTCCCTGTGCGGCGCCGAAGTAGTCGTCGACCGGGGTTATGACGTATCTGTACTCATCTGGACTCACGACGGCGACAGCCGTATACCAGTGGTAACTAGCCCCTCCGTCCGGGTAGTTTACATCCGCCAGAATTATTTTCGTTGGGGTCATCAGGTTCCCCAGGTAGTCCCACGCCTCGATGACGTACCCCGGCTTCTCCGGGTCTCTCCTCTGCCTTGCCGCTGATACTACGAATCTGGAGAGGTATACCTTCTGCGTCTCCTCCACATCCTTGACCGTGAAGGGGCCGATCGCGGTGGTCTTGTAATCGATATCTCCGCTTGCTGGCAGTTTGTATGAGAGTTTGAAGTAGTAGAGGCCTGGGTCGCAGCTGAAATTCAGTGAGGTCGGGGTATCAACCACGTTACCCACAAGTTTTTGAATGTCTTCCCTGTGGGCGGGGTCTCCACTGAAACCACCCTCTCCATCCATAGCCGAGGCGGGGTATATCTCCAGCCTCAGATCCTTGGCGGGTGGAGTATTAATCGGAGTTTCGAGACTGTCGGGTATGACCCAGACTCCTCTACGAGCTGATCTCCCGAGATCGTATTTGAACTCGACCGCGGCGGCAAAAGCCATCTCCGCGGTGACAAAGGTAAAAAAGATAAACAACGTTGCGAAATACAATGACAGCCGGCGCTTCTTCGTGATACCCATATGGTTTTGATCCCCCAATGCGTGACATCCTCTCAAATGGAGGATGCGGGGAATTGCCCCTGCGTCCCCCATTGTTCATCGCCGTGGCTCACTTAACCCGCGGTCTGCCCTTTAAGGACGGTATATTACGTCCGGGAAGTAAGAGTGATACAGCTTCCAGTCGCCATAGTCGCCGATGGCGAATATGACGAGCGCGCCCTCCTCCAGCACGTAATCGTCGTACCCGACGACCTCGCTGACCGGGTCGCGGTTATACGTGCCGGCGGTCACCGTGTCCGGGTAATACACGGCGTATAGCCATGAACCTCTCTCAGTGGCGGGAGACGGCGCGTGCGTATTGCCGTTGAGGTCGACAATGTCCTGTAGATCCTGGGTGTCGGTTACTTTGTGGTACGTCGTTATGACAGGCGGGGTTGAGAGCGTGCCGTGCGCCACCGCGTCGAGCGGCGTCGGCCACGACCTGCCCACGTCCCCCAAGGCGGAGTCGTAGTCGTCGTTCCCGTTTACGGTTGTGAAACTGCCCGCCGCGAAGTCCGGCGAGATGGTGGGGTTGTCGTCGTAAAACTCGATCTGTATATCACTGACCTGGCCGGTGTCTTGGGCGTTGTAAGCCGTGGCCACGAATGAGAAGTCTCCGTAATTGCCGTCCGCGTCGGTGGCCCGCCAGCTGTCCGGGCCGAGGGTCTGCACCAAATTGTATGTGTCAACGCTCAGGTAATACCCCCCGATGGCTAACGGAAGCGCCTTAGCTGTAATGATATATCCGTTTTCCATGTTCGGCGTGTTATGGCTCCACGTGACCTTCTCCGCGTCGGCCGAGGTGGGAAAGCCAACGGGGACAAAGGCACCACTCGCGTCCTCGACCAGACGCACTATCTGAAGTGTGAATTCCTCCTCGATGCCGTTTATGTCAGCCGTGTACGTGTTCGGGCGGACCGCGCCCATGGTCGCTAGGTCCGTCAGCCCTATGATGTCGCCCGACGCCGTGGCCGCGAACGCGGCCTGGGAGCCGAGGCACAGCGCAAACGCCACTGCCGCCGCGAGAGCTATTTTCCTCAGGTTCGTTATCATACAAATTCACCTGCTTTCCAATTCTTCAAATGTTTCATACCATGTTGGAATTTCAGTGCTTTTTCTATCCTTGTTTACTCTACGCAATCAAACGCACCATCCCCTTTCAAAGCGCCGATTTCGACGGCGGCGGCAGGGCGGCTCCCGTTGGGTAAAGCAGCGGACATAGCGCGAGCGGGCCACACCGACACCGCCTTATGAGCTCGGACCGTTTGGTTTGGCTGTTGAGAATTTATGAAATGCGAGATGTGAAGCGATATATCCCGGAGATGAGCCGGCGCCGCGGCTGGAGGGACTAATAGGCTATTAGATAGATAGATAGATAGATAGATAGATAGATAGATAGATAGATAGATAGATAGATAGATAGATAGATAGATAGATAGATAGATAGATCGTGCGCCAGCTCGTTCAGGCGCGTATCAGTAAAAACCACTATCTTTTTCCTCCTTTCGCCGCCGGCAAAGCACACCCCAAGGGCGCGAAGGCGACCCTTCGCTTCCGCTCATCACTCCATCGCCGAGGCGCGCAACGAATCAAGGGATAAAAAAAAGAGACCCTCGTCTTCGAGAGGATCCCCAGGCTTCCTCCCAAGAGAAACGGAACCGTCCGCACGTCAGGTTTTCTGACTCTCGCGGCGGAACGAAACCTCCGCCGCGATTACAGTAGCCGGGCTGTCCCGGTCTTTCACCGGGTTGCCCTGACGCGGGCTCATCTTTAGCGATACCTAACGGCTCTCGGATAAAATGGCGCTTTACCCCTCGCCGCGAAAAAAGTCTACTCCCACCGCGCTTATTTGTCAATGCGTAATATTTGTTCCAACCACGCGCGATTCACAGCCTATTTATTTATAAAAAAAGGCTTCACAGTCCAGCGCCCAAACATTATAATAACCACCGGGCCCTTTTCAGGAACAGCTGTTCACGATCAGCAACGGTAGCGGGATGGACTTTGTTTTAAAAATCTTTAAGGGAAGAGTGATGCTTCTTATGAAAAAGTTGTCAGCTCTTTGCGCAATCCTCTTGATAGCCGTAATCGCGTCCGCGCCAGCCACACCAGCGGCGTCCGCCTCGGACGGCGCGGCCGACACCATCTACGTCAACGGCAAAATCCTGACGGTCGACGCCGATTTCTCGATCGCCGAGGCCGTCGCCGTCAAGGGCGGAAGGATAGTGGAAACCGGCGCGAACGACGCCGTCAAAAAACTGGCGGGCTCCGGCACGAAGACGGTCGATCTGGGCGGAAAGACGGTGATGCCTGGCATGATGGACACGCACCTCCACTTCATGAGATACGGCCTGACCACCCTTCAGATCAACTGCATGGACGCGAGCAAGGAATACATTCTGGGCGAGATCAAGAGCAAGGCCGGCAACCTGGGCGACAAAAACCTCTGGATCAGGGGCAGGGGCTGGAACCAGGAGCTGTGGGCCGATCCCGTCTTCCCCAGCAAGGAGGACATCGACAAGGTTGTGGCGGAGAACCCGGTGGCCCTGGTCAGGAGCGACAACCACGCCCTCTGGGCAAACTCGAGGGCGTTGCTATTGGCTGGCATAACGAAGGAGACCAAGGACCCGGAGGGCGGCGTCATACACCGCGGCCCGGACGGCGAGCCCACGGGAATACTCGTGGACTCCGCGATGGACCTGATAAACCAGAAGATCCCCGACTGGGCGGAGTCGGAGCAGGAGATGGCCTACCTCTGGGCGGACAAGGTTTACTCATCCGTCGGGCTGACGACCGTCGCGGATGCCGGTGACGACGCCAACATCCCCCTCATCAAGAAGCTGATTCAGGACAACAAGATAAACACCAGGATCTACGCGGTGCTCGACAAAAAAACAGCCGATAAGTGGTTCGAGGAGGGCAAAAAACCAGAGATAGGCCTCTTCGACGAGAGGATGACGATCAGGGCGATCAAACTGAAGGCCGACGGCGCGCTCGGCAGCCGGGGAGCCAAGCTGATGGCCGACTACTCCGACAAGGAGGGGGTTACGGGCAACACCCTGATCACCGCGAAGGATCTGCTCAGATACAGCAAGAAGTGCGACGAACTCGGATTTCAGCTGAACATCCACGCCATCGGGGACAAAACGGGCCGCGATGCCGTCGACGTCATAGAGGCTTCGGTGAAGAGCGGGAGAAACGACGGCAACGAGAGGCGGCACGGCATTGTCCACGCGCAAGTCGTCTCCATGTCCGATCTGCCGAGGTTCGGCAAGCTGAACATACTCGCGCTGATGCAGCCGGTCCACGCGACCGGGGACATGCAGATGGCGGAGACGCGGCTCGGTCCGTGGAGGATTTTGGGGGCATACGCGTGGCAGACGCTCATCAACCAGCGGGCTCTGGTCGCTGGAGGGTCGGACAGCCCCAACGACTACATCGAACCGCTGTATGGCATACACGCCCTCGTCACGAGACAGAACAAGGACAACCTCCCCACCGGCGGCTGGTATCCTCAGGAGCGGATATCGCTCGAAGACGCGATCCGCGCCTACACGATAAACGCGGCCTACGCGTTTTTCGCGGAGGGCGAGAAGGGCTCGATAGAGAAGGGGAAGCTGGCCGACTTCGTGGTGCTCACTCAGGACATCATGACGGTGCCGAACGAGGACATACACAAGATAGAGGTCGAGAAAACGATTATCGGCGACAAGGTCGTCTTCGAGAGGGGAGCCTAAAGAAAACGCTAAATCAGCGTTTCCCTCTATTCGTCAGGGGGCCGTCAACGGCTCCCTGACGAGCCCGGCGAGCCCAATGAGATGCCGAAAACCGCCTCCATGACGCCGTACCTCAACCCCCTGCCGCTCACCGTGAGCCCGCCGAAGCCGCAAAACCGCATCAGCTCCCTCGTCACGCACGCCCCCGGCAGTATTATGCCGGCCCTCTCCGGCGGAAGGCCCTTTATCATCCCAGCCCTCGACTCCGAGTCCAAGGAGGCGTACAGCGCGATCTGACGCTCCACCTCGCCCGCGTCGAGCGCGGTCCCGTCCAACGCGCCGCGATCCTCGCCCTCGAGGCCCAGCTTCACGGCGGCCAATGTCGTGATCGTCCCTCCGACGCCAACGCAAGCGCACCCCGGACCCGGCGCCCCGCCGAACCGCCCCTCGAGCTCCGTCCTTATGAGAGACCTGACGTAACCCGCCGCGGCGCTCACGTCCTCGCATCGCGGCGGCTCATCCGGCACAGAGGCGGCGAAGAATTTGTCGCGCAGAGAGAGCGCGCCCACCGGGACGCTCCAGCGGAACGAGACGCCGGCGCGGCTGCCGCGCACCACCTCGCTGCTGCCGCCGCCGACGTCGAACAGGCAGATCTCGCCCGCGTCGCTCGGCGAGGACGAGACGACGGCGCCAAACGACATCGCGGCCTCCTCGCCGCCGCTTATCACCCTGATCGACACGCCGCAGCGCGACTCCACCATGCGGACAAAATCCCCCGAGTTG
This sequence comes from Synergistaceae bacterium, assembly GCA_031269245.1. Classification (GTDB taxonomy): domain Bacteria; phylum Synergistota; class Synergistia; order Synergistales; family Synergistaceae; genus JAIRKI01. The sequence continues at coordinate 22,099 of JAISZL010000012.1, read as the reverse complement.
CGGGCGCGCCGCATGGCCTGCGTGCCGACCGCGGCTATCTCGTCGGCCCCGAGAGAGCGCGCGCGGCGCGCCATCTCCTCCGTCACGCGGAGCGCGCGCTCCATCGCGCCGTCCGCCAAAACCCCGCTCTCGTCCGTGCCCTCGCCAAGGCGAACCACTCGGCTGGCGTCGAACGCGACAGTCCCGCCGAGCGGCCCTCCCTCCATCACCAGTAGCTTTATCGAATTGGTGCCCACGTCCACCACGGCTTTTATCGGCATAGGAATCCCCCACAAGCGTTTTTAAGAAATATTACACCCATTTTGCCGCCTGCGGGCTATTGGGGAACGATCCCGCTAAATATCGCTCCCCGCTCGTCCCGTTCGATTCCGCCGCCGCTCGAACGATATCCCCCGGCCGCCTAGCGTTTTTTAAGCGCGAGCACGGCTCCAAGCAGGACGAAAATCCCCAAGCCGGCTCCGATCGCGGAGCATCCGCCGCCGGAGCCGAAGCCCTCTTCTTCGATCCCGCCGTTTTTGTTCCCGTTCCCGTTTTCATTCCCATTCCCATTTCCATTCCCGCTGCCGTTTCCGCTCTCCTTTTCGCTGCTTGCGGCGATGACGTTCTGCGTATCAGCGTATCCTGTCGATTTTTTCACCTTGAACGTCCAATCGCCTCCGTCGTTTTTCTCCGCCGGAACCTCGAAAGCGACGGAACCGGTGCCCGCGTCCGATTTCTCGCCGAACGGCACGCCCTTGCTGTCGAGCAGCTCCACCGTGAAGCTCTTGCCCTCGGACAACGACGCGATGTTATTGTCCGACACGCTCGAAGGGGTGTCCGCGATCTTGAACAAGTAGACCCCGGACGCGCCGGAGGGGACCCCCTTGACCGTGATGCCGTCCGCCTTGACCGATGAGAGCGGCTTGGCGGAATAGCCTACGAGCGTGTTCGGCGACAATTTATATTCGTCCAGCAGTTTGTCGGCGTCCGCCGCTATTTTGGGGGTCATGGCGAAATACTCAACCGCTTTCAGCATCCCCGGCTGCTTAATGCCTCCCGCCTCATTGTGGAAGGTCGTGTATATGACTCTGCCCTTGCCTCTGTTGAAGGTCACGGCCAGCGGCGAATCCGGTATCTTCGCCGACGATCCTTCGGCCGGCACGTCGCCCGTCAGCAGAACGTAGGAGCCGGCCGTCTCCTCTATGATCTTCCACGAGGGGAGGTCGTAGTATATCTCCAGTTTGCCGTCCTCCGTGAGCTCGCTTTGAATGTAGCCTTTGAGCCCAGGGTCCGTGACGGTGGCCAGCACCGTCTGATTTCCGACGCCATCGCCGCTGAATTTCAACCCCCACTGCTCCAGATAGTCGCTGCTCCAGTCCGAGGCGTACAGGTATCCTCCATCATCCTCGACGAATTTTTTGACCTTCGCTAAGGTCTCGTCATTGTAGCCGATACCGCAGTTGAGGTACAGCTGTTTTACGCCGGACAGATCGTAGGCCACAAACTGACTGTTGTCGATCAATTCGTATTCCCAATTCAGGCTGTCCAAAATGTCTTGGATTTTGTCGAAAGCGCCCTCCACGACCACCGTCTCGGCCGCGTGCGCCGACGGCGCGCCCAACACACTTGATATCCCCGCGGTTCCGAGCAAAACTGTCAGAATCAAAATTCCCAATCCACGTTTCATGAGCATTGCCTCCTTCGAATTTTTTACCGTGCTGACCGACATCGAGCAATCCAACTGACTCCGCTGACCTAAAGCAAGATCCTCTCCTCATCATCCCCCTTCGAGACGGATATGGCCGTGCCTCCCCTATCCAAACAGCGGAGCGTGAATTTGCATATCGCACCAGGTGTTATTTTTGATCGAAAATACGAACGAACCGCGCGGCACCAGGTGTTATATCGATTCGAAATCAAAGGTCTGAAGGGTGAAGCGTTAAAACAGGTTTGGACATGCGCTTCATGATCCTCTTTCATCCTTCGGGTGAAAGAGAAATTAATTTATAAAAGGGGTCCGGGGAACTGGTTTTCCGGCGGGGTTTGGGGCGGGGCTCCAAGTTTGGGATCGGAAATTTTGGTGAGTTTCCCCGTGCGCCGCATGAGCTCGATGTAGAGCTTCATCTCGTCGCGGCCCGAAACGTTCAGCTTCGCGTAAATATGGTTGTTGTGGCGTTTCAGTGTGTTGACGGAGATAAACATCCTCTTCAAAATCTCGTCAGTGCCGTGTCCTTCCGCGTAACAGTCGAAGATTCGCCTCTCCGCGGGCGTCAGCCTGCCGAGGCGGACGATGAAATCGGCGAAGATGTTTTCGTCGCTCGGGTGAAGCGATCTGATGCTCTCAATCAGTGCGTCGATCTCGCGGATGTTGCTTCTGACGTCGGTCTCCCCCGCGCGAACCGCCTCCACCGCGATTTTGAAGGGGCGCTCGTAACGCTCGCTCAAGAACATGGCCGCCGCGAACCCCAGGCAGAGCATGAGCCCTGAGATCAGGCCCAAGCGCAAGCGAGACGCGTTGATGTCCCAGTCGTAGTCCTCCTTTGGAATCGCGGCCGTCACGACGAACCCGCCGGGAGCGAACGGGGAATCGTCGGTGTAAAGGGATATGGCGCCCGTCATGCCGACGAAGGAGCCTCCGCCCTCGAAAATCTCGAGTTCGCGCGCCCGCCCTCCGCGTTCGAGCGCCGACACTCCGCGCAGCGCGCCATAAACCGCGGCGTTCCCCGTAAACAGTGCCCCGGCCGTGCGGATCGTGCGGGAATCCCCGAGGGAGAGCGCCCCGATCATGCGGGCTTTGTCGCGCACGTCGAGGACGCCGATGCGCGCGAACGCGCGCTCGCCTATTTCAAAACCGCACACGCCGAACGACTCCCCCTTCGAATCAATCAGAGGCAGGCTGCATACGGCGGAGGTTTTCGACCCGGGGAAACGATCGGTGAAATGCCAGTAAAACAACCTGGAGAGCGCCGCCCGAGGGTTGTCGGCATGAGCGCGCAGCGGGTATTCCCAGAACGGGGAATCCCGCACGTCGAACTCCAGAGCCCATTTGGATTGCAGCGTAAAGCCGTTTCGCATCGCGATGCGCGCCGGGCCTCTCAAGTAAAGTTTCTCCGAGTTCTGGTCCAAAAAGCTCTGCTCCGTGCCGCGAATCAGCATCCCCGCTTTGGAATAGCGCGCACCGGCGATTTTCGGGTTCGCGGTGGCGTCCAAAACGACGAAGACACCCCCGCATCTCGCCCTCCCCAACGACAGCAGGAGGAGGGCCGCTTCGCCAGCCAAAAGCTCCTCTATCGCCTCGGGCCTCCCGGAGAGCTCCGAGACGCTCATGCCCTCTTCCCTCAAATACGCCTCGATGTTCAGGGACAGAGCTCTGGACATTCGGACGGCCTGCGCCGATATCTGGCCAAACTGCCGCTCGACGTCCGACGCCAGGTGCAGCCACTCGTTTTGGATGAGGAACGCGGTCTCTGAGGAGGGCGACACGCCGCCGGTGACAAAGAGGGCAAACACCGTAACGATGAACATGACGGCCGCGAAAACGAGCAGATAGAACAAAAAACGGCGGCGGACCGATATGCCGGGGCGCAACTCGTCAGAAATCCTCCCTGAACCGGCGAAGGGCTTCTTTAGACCTTGCGGCCGGACTACGTGCCGCATCGGGCGCGCCCTGGGGCTTTTTCCGCGCTTCGCTCACCTTCTCCGCGCTTTCCAGAAGATTGGAGACGTATTTCCGCTGCAACTCGTCAAAACCGCTGAAGGCTGGCGTAACGTGGAAGCGATATGTTTTTTGCATCTCGGCCGCGGCGGCGAGCGCCGCACGGATCAATTCGTTTGGGATGTTTTCAAGTTTGCCGTTCAGGACCAGGTCGAACGCCTCCTCGGTCACCGGCATGTACCCGGTGGAGGCCGTGAAGCGCAGGTTTCGCTCCGGCGCAGTGAACCATTTGAGGAACAGGGCGGCCGCGCGCTCCCTCTTTTCGCCGCTCCCGATCACGCACATGCCGCCGCCCCGCTGGGCCACGACGCGCGCTCCCCCTTCGAACACCGGATACGCCAGTATATCGAAGCTCACTGGCTCCTTCGTGTTGTCGGCATATATGACGGTATCGGGGTAGAAGATCGCCCCGGCGGACGTGCTGGTGGCGCAGACTACGTCCCCGGTCATCGCGAGGTAATTGGCGTACTTGTCGAAAATGGCGAATTCGCCCTTGACGGCGCGAGGAAAGTAAAAATCCCATATCCTCTCGAAAATCGGGGATGCCAAGTCCAGCCGGCCCTCCTTCACGAAGGAACCGCCCAACTGCTCGAAACCGACCGAGGCGAAGTTAAAGGGGATATCAGGATAGTAGAAAGCCCGGCCGTCGCCTGGGACGTCCGGCGTCATGGAATCCGTCCACTCGTAATATTTTTCGGCGGCGTCCGCTATGCCCTCGAACGTCGAGAGGCTCGATATCCCGACGCCGGCAGCCTCGGCGAAACGGTTGAAGATGGTGCGGTTGACGTACAGGACCTCCGTCGATTTGGCTATCGGCAAAAGATAGAGATTTTCGCCCCCAAGCCTCCCCTCTTCCAGAAACTGGGGCACGAACGCCGCCAGCTCCTTCTCGGTGAAATAATCGCCGAGGTCGGCAAGCGCTCCCATCTCAGCCAGCTCGACGGCGATTTTCGGATAGATGACGGCGATATCAGGAGGCGAGGGAGCGCCCGGGTCGCGTTTCACTGCGGCGATCACGATCTCGTTCAAAATAGAGGAGTTCGCCTCGGCCGCCACCTTGACGACGATGCCCCTCTTCGCCCCTTCGGTGTCGTTGAACTCCTTGACGAGGTCGTCAAACGCGTCGCTCATCTGTTCGACATAAGTATGCCAGACCATGAGCGTGATGTCTCGCCTGCCGGCGCCCCACTCGCCGCCGCTCGCGATACACCAGGCCACAGCCGCCAAGACCAGCGCCGCAAACACCGCCGCCAACTTTTTCACGCCGCCGTCCCCGCCGCCTCACGCGAGGCGGCTCCCCGCAAGTACAACGCGGGAAAAAGGTTATATGGCAGACATTGCCCGAAGCCCGAAGCCCGAAGCCCGAAGCCCGAAGCCCGAAGCCCGAAGCCCGAAGCCCGAAGCCCGAAGCCCGAAGCCCGAAGCCCGAAGCCCGAAGCCCGAAGCCCGAAGAAGTATACCGGCCCTTGCGTGAATGTCAAGAAGAAATTCAAACAAAGTGGAACCACCTGCCAACCTGCCAAATATACAGATATGATCGGAACATCGCTGTACATTATGATAACTTTATTTCAGAGAATATTCAATGCGGTTCTCCGGCGAAATTTTGACGCGCTAACCGGATCCACGGCATGAAGATGTACTCGTCCACAAGCCTCAAAAACAGTTCTATCGCGGGGCTGACCCATTTATTTTTATGATAGGCGCAAATCGCCGAGATGTTTTTTTGTCTCAAGTTTGTGGGCAGCTCGATCAATCTTCCGCTTTCCAACTCCTCCTCCACCGCGAAATACGGTAGGAACGCCACGCCGATGTCGCTGATGACGCTGTGTTTGATCGCCGCTACGCTGCACAGCTCGATGACGTTCTCGATGTGGATTTTGCGATCCCTCAGATATTGGTCGAATATCTCCTGTGATATGCAGTTTTTGTCGTTGCTGATCAAGGAGACGGATTTCCTCTGGTTTGGGGTGATGAAATCGCGCTGGTCCTCCGCCAAGGCGGGCGAGGCGACCAGCGCTTGCCCAAAGTCCGCGAGCTTTTTCGTGACAACCATATCGTTGTAGCCCTCAACACCGTAATGCAGAGCGATGTCAATGTCGCCGTTCAGTATCTGATTTCGCGTGAGGTAGCAATTTTGGGAGCGCACGAGCAATCTTACCTGCGGAGCCCGCTCCCTGAAAGCCTTCTGGATCGGCTGGCTTTTATACGTCAATAACGTCTCCGGCATCGCCAACTTGAGCGCGCCGCGAATCTCCTGATCCTCCTTACCGAAGTTGCGGAGCCGGTCAACCGACTGGAGAACGGCGTCCACATACGGAAGGATTTCATGGCCGGCTTCGGTCAGGACCATGCGCCTGCCGATCCTCTCGAAAAGCTTCAAGGACAACTCCCGCTCCAGCCGCCGCACCTGGAAGGTAACTGTGGACTGCGTGTAATTAAGCCTGTTGGCGGCTCTCTGAAAAGTACCCGTCTCTAAAATCGTTTTCACTGTGGTCAGGTACTTCAGGTCCATTGCCTTGGCCCCCCAATGAGTTCGATCAAAATAACTCGTCACGGCGGAACTATCAATATGGTTCGTATGTTATCACCAATCAACGAGCTTATCGTTCAATTATATCGAATTTCGAGTTTTAATTCATTGACTGGATTTGTGTGTTGGAAACTGATACAGTCATGATGATCAAAATATCGGCAAAAGTGGACAGTTCTCGCGCTGCGCGAGCGGAAAGAGAGACGATGTTTTACATCAGCGACATACAAACCACCGCGCCAGACCGCTTCCTGTCACAGTTGCAGGAGAAAACGTATGAAATGTTGAAATTGCTGCAAATCCCGTTTCAGCGCGTCGAAACGGATGAAATCGTCACAATGGAGGACTGCGTACAGGTCAATCAAAAGCTGCGAATGAAGATGGTGAAAACGCTTTTTCTCTGCAACCGCCAGCGGACAGAATTTTACCTGTTTGTTACATGCGGCGGCAAACCGTTCAAGTCCAAGGAATTTGCCGCCGCCCTGGGCATTTCGCGCGTCTCCTTCGCGCCAATAGAACTGATGGAGGGGATGCTCGGGACGAAGATCGGGGCCGCGACGGTCTTCAGCGTTTTGCTGGACGCGGCCCGGAAAGTGCGCGTCGTATTGGACGGAGACGTAGTCGATGAGGAGTGGTATGGGTGCGGCGATGGGACGAATACGGGCTACATGAAGATCAAAACGTCTCAGATCGTACAGGATTTTTTGAGTTACGCGAAACACAGCCCAACCGTGATCAGGGTATAGGGAGACGCTGATTTATCGTTAAGTGTCCGCGCGAATAAACGAGAGGAGATGTCGGAATGAGCACCGAAGCAAAGAAGGACTCCGTAACATGACTCAGTATAAAAATTCACGTCCTTCGAATCCCCTGTGTATATGGCAAAAGCCGTCGCCCTTCCGGTCGGTCGGGACGCCCTGAGGCGAATCCACGAGCCGAAAATCCGTCCGGCAAAGTCCCAATCGGGTTCATGCTGTTGTTCAACCAGGCAGGCGACGTTCCAATCCTCTCCGCCCTTTACGGGAACGTTCAGAAAGACATCCGAAACGAGCATCCCCTTATCCGAATCAGAATCCTTCACCGGCAGTTCCATGCCGCTTATGGCGGAGACTTCCCTCGACGTGTCCCTGTCAGAGTCGAGGTCGGGCATGAAGTACGCTATGGCATCCTCGCGCCATCGGCGATAACCCGCTTCCAGGCCGTGTCGCACCACTTGTGCGGCTTACCTGTCATTTACGATACCGTCCGCCACAATGCCATATTTTCAGAATGACAACCGCCTCCCTCTTTTCAGAGCTATTATACCAAGCCGGCGGCGGTATTGTCATGCCCTGCCTGTTCCGCAACGTTCGCCAAATCCAAGTCAAACCCCCTCGCTCGCGAGGCCCATACCACTGTCGAAAACGCGACATTTTACTCAAATGTCGCATTTGTGTTATGACCGTAATTTTCATTTTATCACTTGCTTATCCAAAATGCGACAATTAATACTCAAATATCGCATATGGGCGGATTGCCTCAAGCGGCAATGTGGAAGTTGATTCGACCCGAGATTCATGGAAATCGCGGGGATGAAGGAAACATTGAGACCGCCCGGAACAATGAACGAAGCAGCCCACTCCAACCCACTTGAAGGCTGCCTTATGGGATAATTGAAGGTTATGGGAAATTATTTAAACCTATTCACAATATCAAGTGTTTATGATAAATTACGTAACACAAATGCGACATTTGAGTAAAATGTCGCGTTTTCGATAAGGTGTTGATGCTAGTGTTGATAGAGGGATTGGAAGACCTTGGATTTTACAGGAAGCGGATGGCGTTTTCCAGCGAGGAAGCGGCTCGAATAATACTTGATGGCAAGGGGGCTCACGCCGACCCAGTCCCTGCCGACGTGTTCGGGCAGGCGGCGGATCAGTTCGCCGCCGTGCGAAATTGAGGCGCTGGAAGTATATGCGCGGCCCCGGCTTCGGAAAATGGGGTATGACGAAGAGGATTCCGGCGCCTGATTTAACGCTGATGGTTTTTCTGTCCTCGGCTCTGCTGGTGGTGTTCCTGGCGCTCTACACGCGCGCGCTCGTCGATTTCGCCATGACCGCGATGGAGGACAACATAAGGAAACGCATGTTGTTCGTCAGCGGGAACGCGGCCAGACTCGTTTCCGCAGAGGAACTCGACAGGTTTCGCGTCTCCTCGGACATGAAACTGCCCGAGTACGAGGCGCTGCGCCGTAAACTCGCCGCCTTCGCGGACGACGCCGGCGTGCTTTACGTCTATTACGTGCGCACGGAGGGGGATAAGTATCAATTCATCATAGACAACGACTTCAACGAGGAGACCAGCGTCGGCTTGAACACGGAGCCCATCGCGCGGGAGGAGTCGCCGGAGCTCGCCGATGTCGTGAGAGACGGGGTGCCCAGGTGCACTGAAATCGGGAACTATACCGAGGGTTGGGATGGGCTCTTGACCGCTTATTCGCCGATTTTTGACGATGCCGGCAGGGTTGTCGCGGCAGCGGGCGCCGATATCGAGGACACGGTTATCTTCAACGTCAGATACAGGACCGCCGTCATATCCAGGATACATGTGCTCGTGACGGCGATCATCGCGATAGGCGGTTTTTTCTCATTCCTAAGATATCGGCGCAAAGCGGCACTCGCCCAGGAGAACAACAGGGCCAAATCCAGGTTCCTCGCCCGCATGTCTCACGAAATCCGCAGCCCTATGAACGCCATCATCGGCATGAGCGAGCTCGCGGCGCGCGAGTACGGGCACCCGGAGTGCCGGGGTTACATAGCGGAGATCAGAAGGGCCGGGACAAATCTTCTCTCGATAATCAACGACATACTGGATTTTTCCAAGATCGAAGCGGACAGTCTGCAAATAGCCTCGGCTCCATACGAAATGTCCCAGGTCCTGAACGACGTTTTGAACATCATTCAGATACGTTTGGCTGAGAAACCTATCGAGCTGATCACCGATTTCGACGCGGACATACCCGCCGCGATGACCGGCGACGAGGCCAGGATCAGGCAGATATTGCTCAACCTTCTATCGAACGCCGTGAAGTACACCAAAGAGGGCTTCATAAAGTTCTCGGCCTTGAGTCTGCGCATGAGCACGGATACCGTCAAACTCACGTTCATCGTCGAGGACAGCGGCATCGGAATCAAAGAAGAGGACCTGCCGAAATTGTTCGGCGAATTCGTTCGGCTGGGCGCCGATCACATGAGCATAGAGGGCACCGGGCTCGGCCTGGCCATCGCCCGCAGCCTCTGCCGGCAGATGGGCGGCGACATCTCGGTGTCAAGCGTTTACGGGAAGGGCTCCCTCTTCACGGCCGTCATAAATCAAAGGCGCATTGACGGCAGGACCCTCGGGGTCCTCGGGAAAAACGGCTGCCCAGCGCTCTATACGAACGGCGTGAAGTTCACCGCCCCAGGCGTCCGTATTCTCGTGGTGGACGACATCGAGACGAACTTGGCCGTCGCCGCCGGGCTCATGTCTCCGTACAAATTCCAAATCGATACATGCCTCGGGGGAAATGAGGCGATCCTCCTCGCGAGGGAGAACCGATTCGACTTTATCCTCATGGATCACATGATGCCGGAAATGGACGGGATGGAGGCGACCGCGGCGATTCGCGCGACGCCCGGCGAATATTTCAAGACGGTTCCTATAATCGCGCTCACGGCGAACGCGGTGTCCGGTATGCGCGAGATGTTTCTCGAAAACGGCTTCAACGACTTCCTGTCCAAGCCGATAGAGATCCCGAAGTTGAACGAGCTCCTCGATAGGTGGGTCCCGGAGGAAAAACGAGTCTGGCTGACCGAAGCGGCGTGTACGGAGGCACGGCCCAGCACCGGCTTGAAGATCGACGGCGTCGACGCGGAGCGGGGGATAGCGATGACAGGAGGGACCTGGGAGGGTTACGCCAAGGTGCTCGGGTTGTATTGTGAGGACGCCGCCGAACGTCTGGTTTGCTTGAGAGAGTTTGAGGGAAAAATTGATGACTCGCCGCCGGACGACTCGGCGCTTGCCCTCTTCATCACCCAGGTCCACGCGCTCAAAAGCGCGTCAGCCAGCATCGGGGCGGCGGAACTTTCGCGCGTGGCGGCGGCGTTGGAGGATGCCGCCGCGCGCGGCGACATGACGGTGATTTCCGAAAAGCTGGAGGGATTCAGGGAGGCTCTGTCCGGCCTTTTGGACCGCGTGCGCCGGGCACTGCCCTCTGAAGGCGCGGCCCCGCCGGACGGGGAAGCGGTTGCGGACAGATCGGCGCTGAGGCGCTTGAAGGAAGCGCTCGAAGCCTGGGACGTCGGCGCGGCGGACAGCATATTGGGTGAATTGAGGGAAATGCCGTCCGACCAGAAAACCCGCGACGTTTTGTCCGGCATCGCGGATCGTCTGCTCCTGTCCGATTTCAAGACGGCCGCGGACATGACAGGCAAGTTTCTGGAGTTTTTAGAGAGGACGGGGCGATGACGCTGTGAGCACGATAAAAGCGGTGAACGCAATAAACGGAATGAAAAATACTTTACGGGCGTCCGCGCGATTCTCCAAGTTTACGCTGTTCTCATGCGTTCTCTTCCTCGTTATATTGGCAGTGTCGATTGCGGCCTACGCCGTTTCCGTGCGGCAAACCAACCGTTCGTTCATCGAACAGCAGCTCGCCACGGCGTCGGAGACCATAAAGCTGCGCCTGGCGACGACGGTCAACAGCGAGCTCAACCTCGCGCTGAAGCTGGCGGACACGTCCATCATCCGGCAATATTTCCTCGATCCCTCCGACAGGGAGCTTGAAGCCAGGGCCCGGGCCGAATTCGAGGCATACCAGCGCCATTTCAAAAACGGAAACGTGTTCTGGATCAACGACATCGACAAGATATTTTATTCCACCGGCAACGAACCGTATGTCGTAGACCCCTCCGACCCTGATTCGTACTGGTACAACATGACGCTTTACGAGACCGCCGCATATAATTTCAACATCAACTACAACTCGGACCTGGGACAGATCAACCTCTGGGTCAACCTGCCGGTGTTCGTGGACGGGGAGGGCGACAGGAGAAATCCCGTCGGCATGTTGGGCACCGGCATCGATCTCACTGATTTTTCGGATTTTGTCGCCTCCGCATACAGGGAATTTGACGAGAACATCACGCCGTATCTGTTCAACGCCTCCGGCGAAATCACCTCCGCGATGGACTACGATCTCGTCTTCAATAAAGCACTCCTCTCGGATCATATGGGGAGCGCCGGCGCCGAAATAGTCAGGATCGCCGGCGGAATGTCCGATTTGGAAAGCCGGATCTTCACCTTGGGCAGCCATATGTACCTGGTGAGCGCTATCCCCGAGATGAACTGGTACCTGGCGGTGGGTTACCCCCTGCCGAGGCTGTTGGCCCTCAATACGTCCACAAACGGCGTGTTCTTCGGGATGCTATGCCTCATACTCATTATATTCATCGTAATCAATATCTTTGTCTCTCACTCAGACAACGCGCTGGCGGAACAAAACCGAATGCTTCGCGAGGCCAATCGCAGGGCGGAGTCCGCCTCTCAAGCCAAGAGCGATTTCCTGGCGCAGATGTCTCACGAGATACGCACGCCGATGAACGCCATCATAGGCATGTCGGAGCTGATACTGCGCGAGGACACGCCGCCGTCGGTGCGAGAAAACGCCGCTCATGTAAAGCAGGCCGGGACGAGTCTTTTGTCCATCATCAACGACATCCTGGATTTCTCCAAGATAGAGTCCGGCAAGATGGAGATCGTCCCAAGAGAATACTGGCTCCGTTCGCTGCTGAACGACGTGATCAACATCATCCATATGCGCCTCTCGGAGAAGAACGTCCGATTTATAACGAACATCGACAATGCCCTGCCGTGCAGGCTGGAGGGCGACGAAGTCCGCGTCCGGCAGGTGCTGCTGAATATACTGTCCAACGCCGTGAAGTACACGTTTGAGGGCAGCGTGTCGTTCAGCGCGCGTTGCGAAGAACGCGGGGACGGAGAGATATTGATGACGTTCGAGGTCGCGGACACAGGAATAGGCATCAGGGAGGAGGATTTGGGGAGGCTCTTCGGCGACTTCATACGGTTCGACAGCCGCACGGGCAAAAACATTGAAGGCACTGGGCTGGGGCTTGCGATAACGAAAAAACTCTGCCTCGCGATGGGAGGCGATGTGTCCGCTTCGAGCGTCTTTGGGAAGGGCAGCGTGTTCACGGCGACACTTCCGCAAAAGGTCAAAGACCCCCTTCCGCTTGGGGAAATGGACGAGTGTATCTATGACGCTTGTGAAAAGCGGGACGCCCAAATCGAATTCATCGCGCCGGAAGCGCGCATTTTGATCGTGGACGATATCGAGACCAACCTGAAGGTCGTGGAGGGCCTGCTCGCCCCCTATAAGATGAAGGCCGACCTCTGCGGCGGCGGCGCGGAGGCCCTCCGCATGGCGCGTGAGGGCGTTTACGATGTGATCTTCATGGACCACATGATGCCTGAGATGGACGGGATAGAGGCCACGGCGGCGATCCGCGCGACACCCGGCGAATATTTCAGGACGGTACCGATAATCGCGCTGACCGCCAACGCGATATCCGGTATGCGCGAGATGTTTCTGCGAAACGGCTTCAACGACTTCCTGTCCAAGCCAATAGAGATACCGAAGCTGAATGAGATAGTGGATCGCTGGGTTCCGAAGGGAAAGAGGGTCCCAGCCGCGCGGAATTCAAGAACCTTCTCGCTTCCGGTTGAAACCGGGCTGAATATAGAGGGCCTCGATACGTCTCGCGGCCTTGCGTCAACGGGCGGGACTGTCGAAGGTTACGTCAAAGTGCTTGAAACCTACTGCCGTGACGCCGAGAACCGGCTTGAAGTCCTCTCCGGCGCACCGGACGGAAACGGCCTCGCGTCGTTTACGACCCAGGTCCACGCGCTCAAGAGCGCTTCCGCGAGCATCGGAGCGGCGGGAATTTCGCGTATGGCGGAGGAACTGGAGGAAGCTGGAAAGACTGGCCGGACCGATTTCATCATGGCTCGGCTCTCCGCGTTTCGCGAGGATCTGTCCGGTTTGGTCGGCCGGATAAGGCCGGCGCTCGCAGAATACGCGCGCAGCGCTGAAAACGGACATGACGCCGGAGAATCCAAATCCAGCTCCGCGTATCGGGAGGCACTGTCGCGGCTCAGAAACGCGCTGCTCGCGGAGGACGTCCAAACGATAGACGGCCTCATCTCCGAGCTCTCCGTAAAGTCCGACGACGCAGAGACAAACGAAGCCCTGCATGAGATCTCGGACCTGGTCCTCCTTTCTGATTTTCCCCAAGCCATGTCCATGATTGACAGTTTCTTAACTCGAAGTTAAGGAAACGCTGATTAATTCGCCTGGGCGACATTTTGCCGTTTAGAAAAACTGACGCCGCAAGGGTTTAAATCTTCACCCTTTAGGCTCCAACTATAAATCAGCCTTCTAAAAACAAGGAAGCGTTGCAATCTCTACGATCCAACGCTCGGGAGCATCATCCGTTATCTTCCGTAGAACTCGGCGATGCAACGTACCACGCGCTCCTGCTCCTCGGCGGAGAGCTCTGGGAACATGGGTAGCGCCAGGACCTCGTCGCACAGCCTCTCCGACACGGGGAAACCGCCTTTTTTGTAACCCAGGCTCGAGAAGCAGGGCTGCAGGTGAAGCGGGAGAGGGTAGTAGACCCTCGCGGCCACGCCCTTTTCCGCGAGGTGTTTTTGCAGTTCGTCGCGGTTTTTGGCCCTGATGACGTACTGATGATATGTGTGCCTGTTGCCGTCGGTCTCGCTGGGCTCGGCTATCGCATCCCCCAGGCCCGCCTCGGCGAAGAGCAGCCCGTAGCGTCTCGCCGCCTCGCGCCTCTCCTCCGTCCACGTCTCGATGTGCCTCAGCCTGACGCGCAGGATAGCGGCCTGTATGGCGTCCAGCCTGCTGTTGATGCCCACCTCGTCGTGCATGTAAGTCGACGCGGCACCGTGTACGCGCAGCCTCAAGACGCGCTCCGCCAGGGAGTCGGACGAGCATGACACCATCCCCGCGTCGCCGTAAGCGCCGAGGTTCTTCGTCGGGAAGAACGAGAAACAACCCAGTTCGCCCCACGTGCCGGCGCGGACCATTCGCCCGCCCACCCGCCTGTGGGCGCCGAATGCCTGGGCACAGTCCTCCGCCAGGACGATGCCTCTGTCCTTCAGATCGCCCGCAATTCGCTCCAGTTCGCACATCTGGCCGAAGAGGTGCACGGGGATGAACGCCTTCGTCCTTGGGGTTATGGCGGATCGCGCGGCCTCCATCGAGATATTGTACGAATCCGGCTCCACGTCGACGAAGACGGGCTTCGCCCCGATGCGCGCGATGCAGCTCGCGGTGGCGAAGAAGCTAAAGGGCGTCGTGATCACCTCGTCGCCGGGCTTCACGCCGGCCGCCATCAACGCCAGCACAAGGGCGTCCGTGCCTGACGCGCACGACACGGCGCGGTTGGCTTCGAGGTACAGCGCCGCCTCGCGCTCGAACTCCGAGACCTCGGGCCCGAGAATGAATTGCGCGGACGACAGAACCCTCGACACAGCGTCTTTTATCTCTTCCTCGACGCGCGCGTAATTGCGTTTCAAATCAAACGATGGTATCACGTTTGCTGCACCCATCCCGAAAACATCTCCTTAAATTGAACAAATAATTACCCTCAGCCGCACCAGTTTGCCGTCAAAGACCCCGAAGGGCAAGGGACCAAAACATCGAGGCGCGCTATAAAAATTTTCACGCGACGGGATGCGATATTAGCGCCAACTTTGCCGAGTCTCAAGGCGGATTTTGCAGAATCGTACCGCCGCCCACGGCAGGCGCACCTAAAAAATGGGGCGAGCTAACGCGCCCGTCCCATTTTATTTATTCCTCAAATCTATTTCTCATTCGCTGCCGACGCTGACTCTGCGGATGTCGAAGGCCCGCCCCGTCTCGTCGTCGATGTCGATCACGACTCCGTGCAGCTTCGGCATGGAACCCTCCACCTCGAATTTAGCGGGCACGCCGTATAGAAATTTCGGCAGGACCGAATCGAAGCTGTTCCCGATGACGCCGCCCTGCCCTCCGGTCATGCCTGCGTCCGTTATATAAGCCGTCCCTAGCGGCAGGACCGACTCATCGGCGGTCTGGACGTGAGTGTGAGTACCTACCAACGCGGACACGCGTCCGTCTAAATACCTTCCAAGGGCGATTTTTTCGGCGGTCGCCTCGGCGTGGAAATCCACAAGAACGGAGCGCGCGCGCATCCCCTCCAAGATGGAGTCGGCGCTCCTGAAGGGGCAGTCGATCGGCGGCATGAACGCCCTGCCCTGAAGATTTATGACGCCAAGCTCGCAGCCGTCCTTCCCGAACACGCCCCAACCATTTCCCGGCGCGCCGGACGGATAGTTTGCCGGCCGGAGCATCCGAGGCTCCCTGTCAAGGACGGGTACGAACTCCTTCTTGTCCCATATGTGGTTGCCGGAAGTCAGGACGTCCACCCCCATGTCAAACAACTCGCCCATGAGGCGTTCGGTCATTCCAAACCCGGCCGCCGCGTTTTCGCAGTTGACTACGACAAAATCAAAAGGTCCCTCCGAAGTTCGGAGCAGAGGCAGTTTATCCCTCAATATGCCCCTGCCGGGGCGGCCTGAAACATCTCCAACGAACAGAACTCTCATGCCGGCCTACTTCGCGTAGTCGATCACTCTTGTCTCTCGTATGAGCGTGACCTTTATCTGTCCGGGGTATTTCATCTCCGCCTCTATCTTGCGAGCGATGTCATACGCCAGCTTCTGCATCTGCCCCTCGTCCGTCGTCTCAGGGCTGATGGCCACGCGGACCTCTCTGCCGGCCTGTATGGCGAACGCCTTGCTCACGCCGCCGAAGGAGTTAGCTATCTCCTCCAGCTTTTCGAGTCGCTTGACGTACGCGTCGAGGCTCTCCCTGCGCGCCCCCGGGCGCGAGGCGCTCGCGGCGTCCGCCGCCGCCACGAGAAGCGCGTAGAGCGTCTGAGGCTCCTCTTCCTCGTGGTGCGAGGCAATGGCGTTTATTATGTCCGAGGATTCGTTGTAGCGCTTCGCGATGTCGGCGCCGATTATCGCGTGCGGTCCCTCTATCTTGTGGTCGAGTGCCTTGCCTATGTCGTGGAGCAAGCCCGCCCTTTTCGCGGTGCTCTCGTCGAGCCCGAGCTCCGAGGCGAAAAGCCCGCAAATGTGAGCCACCTCGATGCTGTGGTGAAGCGCGTTCTGTCCGTAGCTGGCCCTGAAACGCAGTTGTCCCACCAGCTTCGTCAGCTCGGGATGCATATGCTTGATACCGGTCTCGAGAAGGGCCTCCTCCCCGGCCTCGATCACCTGATTGTCCACGTCGCGCTTGGCCTTCTCGATGATCTCCTCGATGCGGGCCGGATGGATGCGCCCGTCCTGTATCAATCGTTCGAGGGAGAGCCTCGCCGTCTCTCGGCGAATCGGGTCGAAACAGCTGAGGGTGACGGCCTCTGGGGTGTCGTCAACTATGAGGTCGACACCGGAGAGTGTCTCGAAGGTCCTTATGTTCCTGCCCTCCCTGCCGATGATGCGCCCCTTCATCTCGTCTGAGGGGATCGGGACGACGCTCACGGCTATCTCGGACGTGAAGTCGACGCTACAGCGCTGAATGGCCACAGCTATGATCTCCTGGGCCTTCCGGTCCGCATCTCGGCGCGCCCTCTCTTCCATCTCCTTGAGCCTCAGGCCGATTATGTGGTTGGCCTCGGACTCGACCTCGGAGAGAAGGATCTGCTTCGCCTCGTCCCTGGATAGCCGCGCTATCTCCTCGAGCCTGTCGATGATCGTGGACTCTCTGTGGGACACGTCCTCCATCCTCTGCTTGACGTCCTCCAGCTTCTGCTTTATCTCTTCCTCCCGGCGCGAGACGTTTTCCAGCTTTTTGTCGAGGTTTTCCTCTTTTTGCTCCAGCTTGCGCTCCGTGCGCTGAAGCTCGTTCCTGCGCTCCTTCGTTTCCTTATCGACCTCCTGGCGAAGGCGGTGTATCTCGTCGCGGGTCTCCGCCATCAAATCCTTTCGCGCCTGTTCAGCTTTGTTGGCGGCCTCCTCCAGCAACTTCTCGGCCTTCGAGACCGCCCCCTCCTCCAACTTTCCCTGCAGGATCTTGTTGGCTACAACGCCCGCCGAGATGCCCACTATCACCAAAAAAACGCACAACACAACTAAATACATTCTTTAATCACCTCAATTAATCAATTGTCAAGGTTCATTTTCTTCTGCTAAAGATAGCGTGTGTCAATGCGATGGAACGAAAAATTTTATATTCCCATAAAGATGCCCGACACAACGGACCAATTGTACAGGTAAATTGTCATTAACTCAAGTTGAAAGATGTTACTTTGCAATAACCGTCAATAACCCTAAAAAACCTGATTTATAAGAGATCCGTCCTCCGTATAATCAGGAAGTTGATTTGTATTAAAATAAACGATGCTCGAAAAAACAGAAAATGACATATCGGACATCGAATACGTCAGGAGGTCTAACATGAGCACTCAAAGCTGCTACAAAGACGCCGCAAGTTTCACGAATCTCCACAAGACACCGATTCGCACGACCATAGAGTCGGCTTTCCACGGAAACAACGTGGTTCAGGTCCCCGACCCGCGGATTGCGTACGAGCTGGCCCAAAAAAGCCCCGGCGCGGTGGAGTTGACCGGGATGCCCATATACCGCGCGGAGGACATTGGGCTGCCCGAGGGGAGCAACGTCCTGCTGTTCAACGACGGGGCGGTGGTGGGCCGTTGCGCGGCGGCGCGCCGCATAATCGGGCATCCTGGCGTGAACACCGGCGAGCTCGCCGCGGTTCTCAGGGAGGCGGTGTACGGCGCCAGGAAGAGAAAGCTGTATTGGGCCGAGACCGTCGTCGGCTTGGACGAGGATTTCATGGTCAAGGCGAATTTGCTCATCCCGGAGGGCTTCGAGAACAACCTCCTGAGCTGGATGGTCAACTTCCAATACATGAACGGCGAGTATCAGTCCAGGTACGGCAGATCCCGCCGCATGGAGAACGAGGGGGACATCTTCGTCTTCAGCGACCCGGAGTGGCGTCACCCCAGCTATCCCATGGGACTCGCGGTCTTCTCGCCCGAGCAGAATTGCGCCGCCATCCTCGGCATGAGATACTTCGGCGAGATAAAGAAGGGGACGCTCACCCTCGCGTGGGGAACCGCGGCGCGCAACGGATACGCGGCGTGCCACGGCGGCCTCAAGCGCTACCGCTTCGAGGACGGACCCCAAAAATCCTTCGTCCTCGCCGTCTTCGGCCTCTCCGGCTCGGGCAAGTCGACCATAACCCACGCGAAGCACGGCGGGAAATACGACATAACGGTGCTCCACGACGACGCGCTGGCGGTGAACGCGGAGAAAAAATACGCAATAGCGATGGAGCCGGCGTACTTCGACAAGATGCAGGACTATCCCATTGGCTGTGAGGACAACAAATTTCTCATAACGCTGCAGAACTGCGGGGTCACAAGGGACGAGTCGGGGCATCTGATAGCGGTGACCGAGGATGCGCGCAACGGGAACGGCCGCGCCATGAAATCGCGGTACTGGTCGTCCAACAGGGTCGACCGCATCGACGAACCGCTGTCCGCGATCTGCTGGCTGATGAAGGACCCGACACTGCCGCCGATAGTCAAGCTCTCCGATCCGTCGCTCGCCGCGGCGATGGGCGCCACCCTGGCCACGAAGAGGACGAGCGCGGAGAGGCTCGCCCCAGGCGTCGACCCGGACATGCTGATAATAGAGAGCTACGCCAACCCGTTCCGCACGTACCCTCTTTCGATGGACTACGAGCGATTCAAGAGGCTCATAGCGGATGGGGTCGACTGCTTCGTGCTCAACACTGGGGACTACATGGGGCGCAAGATCCCGCCTAAGACCACTCTCTCCCTGCTCGAAAGCGTGGTCGAGGGCAGGGCGGCATTCACGCCCTTCGGAGGAATTCCCGGCATGGAGACGGTGGAGCTGGAGGACTTCCCCCCGCGGTTCGACAGCTCGTGCGTCAAGCAGTTATATAAAAGGATGCTCGACCGGCTGGAGTTCATCAGGACAAGGGCCATCGACAAGGACGGCATGGATGCTCTGCCGGTCGACGCGGAGGAGTCGGTGCGCGCGGTTCTGCGGAGCATATGCGCCATATATGGAGGCCGCGCCGAGCTAGACCCAGCGGACGACTCGGATCCCGCAAGCTCGGCGGCGCTCAAAAAAATCGCGCGCCACACGAGGGAATCGTCCAGGGCCGCGAGACCGCGCATGGACACCGCGCGGCACAGAGTCACCTACTGACCCGCCGCCAACAGCGGCGCGAGGCAAAAACCTGAATATCGATTAATTTATCGTCTCATGGCGCCACCCCTTCGGGCGGCGCCATGAGACGTCGGCGTTGAACGGACGAATCTTATACGTTCGCCGGTTTGGTCTTGCTTATCACGAAGTCGTCCCCGCTCGCGGCGTTCGTCTTCCACGCGATGCCGATGCCCATGTACGTCATCACGATGGCGACTATCGGGTTGATCCAGTTGAGGAACGCGTAGGGGAGGTACTGCGCTGTGGGGACGCCCAGAGCGGTGGTGTGATACGCCCCGCACGTGTTCCACGGGATCAGGACGCTGGTCAGGGTGCCGGAGTCCTCCAGGGAGCGGGAGAGCATCCTCGGGTGCAACCCGATGTCGGCGAAGCGCTGTTTCATCATGCGGCCGGGCAGCACCAAGGAGATATACTGATCGCCGGTCAGGACGTTCACCAAGAAACAGGATACCACGACCGAGGCGCAGAGGCCGCCCGCAGTTCTGACTCCCTTCATCAATGTGTTGAGGAACACCTCGAGGTATCCCACCCTCTCCAAGACGCCGCCGAAGGTGAGCGCGCAGAGGATGAGGGAGACCGTCCAGTTCATCGACTGCAACCCGCCGCGCGCCAGGAGCTCGTTCAGGGTCGCGGTGGCATCGATGGCCGCCTCGGCCGACACTCCGGCTATGTTGTTCTGCGCGAGCGCTGCCGCTATCGCGGTCACGTCGTCGCCGAGCTCCGCCAGTTCGCCGGCCAGCTTCGGCACGTACCCGTTCTGCAGGACGTCCAGCATCGCCGAGTAATAGGTGCCGGACATCGCTTCGGGCAGAGCTCCAAAGAAGGAGAGGTCCGGGTTTGCCGCAGCCGCGTCCCTGGCGGCGCCTATAGCCCCAATGAAAGACGTGTAGCCGCTATCCTGAAACGCCCCCAGCAAACAGCCAACGATGACCCCGGCGAATATCGACGGGATCGCGGGCTTTTTGGACGCCGCCAGGGCTATAACCACGACGGGCGGGATGAACCCCAGAGGGGAGATGCTGAACTCCGCCCGCATGAGATTCTGAATGGCCGCGATCTTCTCGATGTCGAGCGTGCCGCCGCCGTATTTGAAGCCAAAGAGGACGGCTATAATCAACACGATGATGTAAGAGGGCCCGGTGGTCCAGCACATCGCCCTGATGTGCTGGAAGAGATCGGTGCCCGCCATCGCCGGCGCGAGGTTGGTCGTATCGGAGAGAGGGGACATCTTGTCGCCGAAGTAAGCGCCGGAGATTACGAAGCCCGCCGTCACATAGGGCGGAATCCCGAGGCCCGCGCCGATCCCCATCAGGGCGATGCCAACCGTCCCGCTGGTCCCCCACGATGTTCCGGTGGCGAGCGAGACGATGCTGCATATTATGATAGCAGCCATGAGGAAGACCGACGGGCCTATCAGCTTGAGCCCGTAGTAGATCATCGTCGGCACCACGCCGCTCAAGATCCACGAGCCTATCAATGTGCCAACGACGTAGAGGATCAGGATAGCCTGCATCGCCATCAGTATGGAGGTCAGCACTCCCTCCTCGAGGACGGCCCAATTCACCTTCAGCACGAAGAGAGAATACGCTATGGTCACTGTGGCGGCGAACACGAGCGGGATATGGACGTCGGCCCCGAACAAGAGCACTGCCGTCAGGATGAAACAAACCGCTATCACCACGACGACAACCGCTTCCGCAAAAGTGGGTTTTCTGCCGGTGTTTTCAGTCTTGTTGTCGCTCACTGATATCACTCCTTAATCATAAGATGATATGACAGTATTCCGATGAACTCAAAAGATGGCGCTCGGCATAAAAATATTTCGTTCAGACGCTCTCCGGAAAAACACTTCGCGACTATCACCCCCTAGGATAAGAGTTCAAGCATGTTAAAGGGAAAAAGTGGTGAATAACCGTGCGTACTATAAGCTGTAATCCTAAAAGAATCAATATATATTTCAATCAATGTTATTCGTCAGTGATAATGTCCGCCCATAACTCGTCTGAAAAAATGGGGAATACGTGGGTCGTCAACACTTTTTCGGACAGAAAGTTAAGAGCCTGTCCAAAAACTCTTGTTTGTGATGTATTATATAAATGGTCAAAGCATACGCGGATGGGAGAGGGTAAATGTGCGCCAGGCATATGACAGTGATGTAAGCAGGGAACAGTTTGCCGCAATTTCGCAGGAACTAGCAGTCTGTCGGTTTCAAGAAAAAATAAAAGCGGTGTAACTATTTTGATTTAAAAATTAGCGCTTATTAAGCCTTGTTATAAAGGCATGTAACAATAAAATCCGTCTTTTCTAATGCAATAAAGTGTGAAACCGACAGGCTGCTAGAATCCACAAAGAAGAAGGCGCGGCCACGCAAGGTTGATCTTTATGAGATTTTTTGCGCAATATTGTATCTGTTAAAGAATGCTTGCGCGTGGCGAAATTTGCCCCATGATTTCCCAAACTGGAAACTTGTAAACTATTACTAT
>JAISZL010000072.1 GCA_031269245.1 Synergistaceae bacterium | reverse complement strand
TTTTCTTTCTGTATTTTTTTTGTTCTTTATCCCAAAAGGACTGCATGTCATAGGCGTATTTTTTGCCGTTGATAGTTTTGATTTTAGGCTTACGCAAAGGAAGCGCCTCCTTATATAGTAGTTATATAACTACTATATAGAATAGCACAAAAAAGCCATAAGTCCAGTGCGTACGACGTTTTTTATGGTTTATAGAGGTTAGTTTTCGGGGAATTTAGGTTAATTCACAACGCAAGGAGGAGGCGGAGGAAATATCGCTGATAAAGGCCGGGGGATATTTCGAGGTGAAGGTGTTGCTCTGCGTGAAGCGGGCCGCGCATATACATAAAAAACCTGAGCGGGAGGCGGCGCCATGACGCGGCCCGCCTCCTCGCCCGGGCTGTGCGCCGTTATGGCCTACAGCCAAAAAACGTGAAGCGCGATATTTGGCATCATCCCCTCGACGCGTACAGCGAGAGGCCGATTATGACCAGGAGCGGAGCTATGTGGTGCCAGTGGCTCAATAAAAAGTCCATGATCCTACCTCGT
Source organism: Synergistaceae bacterium (assembly GCA_031269245.1). Classification (GTDB taxonomy): domain Bacteria; phylum Synergistota; class Synergistia; order Synergistales; family Synergistaceae; genus JAIRKI01. Next base: position 6,298 of record JAISZL010000072.1, on the reverse strand, counting down.
CCTGTTCCCATGTTTTTTGTTTCCGCTGTTCAAATCGCAGCAGTCGAGCTTCCTGGAGCTGAGTGATTTTTCGTTTTCCCTGGCGAGCCGCTCGATGAACTCGCTCCAAATCCTCTTGGCATATCGCGGCAAGAACACGCCCGTCACTTCCTTCGCGGCAGGTTTCCCCGCCGTCGTCAAGTCATCGCTTCCAGTTCTCGAAGAGCGCACGCGCGCCTGAGAGCGTGGATTTTGGGATGGTGATGCCCTTTTCGTCAGTTATTTTGTGCCGCGCCAATATCGGGACGGGGTTGCAGCCTCCCTTTATGATCTCGATATTGCCCGTGCTGAAGCGATTGCCGCAGTTCTGGCAGACGAACACACCCCCTAACTGGACGTAATAACCCCTGCCGGAGTCGTGGCACACCTGGCACGTGTTGAACGCGGTCCGCACGGTCCCGTCGGGCGCCCTGACCGCGAACACCTCCATGTCGACGCCGCCGGCTGTCAGCGGGTAAAACACGGCCTCTTCCGTTATGTCCTCCAGAGGGATGTAAAGACCGCCGTCCGCTAGCATCTCGGCATCCCCCGGCGCCGCGGCAAACGACGCCAAGATCAACGACGCGGCGACGCAGGCGCGGATTTGCCTGAGATTTTTCATCCTCCTCACCTCGGCATAAACTTTTTGAAATACGTGTGAACCGGCGCGAACGAACATGGCCCCCCGCTAACGGGCGCAGCCTATCGCGCTCTTTATGCCGGCGTAATTTATTATCGCCGGGTCGAACGTGACGCTCAGCCTTTTCGACTTCATATCGACGGACGCGCTTATCACCCCGCTCATCTTTTCGAGGTCCTCTATGACGCGCGAAGCCCTAGTAGTGCAGCCCAAGCCGGTCAGCGGCACGTTCGCGGACATCCTCCTTGTCTCCTCCGCCACGCCGCGCGCTATACCAGCCACCGCGTCCCGCATCGCGAGACCCGGCAGAACCCTCTCGTCGTAGTTCAACTCCAGCTCCCCCCTGTCAAAAACCACCGCTGCCCGCGCGACGCCTCTGAGCCCCTCAACGGCCCTTTCGATCCCCTTCGCGCAAGCGGGGCACGCCATACCACTGATCTTCACCAGCTCTCGTCTCATCGCGGAGCCCTCCTTAACTCTCCTTCGCGGAATCCAGCGCCTCCCCGCCGCCGCGCCAAGCGCCTCGGGCGGAGGTTCGGGCCGTTTCTTCCTTAAAGCTCGTCTCTTCTTTGCAATATAAAGGATAGCGAATGTTTATGGAGACATTATGGAGATATCTCCCGAAAGATGCGAGATGATTCTTTGCCGGGGACGTGAGGGGCAAAGACTCAGGAGAACGAGGATTTATTGTCAAGGCCCGCAGGGTAAGCATTCAAAATCAGAATTCAAGAATTCAAGCCGCCCCGGAACCCGCGCCCCGTGACGGTTAAACGCCGTCCCGGCCGCTCGGCCGGCTCTCCTCAAAGACTAAAATCCGCATAATTGCCTTTGCGAATTTTCTCTTGGTACTATGGTAAAATTTTGATCTCTTAATGCCATTTTCACATTACAATATAGCAATTTTATACTAAAACTGCTATATTGACATCACTGGTTCAAAGTACTTAATCTTGAAAGGGGTAATGTGCAAATGGCAAGGAAAGAGATCACCTCGGCGGCTTACACGGACGTAAAAGATTTTGTTTATGGGCATGCGAAAAACCCAGTCAAGTTGAAGAATGGAATGGTAGTGGGCGGCGGCACGATTTATCCGGAGCTGAACTTCACGGTTCCGACGATGCCTTTGACGGACGCGACGTGGCCGACAGCGATCGAGCACTACAAGGAGATCGCCACGAAGACCTGTCAGCGCGCTTACGAGCTGGAGGTTCCGGGGTTCAGCCTTGAGATAGAGACCCTCCCCGACATGACCTTCAGGCCGGAGTGGTGTATCGATGTCTGTAAAACCGTCGTCGACATAGTCAAGGAGCACGAGTCGAAGCACGGAATCAAGGGTTCGGTCCGCATCACCCCGAACGACAACCGCGAGGGCGACCAGGTCGAGCATATGTGGCGCGGCCCGCGCTGGGATGAGGCACTGCAGGCGTTCGAGGGCAGCGCGAAAGCCGGAGCCGACTTCCTCGCGATCGAGACCTGCGGCGGCAAGGAAGTCCACGACGACGCCCTTATGATGTGCGACATCAAGAAGGCCATATTCGCCTATTCGGCGCTGGCCTGCGTGGATATGGAGAAGATCTGGACCGAGATAGTCAAAATCGCCGACAAGTATGGCGTGGTTCCGGCCGGCGACACCGCCTGCGGGCTCGCTAACACCGCGATGGTCCTCGGCGAGAAGAACTACATTCCGCGCGTCTTCGCGGCGGTCGACCGCGTAATGGCGGGCGTGCGCAGCGTGGTGGCGATGGAGTGCGGCGCTAAGGGTCCCGACAAGGACTGCGGCTACGAGGGTCCGTACGTGAAGGCCATCTCCGGCAACCCGATCTCCATGGAGGGCCGCACGGCGTCCTGCGCCCACTATAGCTCCTGCGGAAACATCGCGATCTGCGTAGCGGACTTCTGGTCGAACGAATCCGTGCAGAACGTGCAGCTCCTGAGCGGCATAGCGCCGGTCGCCTCCTTCGAGACTCTGGCCTATGACTGCCGCCTGATGAACACCGCCACCGCCAAGGGCAAGGATACGGCTCTCCTGATCCGCGACCTGTACGCCGAGTCCGACAGCCACCTCGACCCGCACGCGTGGATCCTCCGCCCGGACGTGGTAATTGAAGTGGCGAATGGCGTAGTCAAGGAGACCGGCTTCTATAACCGCGTGAAGAAGGCCGCCGAGCTCTCCCTCGCGTCCATGCAGAAGGCATCCAAGGGCGGTCAGCTCCGCCTCAACGACAGGGAGAAGGATTGGCTCAGCAAGCTCATCGACCAGGTCGGCGAACTGCCCAAGACCCTCGACGAGCTGGCGGAGGAAGTTGTCCCGGATTGCGACAAGCTCGATCCCAAGAAGTACGATCTGAAGTACTGAGTGAGATATTGACCCAATTCGCGATCAACAGGCTGTTTTTGACAAGGCTGAATGGTTGATCAAACCTGTTTTAACGATTCACCCTTTAGGCCTTTGATTTCAAATTGGTATGAAACACTCGTCCGGGCAGCGGCGTCAGCCAAGCGGCGCGGTAACCGGTGAGAGGATAGTTCAATAGTTCGCTGGAGGGAGTTCCTCGCTCAAGTGGGGGCTCCCTCCATTTTTGGCATCGGCCCGTTGTAATCCGCGGCATAAAGCGCCCAAATGCCATCTCGGCCTTATACCGAAAAACAGGTTTGGAGGACCGCCGGAGCCGCATCGAAAACAGCCTGTTGATCGAGAATCGGTATCATCAATTTGAGACTACCCAACAAACACGTATCTTTCGCGCCCAAACGCGGTAAAATATAGTATTATTCCAGTGCAAGCTATGGCAAAACGAACAAACTCTATGGCAATGGAGGGGCGCAGGCATGTCGTTGCAGGAAAACGCTGTTTACCCGGCTCCACCGGAGTACGACGTCTTTAAGAAAAAAATACAGGAGCTCACCGGCATCGACCTGGATGCGTACAAGTATCAGATACACAGGCGCATTCACATGCTCATGCAGCGATGGGCGGTGAATTCCTACGACGAGTACTACAGGGCGATAGCCGGCAACCCGGACAAGCTCCGCGAATTTCTGGACTACCTCACGATAAACGTAACCGAGTTCTTCAGGAACGCCGGCAGGTGGTGGGAACTGAAGGACAAAATAATCCCTCAGATGTACAAGGACCTAGGGCATCAGAGGCTCAAGTTCTGGAGCGCTGGCTGCTCCACCGGGGAGGAGCCCTATTCGCTCGCCATCCTGGCCATCGAGGCGAAGGTCGCCAACCCGCAGCCGGTTCTGGCCGGGGACATAGACCAGGGGGTTCTGGCGAAGGCGCAGGCCGGAGTCTACCAGAGGCGGCAGATAGCCAGCGCGCCCAAGGAGTGGGTACCCAAGTACTTCATCGACGTCGACGCCGACACCGTGAAGGTGAAGCCCGAGGTGAGGGACAAGGTCAAGTTCAGGCACATGAACCTGATCAAGGACAAGTTCGAGAGCGGGTTCGACATCATACTCTGCCGCAACGTCGTCATATATTTCGGGACCGAGACGAAGTCCGCGCTTTACAAAAAATTCCTCGAAGCGCTTCGCCCCGGAGGCTATCTCGTAACCGGGGCTACGGAGCAGATATTCGACTACAAAACTCTGGGTTTCGAGTCCGTCGGCCCGTTCCTTTACAGAAGGCCCTCGAAATAATGCCAATTGGCGATCGGCAGGCTGTTTTTGGAATGGCTCCAGAGGTTGATCAAGCCCGTTTTAACGTTTCACCCTTTAGGCCCTTGATTTCAAATTGATATAAAAATAATTAAGGGGCGCGGTCTCCCGACCGCACCCCCGCAATCCTTGAAATTCCGGTTCCTCGGCGCCCTTCAAGCCAGTTCAGCCCGCGTAAGGCCTCATCAGACCCCCCAGCGGGATGTCCGTCCAATCCGTCATGCCGGGCACCTTCAGGGAGACCGTCATCGAGCTCGGCTCCGCCACCACCTGGTAGACCGTGCTGTCGCTCGTGGCGCCGAGGTCTTCCAGGCGGGTGTCCATTATCTTCTTCATGCGCGGCACGTCGATGCTGCCCTTGAAGTGCTCCGCCAAGTTGAGCAGGTTCTGCCTCCTGGTCCTGGTCCTGGCGAATTTATGGTCGTCGGGCCTGGGCAGCCCCCACGACGGCTCGGTGAAGTGGTTGGTCGCCGCCATGAGGCCGGGGCGGCGCACGGACAGCCTGCGCTTCACGTCGAACACCGGCCACTCGAAGCAGCGCGACGTATGGTCGTCGGCGGCTCCGACCACGTAGGCGAAGTTCGACCTCGTCGAGTGGAAGAAGCTCTCCAGCTGGTCGAGGTCGGGAGAGTCCAACAGGAACATGAGGAGCTCCGCGATGGCCGGCACCCGGTTGTGGTACTGCAGCGCGCCGCCGGACGGCTCGCCGTTGTTGAGCTCGATGAAGATCCCGCGCTCGTTCATGCCCGTCGTGAGGTATATCCCGCCGGGATACCCTATCGTCGCCGCGCAGAGCGAGCCGTCCGCCGGATGGTATATCGTCACGGTCAGATACTCGCCCAGCTCGCGGAACCAGTCAAAATAATCGTAGTTCCTACCGTAGACGAGGGTACCGGCCGAATACTCTCCCCACACCGCGATGCCGCTGCAGCTCATCGGAGGAGGAGTCCATATCTCCCCCGCCACTATCACCTCGACGGCGTTCAGCAGTATGTGCCGGCCCATGTCGAGGCCCGACGTCTCCGCCATGCCCGCTATGACCTCCTTGAGGCGATGGGGGTAGTTCGCGTGGAAACCGCGCGCTACCGCGTCGAGCTCCTCGCGGCCCCTTTGCCCCGGTTTCAGGAGTGCGTCCTCGATAGCCCGCCCGTACATGCCGCGGATCTCCTCTCCCGCCAGCGCGCCGTACTGACGCCCCATCTCGCGCCACGTGCCGCGCAGGTCGAGCACCGTGAATTTTCCGAATTTGAACGCCCTGCCGCCCCCGTGACCCCTGAACTCGCATCCCGCATCGGTGTCGCTCATCCCAATACCACCTCTTTATAAAATTATAACAGCGGAAAGGATTTTTTCGCGTCCCAGGCCCAAAGCACAGACGCTTTCAGATCAAACGCGCGCGTTTGATCTGAAAGGCGGCGCGGCGGGCTCCGGGGGAGCGGGCGTCATTTGTTCCTAATACCAATTTGAAATCACACGAGAACGGCCTCGGCGATCCAGTTCCAGCCCCCGCGGCCCTCCCGCTCTCCGAGCTGTCCGAGATGTCTGGGCGGATAATAACGTTAAAATTTTGAAGTAAATTCGGCATCAAGGGCAAAACCTCAGCGGCCCGACCCGGCCTCGCCGCCCGGATCCGGCGTCATTGCCGAACTTTCACGGTGTTTTTAAGGTTTTTAAGTGTTGCCCTTCGCGCGCGTTTGATAAAAAACCTATGGACAAATACGCGATGCGGATGTAACATGCCCTTAGCGACGAGAGAAAAGAAATTTTATATATGAGATACGTTGCGAGGCAGTGGGTACAAGCACGTTAGAGCCTGTCTAATGTCTTTTTAATAACAAAGACACAAACGTCAGTTTAACCATATTCAGCGATGTATCAATGAGACGTTCGCGGTTTTTCCACATTCGCCTGCATTTATCAAGCCAACCAAAGCTTCTCTCTACAATCCATCTTTTAGGCATTATCACGAACTTACGC
>JAISZL010000048.1 GCA_031269245.1 Synergistaceae bacterium | reverse complement strand
CCAATCCGTGTGAAAGCGCCCGTTACTGTCCAAGTTCCGCGCCATGCGATTGCCATCGTCGTCGTATTGATGATCACGGGTGTAAAACTCGTCAGTATCCTCCGCGAAATCGTCATTGAACACAAAATCGTTTCCTGTGTTGTACGGCGGGTCGATATAAATCATCTTGACGCGGTTGAGGTACGTTTCCCGCAGAAGTTTCAACACGTCGAGGTTGTCACCCTCAATATAGAGGTTTTCCGTGTTGTCGAAGTCCACGCTCTCCTCGCGGCACGGGCGAAGCGTCGCGGCGATTGGCGCGTTCGCGAGAATGACGGATTTCTTCTTGTCCGGCCACGTGAACTGGTAACGCTCCTCTTTGCCCTCCACAACACGGGTGTTTATCTCTTGCGCCAACACGTCCGCGTCGATAGCTCGGACGATGCTGTCGTTTTCATCTATGCTCTCCGTGACAGCATTCGGAAACAGCGCCGCGAGCGCGGCGTAATTACGCTCTGTGAGGTCGGGAGTGCGAAGGGGGAGTTTATCTTTATCGCTCATTTTTATCAGGGCGTCTCCTTATCTTTCCTATGAACCGGTTTGTGCGCTTGCTTCGCTTTATCAAGCATTAAATACATATACGCGAGGATAGAATCCATCTTATTCATTTTTGCGAGTTCCGTCGATTCCGCCCAAAATTCCTCGGGTTTCATATTAACGCTCGGAATAAAGCCATATTCCCGCATATCCGTGGTATTGACCTGCCTTCGAGAACCGCTGGAGGCGGCTATTTGATACCAATTCGCGATCAACGGGCTGTTTTTGATGCGACTGAAGCGCTTGTTCAAACCCGTTTTAAGGCTTCACCCTTCATGCTTTTGATTTCAAATTGGCATTATTTTGTCTCAGCTGACGCGGCAAGTCCGAAGTCCGCCCTATCGAAAGCGAATTGATATCAGTCGAAGACGCCCGACAGGCTCTCTATCGTAACTCCCTCGCTCGCTACCCTCAGGCGGAAATACATGACCGCGCCCATGACGTTGAAGAACGCCATCGGGAACAAAATGATGAAGCAGAGCAAGATTGTTATCAGCGTGGTGTTGGCTCCAAAAATCAGTCCGCCCAAAATCCCCGCCGCGATGATGAACGCTGTGACGACCACGCCGCTGAGTATGAAGATGCCCAGCACCTGCAGGCGATGCCCCTTAGTCAGGCTCGCGCTGCGGGAGAATGCGTCCATCACACCGAGCCCCTCGACCACGCAGGCCGGCACGACCACGGCCCACACGCATATCAATACGAGCCCCGGGATGACCAGCAACAACATACCCAACCCGATGCCAATGGAACTCGCTATCGAGATAACGACCAATTGGCCGACCCTGGCCAACGCATATGACGCGGACTTTCCAACATAGGCCGGGCGCCCGGTCAACACCTGGAACACCGCGTAGTCAACCAGCCCCTGGGTGACCATGCCGATCGACGTCGCAGACATGTACGACACGAACGCCGAGATCGGGCGGTCGCCCAGGAACACCCCGATCAACACCGACAGAGCCACAATCGCCGCAAGGGAGGCGAGCGTCACCCCCAAGAAGAGCGCGACGTGACTGAACAACACCTGGAACGACCGGCTAATCACCGAACCGACCGAAAATCGAGCACATGATGCCCCATCATCATAACTTGCCACGATAAATTCACCAACCTCTCTTAAAAAATCAACACATATATTTTACAGCATTATTGATACCAATTCGCGGTCAATAGGTTGTTTTCGATGCGGTTCTCGCGGTTATCCAAACCTGTTTTAACACTTCGCCCTTCAGGCCTTTGATTTCAAATTTGCATGAAAAAATCCGGCGCCCCACGCGCCCATTTTCGCGATTGACTCATCCTCGGATTGATGTAAAAATTAAACAGTAAAAGGGAGATGATGGCTGGGTGGCTTCCATCAAGAATTACTACTTCATCCTCGGCGTATCGAGAGGCGCGTCTCAGGCGGAGATAGCCGCCGCCTACGACGGAGTGGTTCAAAGTTCGGCAGGCGGCGGGGGACGGTCAGCCATGATGGGGGAGATCTCGGAGGCTTACGAATGCCTCAGGGACCCCACCAAGCGCGCGGAGTACGACGCGAGCCTGGGCTCGTTCGTCTCCAAACCGCAGGGAAGCGTGCTGCCCTGGTCGTCGTCGCCCAACCCTAAGCTGGAGCTTGAGCATTGCTATCAGGACATGAAAAACAAGCGCCGAAGGGAGAGGAGATGGCGGAATTTCCTGGCGCTGATGGCGATGATACTGGTGGGTTGCGGCGTTGCGGCATACATGAACGGGAATTGGCGCTCCATCTCCGGCAAGATGACCGGGGAGAGCCCGCGCGTCAGCGCGCTAATGAATCCCTTCCAGGCGAAGAAAGATGAGCCCGCGCGGGACATCAGCGCCTATTCGAGGACGGCGGCCCACCCCGCCGTTCGAACCTACGCGGTGAAAACCGGGGGGATCGTGACCACGGAGAGGGCAACATGCAGAAAATCCCCACACCCCGACTCACCCGCCATCGCAATCATGCGGAAGGAAGACGTGTTCTTCGCGACGAAGGAGCTGCGGATGTTCGACGGCACGGTCTGGTACTACGCCGAGAACTCGCGCGCCAGCGGCTGGGTTGTGGGGAGCGAGGTCAGGACCTATGCCTACTCCAAGGCGAACTAGGGCGCGGGGGCGCTCCCCGAGGGCCGGCTCGCGGGGAGCGCCCCCGCTATTTGGTATTATCAGGCGTTGACGCCGAAGTTCCTGGCCAGCGGTCCGAGCCCGCCCTTGTAGCCCTGGCCGACTGCCTTGAACTTCCACTCCGCGCCGCTCCTGTAGACCTCGCCGAAGATCATCGCGGTCTCGACGCTGGCGTCCTCGGAGAGGTCGTAACGAGCGATTTCCCTGTTGTCGGCCTGGTTGACTATCCTGATGAACGCGTTGCTCACCATGCCGAAGTTCTGCCTGCGGGACTCCGCCTCGTGGATGGTCACCGAGACGGAGAGGCGCGACACGTTGGCGGGGACCTTAGCCAAATCCACCTTTATCGCCTCGTCGTCGCCCTCGCCTACGCCCGTCCTGTTGTCTCCGGTGTGCTCGACCGAGCCGTCGGACGACCTCAAATTGTTGTAGAATATGAAATCGGCATCCGAGCGGACCTTGCCGTTCTCCCCCAACATGAAGAGGCTCGCGTCGAGGTCGAAATCGGAGCCGTCGGTCGAGCGGGCGTCCCACCCGAGACCCACCAATATCTCCTTCAGGTTCGGAGCCTCCTTGCTGAGCGAAACATTGCCGCCCTTCGTCAAAGATACCGCCATCGTTTCAACACTCCCTCACGATAAAATATCGTAGCTTAAGAAAACACGAATTGGTATTAACCAGCGTTTCACTAAAACCAAACCGCGGCCCGCCCTTTATTCCGGCGGAATCACTTGCCCGGCAGCAGGCTGGCGAGCCACTGCGAGAAACCTATGTTGTTCCTGCTCTGTATCAAGACCTTGCCCGGGCCCTGGAAGCGGAAGACGAACATCTCCCCTGACGTGATCGACGACAGCAAGCCCTTCGACGCCTTCTGGATATTGTACTGGATGCTGCTGGGCCACGCCACCAGGTGGTTGTTGTCGATGACGATGTCCTTCCCGGCCGGTATATCGACCACGTGGACCGCGCCGAACGTCTCGACGAACAGGAGACCGGTTCCCGACGCCTCGAGAACGAAGAACCCCTCTCCGCCGAACAGCCCCTTGGCCAGATTCTGCATCTTGGTGCTTATCGCCACTCCCTCAGTAGCGGCGAAGAACCCGCCCTTCTGGACGTAATACGGGGTTCCGTCCATCTCCAGGTCCAGCACTGAGCCGGGGAACGCGGGCGCGAGCAGGGTCTCTCCGTCCCCTCTGACGGCCTTTATGGTCTGAAAGAAAAAATTCTCGCGGGAGAGCATCCGCCCCAATCCGCCGAGTATGCCTCCCTCCATCTTCCCCTCCACGTCCATGGTGGTGTCCATCGTCACCATCGCGTCGGATTGCGCCTTTATCGACATGCCTTTACCGAGCCGCACGCGAAGCATGGCGAACGCTCCATCACCGTACACAATTTCGTAATTTATCCCTGCCGCGGATTCCAAATTACGCCGCAACTCCTTTCATATGGCAGGAAAATCCATTTATCGGCCGGGGCACCGGAGCTCCCTCCAAATGCCGAAACCGCGCTCATTTCCTGCAAACCTTCCAGTTGAAGCCGAAGCCGTAGTGGCTGTCGCACTCCCTGTGTCCCGCGAAGTACATCTCGTCCTTCGTTATCCTGACGCCGTTTCCGTCGCGCTCCACCCTGGCGACGGCACAGAAGCGATGCCCGCCGTCCGGGTTGTTGAGCGGGACTACTATCTCGAAGTCGCGCCCGTCCCTCAGGGTGACCCTCCCATTCACCGACGAGAACTCGGCGGTCCCCTCGTAGATCATCGCGAATATCACCATCAGGTCTATGTCGTCCGGGCGGTACACGTACATGTTCTCGCCATCCGACGCCGCGCCCGTCCGGTCGTCCTTGTCCAGGAATATGTACGGGGCGGACGACTTCGAGCCGAAGCTGTCGCCGAGCGGCTGAACGACGCCGCAGTCCCCGTTCTTCATCCGATACATGCACCCAAGGTCGAGGTCGACGGCGGACGCCCTGCCGGACAGCCTCCCCCACAATCCCCTCTTCCCGCCCTCCGCCTCGTCCCACTGGAGGTTGATGTGGACCGGTGCTGGCGAGTCCCTCTTCGAGAGGTCGATTCGTTTGCTCTCTCCCCGCTTTTCGAGGGTGACCTTGCTGAGGATGACTTTTAGCGGTGGCGGGGGCACTGGCATTTCATCGCCGCCGAAGTGGTCGAGGACGGCGCGGAGCCCGCCGCTGAATCCCTGGCCTATCGCCGCTATGCGCCACACATCCTTGAAGTACAGCTCGACCGCCATGACAGCCCTTTCGGACGGGAAATCGCGTCCGAAAAATGGAAACACCAGCCTCTCATCGCCGTCCACGAGGATCCTGACGCGCCCCTGGCCGATGGAGCTCATGCCGCCCTCCCCATCGACCGTCACCACGAACACGATTTTCCTCACCTCGGACGGCAGGGTCGAGAGGTTAAGAGAGAACGAGCCGCTGCCATTCCGCGTGATGGACGAGCAGGGGGACTCGGGCTGACCGCGGAATATGAAGTATCGGCTGTCGGAGAGACGTCCATCGCCGTCGAGCCCAAAACAGCTTGTGTCCACAGCGCATCCGCCGTCAACGTCGATCGCCACCTCGAACTCGGACGACGCGGCGACGTCCCGCAACTTGAGCTTCTGTCCCCTGACGATCTCCATCAACTATACGCCGAACCCCTTTACCGTTGCAATCCTTCAATCTGCGTTCTGGTCAGCCCAGTCAATAACTCAATTTGGCTGATTGACATTTTCATAGCAATGGCATTTTTTGCTATTGCAAAACGTTCTTCCGCTTTCCCTTTCGTTATCCCCTCCGCTATCCCTTCGTCTCGTGCTCCTTGCAGCAGACTTCTTTCGCGAAAATCGGCGAGCACCCAGTCCTGATACGCCTGCCGCACCGCCGGGCTGGCGGTGGCTTCACCATAGCGCGCGACGAACTGCGCCGCACCTGCGTCGCTTTCGACAAATTCCTTTATCCTCGGCTCCATCGCGTATACCTCCTCCGGCGGATAGGCTGGAGCAGTTCCTTGTTGTCCTTCCGGCAGTTGTTCACATGCCCGAAAATATTGATTGACAAAATGTACGGCATCTCGGCCGCCATCTCCATCGCCGTCGTTCCCCTGCGTGCCCCGTTTATATATAGATAAGACGCTTCCAGCACGTTTCGCTGGAGTATGGACGGGTCGAAATAAAGCTGAACCTCTTGCGCGGCGATTCTATTGGTGTCGCTCCTGACCAATACATCAACATAGCATCCCCGGCTGCCAAGCTG
>JAISZL010000095.1 GCA_031269245.1 Synergistaceae bacterium | reverse complement strand
GTGTCGAAACATTTGACGCCGAGCAGGCCGGCGACCCGCTTCGCTGCCGCCTGGCGCGTCTTATACTCTGGAAGCGAGCTGTTGAACAGCTCCACTGCCTGACGCCTGATCTCTTCAGGGCAGCGATTGGAACCTCTTGAACTGCTTGGCGTTCTTTTACTCGCAGATGACATCCTTGAATCTCCTCCTTCGGTTTACTGGTATCATAACTCTCCACTAAACACGGGGCGATTCATGGGCAAGCTCCAGCGCATGTGTCAAATTGTCGTGCGCCCAAAGCGGGCCGCGAGGCCGGAACGCTTTTTTTACTTCTCAGCGCCCTGATATCATGAAATCTTTCAGCGTCTCGCAATCCGCCTTCGCTATTTTGATACTCATTGGAGATCCGGGTCCTGTTCGTGAGGTTGACTTATTAGATCCCCTCGCGTAAAATATGCGTCTGTGGTGTTTGAGCCGTTAGCTCAGTAGGCAGAGCACTGGATTTTTAATCCAGGTGTCCCGGGTTCGAGCCCCGGACGGCTCACCATTTACATCAAGCGGTCCCATCGTCCAGCGGTCTAGGACATCGCCCTTTCAAGGCGGCGACACGGGTTCGAACCCCGTTGGGACCGCCAGGAATATCAAGGCTTCACGGAATTCACCGTGAAGCCTTTTTCTTATTTTGTGCCGCATTTGCGCCAGCTAGCAGGGTTTTCTTGAAATCCCTCAAACATCGACAAATGTAGAAATACATGCGACGAATGATCGCGGAATGATAGCAAAGAATTATACGCGTGGTTACGCACGCTCGACGCGCTCCCATTCGTGCCCGACTTTCACTCAAGGGGGCGGGCGGCATGACTATCCGTGGCCGCGAACTTCCTAGCATCCGGTGGGATTCCTTGCCTCTCATGATAAACGACGTGGCCGCCGCAAGACTGCTAGACGTGTCGGTCTGTGCTTTCCCAACGCCCAGGACAGTCTTAGGGAAGCCCGTACTGATACTGAAAACATAGCGGCAATGATGCCTGATATGCCCTATATAATGTCCATAATGTCCTCTATCAGCTCAACTGCCCTCCAAAGATCCCTTCCACAAATACGAGACCCTCTCCCCGCGCTAAAATCTCATGTCTAGTGTCATGTAGTACGTGCGGCCCTCCACTGGATACCATAGTATCCTCGTCGGGCCGTTGAAGCCAGGGGGGGGGTACATCCTCCAGTCGTCGGCGTCGTTCAGGACGTCGTCCACACCCAGAGCGAGCTGCGCGGAGCCTGACAGTTTCCACTTCAACCCGAGGTTCAGAACGTCCCTCGCCCCGAACATGTAGTTAGCGGAGTAGTTCTGGTAGTTCTCATCGATATGGCGGTACTCCGCGAACAGGGAACCCATTTCGGTCCCTCCGCGGCCGGATATCTTGCGCGTGAGCCGGGCCATCCAGCTCAGGTCCGGCCTGTTCGGGAGGGGCTTGCCTCCGTGCCTCGTGGCGTCAGGGTCGGGCGTCCAGCCCTCCGCGTCCATCCACGTCCCGGAGAACGTGAGAGCCCATCTCCTCCAATCCAGGCCCAGCTCCAGCTCCGCCCCCTCAGCCGTCGCCTCCGCCACGTTCCTGTAGCGGGCAAACCGGTTGCTCTCCATGTCGAACTCTATCAAATTCTCCGACTCGCGCCGGAACGCCGTGAGCGAGACGTTTGACCTCGCGCCCCCCAGAGAGGCGAGAACCCCGCTCCACGAGACGCCCAGGTCGAACTGCGTGCCGTCCTCCCACTTCAGGTCATCGGCGGCGGGCAGGATGAATGCCCCGTCTCCGTACTGTTCGTATGTGTTCGGCGCGCGCGAGTACGTGCCATACGTCCCCTTCAGCATCCAGCCGCGCGGCAGATCCTTCGACAGAGCGACCTGCCACGTGAGGCGGCTCTCGCCGCCCATCTTGTGCCAGCGGAGCGACGGGGTGGCGAGAAACGTCCCGGCGCCGTCCAGCGCTATCGTGTCCTGAAGCGTAGCGTCCACGTCGTCGCGGCTGTAACTCTCTATGCCGCCGAGTTGCGTGAATGGCTCGTCGCTGTCCACATCGAGCTTCTCGTTCCAGTACCCGGCGCGTAACTCCATGAAGTGGCGGCTGCCCATCGACCACGCGGCGTTGGCGGAGATCCCTATCCTTTTCGTGTCGTACTCGCTTCTGCTGATGTTCTCTTTGCCTATCATGCTGTTGCCGCCGCCCTCGGTCCCGCTGTCGTACTTCTTGCTCTGCCCCGTGTACGACGCCTCCCAGCCCCACTCCACGGAGCCGGACGACTGTGACCTCCCCAGGGAGACGTCCCACCTGCTGGTATCGAGCTCCGGCCTCTGAGGTTTGTAGCCCAGGGGTCTGTCGAGGCCGCTCGCGGTGAGGGCCAGTTCCCTGTCCCTCCTCACGTAGGACGCCTTTGCGCTCCATCTGCCGTCGCTCCACTTGAGCAGGGCGTCCGCGTTCCTGAACCCGTTGTTCTCCCTGCGGCCCTCGTAGTCGTCGCTGGGGTCGTCCTGCGTGTCGTTGTCGTTATGGTACGTGAAGTCCCCCTCGTAACTCTCGTACCCGAACGAGCCGAAGAGCTTCCCGTCCCCCAACGGCATGGAGCGCGACACGGTGCCCTTGTACCTGCCGAACGAGCCCGTGCCGAGGGAGACGAACGTCTCCGGCTCCGACGGGTGCTTCGTCACTATGTTTATCACTCCGCCCATCGCCTGGGCTCCGAACCTCGAAGGGATGTACCCCCTGTAAACCTCGACCCGCTCCACGCTGTCGGAGGGTATCGAGGAGAGGTCGACGGCCGCCTCGCTCTGCAGGTTCACCGGCACGCCGTCCACGTACACGGCTACCTGCGACGACGTGCTGCCGCGTATGCTCGCCACGGAGTAGCCGTGTCTGCCCTGGAGGCGTATGACGCGGAGCCCCGGCACGTCCTCCAGGAGGTCCGGGAGGGTTCTCTGCTCGCCTGCGTAGTCCTCCGGCCGGACCACGGTGACGGCGCCCGGGGAGAGATATCTGTCCTCCTCCTCTCCCAGTTCGCCGACGCCCACCACCAGCTCCTCCGGCAGGTCGACGGCGGCCGGGGCTGGCGGCGCGGAGAGGAGCAGCGCCGCCAGCAGGGCTGCGAATTTCCTGGCCCCCTTCGGATTCATTGGATTAGCGGCGGCGCGGGCGCCGGATCGTCCAGGCCGAGGCCAATCCGAACAAGCCGGCCAAAAGAACCGTTACGGGGATGCCGGACGAGCAGCCGCCTCCGCCGGCATCGCCGCCGGACTCTGTGGAGGGACTCTCCGGGACCTCAGCGGAGCTGCCCGTGACTCCGACGATCACGCTCGGATCAATTACTGAGCCGTTCTCTGATCCGTCTAAGTCGTATTCTCCGCCGTCCTTGACGAAGAGCGTGAGGATGTATGTCCCGTCGCCGGAAAGATCACCGGCGGGCGTACCGTCCTCTTTCAGGATCGTGAATGTGCCGTCATCGTACTCGCTCGCCTCCAAGACGTAGGTGAACTTTCTAGTGTCGGTGTCGCCCGCGCCCTTGACCTTCATTACCTTGACGGACTTCGCGTTGTTCGCGAGGAAGTCGGGGCCCTTCACCCTCAGGCCGACCGCCGCCACCCTGCCCGATCCAACTTCCGCCTTGAACGCGGGCTGCGGCCTCACCTGCGGATCGCTCTCGTCCCCATAAAGTTCTTTCGCCAGAGAGAAGGCCGCTCCTACGCTGACGACTGTCACGCCTTTTTCTTCGTCCTCGTCTATGATTGATTCTAAAGCGCCGTTATTAATTTTCTTGAGATCTTCCAGTTCCGCGAAATCCATTTTCCCCTCCTGAACCGCCTCCACCCATTCGGGTTTCTCCTGGGGAACCGTTACCTGGACCAAAGAAGGCCTCTCCGGTGTCTCCTCCTCGTCCGTGTCCGTCAGGATCTCCGCTATTGAGTATATGTTGTCGCCGAGCGCGCCGGGGGTGAGCTTCTTGATCAGCGAGCCGTCCGGGTTGCGGGCCTCCAGTGATTTTCCCACCATGCACCAAAGCACGCCGGAGCCCCTGTCATAGAGGATGTCCCACGAGAAGCCGGAGTATCCTTCCTTCGCGCTGTACTCCGCCCTCAGAACGCCGGCATTGCCTTTTGCCAGGGCGGCCGCCGTCGTCACATAGAGCCTGCCCCGGAAATTATAGTCCGCGCTGTAGCTCCCGGTAAGCAGGTACGCCGTCCCGTCCGGCGCGAACTGCACGCCGTACATCCCTATCGCGACGTCCTGCCCGTTTACCTTGTACGTCAGGCTCTTGCCGTCCAGGACCTGGCGGGGCGTCATGGTCTTTAGGTCGACCTCCCACACGTCGCCCCACGAGTCCGGTCCCTGGTAGCCTCCCATGCACGCCACGTAGAGCTTGCCGCCGCGATACGCCATGCGCATCGCGTTGAGGCCCTTCTTCGCGCCGGACTCCAGCTTCGCCTTGCGCAGCACATTCAGCTCCTCGTCGAACTCCACTATCTCGGTGGGCTCGTATTTCAGAGCCAGGGACGTGGAGAGGCCGAAGAGCGCGTAGACCTTGTAACCGCTCTCGTCTCCCTCGATGTGCAGTGCCTCGCCGTGCGGGTTGACGCTCCCCTGCCTTTCATAGTGATACCCCTTGTCCGCTTTGTAGCCGTCCGCCATGTCGATGCGGACCACCTTGCCGGTGTTCTCCACGGCCGAATCCGCGTAGCTCTCGTAGGTCGTGACGTACAGGTAATCCCCTATGGACGCCGCCGCGTGTATGTTGGCCGCCCTCCAGGAGGGGGATGTCGTTATGGGCTTGCTCAGGTCCGCCGGGTCGAAGACGCGCACCGTGTCGTCTTTGCCCGCGACGCGCTCGCGCGTGAACGCCCTGCTCTCGCCATTGTGGTCTCTGAACGTGAAGCCCGCCGCGTCGCCGTTAAGGCCCGCGTAGGGCTTGTCGTACACCGTGAACAGGGAGCCCTGCCGGACCACCGTCCCGGCAAGGCCGCTGCTGTAGTTCGACGCCGCGTAGAATATATCGGCGCTGGCCGTAACGGCCGGCAGCAGCAAAAGAAACAGTGACACCGCGATGCGTTTGAACGTTTTCATGAAAATATCCTCCTTCTCCTCTTCGTTTGTGGCGTACGCAAAAAAAGAGGCCTTCACATACGCGTGAAGGCCTCCCGTCGCTTCTTAACTCACCGTCCCGTGACGGCTATGTACGCAAGGGCAACGCTACGCGCGTCCATCCCCGCGGGTCTCCTGGCTCTCGTTCCTCCTACTCCCACGCCTTCCCGCTCGTCATTACGAGCAGTGGCACGCCGCAATAGTGGTTTCGTCCCGATTACAGTGGCGCGGCCGCTTCGGCTTTCAACCGAATTCCTCTCGCCGGGATGTCTTATTACGTCATAGGCTCGTCCCATTAACTTCCCCCATGACAACCCCATTATACATTCACCCTCCTCCAACTGTCTATAACAAAATCAAAAATAAAATTCCTCAATAAATCGGTCTTTTCTTAAAAGAAGAATTTCACGGAAAGCACTGTAATGCTGTACAATACGTTTGCCGATCTCACAATGCCGCCGTTTGACGTTTCAGGGCAATACCGAGGGGGAGATTTGGCCGATGACGCGAGAAACGGCATAGTGATGGTGGTTGCCGTCAGCCTGGATATCACGGCGGCGGCGAAGTCGGACCGCGCGGCGGCTTGGAGGATGGGGGTGTTTGCGTGGCGGTGCTGGTCACCGGAGGAGCGGGATTTATAGGCAGCCATACGTGCGTCGAGCTTATTAACGCCGGTTGCGATGTGGTCGCGGCGGACAACCTCGTCAACTCCAGCGAGGAATCCGTGCGCAGGGTGGAGAGGATAACGGGGCGCCCCGTCAAGTTTTACGCGGCGGACGTGTGTGACGCGCGCGCTTGCGACGAGATATTCGCGGAGAATCCCGGCATCGACGCAGTGATCCACTTCGCCGCGCTCAAGTCGGTGGGGGAGAGCGTGGAGAAGCCGTTGGAGTACTACTCCAACAACCTGTCGTGCGCCATGACCATTTTAGGGATCATGAAGAAGTTCGGCGTCAAGGATTTCGTCTTCTCGTCGTCGGCGACGGTGTACGGGGATCCCGCCGCGGTGCCGGTCAGGGAGGATTTCCCGACCTCCGCGACGAATCCGTACGGCGCGACGAAACTCTTCATCGAGCGCATGATAAGCGACATATGCGCGGCGGACCCGAGCTTCAACGCGGCGGTGCTGCGCTACTTCAACCCCATCGGGGCTCACGGGAGCGGGATGATGGGAGAGGATCCGAACGGCATTCCGAACAACCTGGTTCCTTACATAGCCCAGGTGGCGGCGGGCCGTCTCGACAGGGTCAGGGTCTTCGGCAGCGACTACCCGACCGCCGATGGAACCGGCGTCAGGGACTACATCCACGTGGTCGACCTCGCGAAGGGGCACGTCGCCGCGCTGAAGAAACTCAAGGACGGGTGCGGGGCGTTCGTCTGCAACCTCGGGACAGGCAGGGGCTACAGCGTTTTGGAGGTTATAGCGGCGTTCGAGCGAGCTTGCGGCAGGCGCATACCGTTCGAGTTCACCGCACGGCGGCCCGGTGATATAGCCTCCGTGTACGCCGACCCGACCAGGGCTCGGACGGAGCTGGGCTGGAGCGCGGAGCGCGGCATAGATGACATGTGCGCCGACTCATGGCGATGGCAGAGCGGCAATCCAAACGGTTATGTCAGATGAGGGGGAACGCGTATGGCGGAAAAACCGGTGTTGGTGATTTTGGCTGCCGGAATCGGCAGCAGATACGGAGGACTCAAGCAGATTGATCCCGTAGGGGCTGACGGCGAGCTGTTGATAGATTATTCGATTTACGACGCTGTAAAAGCGGGTTTCAAAAAAGTGCTGTTCATTATTAAGAACGAAATTAAGGATGACTTCATGGAGGTCATAGGGAACAGGATGGAGCGCAACGTCGAGATGCTCTATGCCTGTCAGGAGATCGGCCTTCTGCCGCGCGGCTGCCGCGTTCCGGAGGGCCGAGTGAAACCGTGGGGCACGGCGCACGCACTGATGGCGGCGGAGCACCTGATAGACGGCCCATTCGCGGTCATAAACGCGGACGATTATTACGGGCCCTCGGCGTACAAGACCATCTTCGACTGGCTCTCCGCCTCCCGCGAACCGTCTGACAAGTCTCATTTCGCAATGGTGGGCTACAGGATAGAGAACACCGTCTCCGATCACGGGGTCGTGACGCGCGGCATCTGTATGGCGGACGAGATGGGATACCTCACGAGCATCGTCGAGCGCTCCAATGTGGAGAGGAGCGCGGGCGGGGCACGTTTCTCAGAGGACGGCGGCGTGAGCTGGTCCGACATCCCGCGCGGGACGCTGGTCTCGATGAATTTCTGGGGGCTGGACAGGAGTTTCTTCAGCAGGGTGGATAGGGATTTCGTGGAGTTTATGGAGAAGAGCGTGCCGATTGACCCCCTGAAGAGCGAATTTCTGCTGCCGTCAGAGATCAACTCCCAGATTCAGCGCGGCATGGCCGACGTGAAGGTCTTGGAGAGCCGCGACAGTTGGTTCGGCGTCACGTACAGGGAGGATCGGGTCGAGGCGGCGGCGGCCATAGCCGAGAGGCACAGGAACAAAATTTACCCGACGCCCCTCTGGGGCCGGGCGTGAGTGACTCCGGCCGGGGATATCCCTGACGGTCGCTTTGCTGCGAGCGAGGAGGATCGAGATCATGATCAAGGCTCTTACGGCGCATACTGGAGAGGTCGACGACGTCGAGGCGGCGGTCTCCGAGATATTGGGGCAGTTGAACCCGGACGGCGGTCTGTTGAAGAATTCGGTAGGGCTGCTGACCTGCTACGCGGAGTTCATAAACTCCGATGCGGTCCGTGAAATATGCCGGGCCCTGCCGTTCGAGGTGGTGGGCTCAACCACGCTCTGCAACGCGACGAGGGGATCCAGCGACAAAATTCTCCTCTCGCTGATGGTTTTGACCAGCGACGACGTCTCGTTTTCCGTCGGGCTGAGCGCTCCGTTGACGCTGGAGGACGAGGACGCCCTCAAACGCGGTTATGACGAGGCGGCGTCCAGGATGGGAGGCAAAGGGACGCTCATGCTCTGTTTCGCGCCGCTTCTCGTGAACGTCAGCGGGGATTTCTTCGCGAACGTGTTTTCCAAAATTTCAGGCGGAGTGCCGGTCTTCGGGATGATTGCGGTCGACCACAACAGCGATTACCGCGAGTCGCAGGTCATCCGAAACGGCGAGGCGTATGCGGACCGGGCGGTGTTTGTCCTGGTGGATGGGAGCGTGAGCCCAAAGTTTTACGTGGGGTCGATCTCATCGGAGAGGGTATTCAGGCAGAAGGGCGTGGTCACGGCGTCACAGGGCAATCATCTCCAATCCGTCAACAACGTGCCGGCCGTCGATTACCTGCTGACGTTGGGCCTGACGAAGAACGACGACGGTACCATCTCCGGCATCAACTCGTTCCCGTTCATCGTTGACTACAACGACGGCTCGGAGCCAGTGGTGCGGGCGACGTTCGCCATGACCCCCGATGGCAGCGTGGTCTGCGGCGGGGACATACCGGTGGGCGCGACCCTGTCGGTGGGATCCATAGATGCCGACGAGGTGCTCGCGACCACGGAGGAGGCGGTCACCGCGGCGGTCTCGTCCGATGAACCCTCGTGCCTCATAATGTTCTCCTGCGTCGGCAGGTACTTCACGATGGATTACGATCCGATGGGCGAGATCGAAAAAATCCAGTCCATCCTGGACAAGACCGGCATACCGTACAACATAGCCTATTCCGGTGGAGAGCTGTGCCCAGTGCCGGTCTCAAACAGCGAGGGCGGCATGGCGAATCGCGGCCACAACGACACACTGGTGATCTGCTCGTTGCGCTGATACTAGGACATGGTGCCAGTTTGACGAATATGACATAATTTTTTGAGGTGGATCAAGTGTCTTTAGGGTTTACGCAAGAGAGTGACGTGGAATCGTTACTTGAAGAGAACAGAAGGTTGCGCTTGGAGAACAAAAAACTCGCACGCGAGCTGGCGTACGAACAGGGGATCAATGAGCGCAACCGTGTAAAAGCGGAGGCCAAGGCCAGCTTAAGCCGTATCGTGTCGGCGGAAAAGTCTCGCTTGGAGCAGTATATGAACCTCATGCTGGGCAACTGCCCAGACATAATATTGCTCTTCGACCGCGAGGGGCGCATCGTCTTCGCCAGCGACTCGTACCTGAAGCGCAGCAAGATCCCGGCAATCGGGATGATTCTTGGCAGGACGTACAGCGAGTTGTTGGCTCCGGTGTCCACCGAAAAATTTTTGCTCCAGTTCGTCGAAATATTTCATACGACCCAGGAGAAAAGACGCCCCATAGAGGTGGAACAGGATCTGGATTTCGGGCTTGACGGCAATCCGCGCCATTATCAGGCGCGGGTCACCCCCATGATCGACGACGACGGTTCTCCCGAGGGCATGATGATGTTCTTCTACGACACTACGGAGCTCATGCGCGCCAAGCTGGAGGCGGAGCACGCGCGGGCGCAGGCGGAGCAGTCCTCGCGCGCCAAATCCGATTTCCTCTCCCGCATGAGCCACGAGATGCGCACGCCTATGAACGCCATCATAGGCATGACCTCGATAGCCAAGTCCGCGAAGGATCTGGAGCGCAAGGAGTACTGCCTGGACAAAATCAGCGAGGCATCCATCCATCTGTTGGGGGTTATCAACGACATACTCGACATGTCGAAGATAGAGGCGGACAAGTTCGAGCTGTCGTTCAGCGACTTCAACCTCGAACGAATGCTCCAGCGTGTCACGAACGTCATAAACTTCAAGGTCGAGGAGATGGAGCAGAACCTGCTGGTCGAAATAAGCCCCGATATGCCCGCCAGAATAGTCTCCGACGAGCAGCGGCTCGCCCAGGTGATCACGAACCTGCTCTCGAACGCGGTCAAATTCACCCCTGAAGGCGGGATGATCTCCCTCTCCGTCAGGAGCCTGTCCGAGGAGGACGGGGTGTCAACGATACGCGTCGAGGTGCGGGACACCGGGATAGGCATATCGCCGGAGCAGCAGGCCAAGCTCTTCAAGTCCTTCGAACAGGCTGACGGCAGCATATCCCGCAAATACGGCGGGACGGGACTGGGGCTCGCCATATCCAAGCGCATCGTGGATCTGATGGGAGGACGCATCTGGGTGGAGTCCGATCTGGGACGCGGTTCATCGTTCATCTTCGAGATAAGGGCCGAAACGCCCAAGTGCGAGCGCGGCGCCCTGCTGCCGCCCGGCGTCAACTGGAGAAATCTGAGGGTCCTGGCCGTTGACGACTCGCCGGAGGTGCTGGAGCTGATTAAGACGATCCTCGAACCTTACGGAGTGAGCTGCGAGACGACACTTTACCCCTCCGAGGCCCTTCGCCTCGTGCGGGAGGGCGCGGGCCGCCCGTTCGACGTCATATTGGTCGACTGGCGGATGCCGGAGATGGACGGCATTGAACTGTGCAGGGAGATCAATCGCGGCGACGGGCGTCACCCAGTCGTCATAATGATCTCCGCAACGGAATGGGGCGAGATATCGTCCGACGCGCGGGAGGCCGGCGTGTCACGTTTCCTGCAAAAACCCCTGTTCCCCTCCGCCGTGTTCAACTGCATCAACGAGTGCATGGGCTTCGAGAGTCAGGCCGACGAGGCGTCGTCAGACGAGGCGTCGCCGGCCGCGGGGATCTTCGCGCGGCGCAGGGCGCTGCTCGCAGAGGACGTGAAGATCAATCGCGAGATAGTGGCGGCGCTCATGGAGGACACCGAGATAACGCTGGACTTCGCGGAGGACGGAGTTAAGGCGGTGGAAAAGTTCTCGATCGACCCTGAGGGATACGACCTCGTGCTGATGGACGTCCAGATGCCGAACATGGACGGCTACGAGGCGACCAGGCGAATACGGTCGTCCGGGTTGCCGTGCTCCAAGACGATCCCCATAATAGCCATGACCGCCAACGTGTTCCGCGAGGACATAGAGCGGTGCCGCGACGCCGGGATGGACGACCACATAGGCAAGCCGATAGACATGGAGGAGGTCATATCGAAGCTCAGGAGGTACATGCCGTGACATTGGAGGCTGGAGGCGGCGGCGCGATGACGGGGGCCGTCAGGAACGCCAAGCTCCCGGCGTCTCGTCTATTTTCGCGATGCCTGCACATGCTCCGGCGAGCCGCGTGATCGACCAGAAAAACGGAAGCACCGCTATAGAATTGAGGTTATTCCGGCGAAAAACGCGGAGCCGAACGCGGACAAAACCCACACGCGCTCCTCAATACAGGGTGAAAAGCGTCTTTATGACCCCGCCGTTGACCACTTCCTCTATCATCTCAAACAATCCGACCGCGCACGCGAAGCAGAGGGCATCGAGCATCTCGCGCATGAAAATTTTCGTGTCGACAATGTACCTGTCCGGCTCGTGAAACAACTACTATCTGGGTATGAAGCGGGGGACCGCCGACACGTAATCCTCGTATGCGTTCCCGTGCGCCTCCCGAAGGGCGCGTTCCTCGTCCAATATCGTCATCATGTATATAAGCGCGAACATCATGGGTATCGCGAACACCAGGGTCACGCTCTCCGTGCATAGCCCGACGCCCGTACCACCCAGCAGGCTGAAGAAATAGAGAGGGTTGCGGCAGACGGAATAAGGCCCTTCGGTTATAAGCGATTCTGTCTTGCGCCCCGCTATGTACAGGGCACATCAGAGCCTTCCCACGATGCCCAAACCAACCAAAAAAGCGATCCCCGCCTCCCTTAGGAGCCGGCCATCATGTATCGTTGATCACGCCGAATACGCGCTTCTCCCGCGGGTGGAAGTGCAGCACGTCAAGGACGATCCGCGCGGGGAACCTCGTTATCGACGAGTTGAAGTCGTTTACGAGCCTGTTGTGCTCGAAACAGGCCGACGATGCCCTTCCTTCGACGGAGACGAGCTCGCTCATCACCGTGAGCAGCGCCTCGTTCATCTGGGCCTCGCGATGCTCTTTGAATACCTTCTGGAGCGTGTGCATCTCGCTGCTCAAGTCATTCTCCAGACGCTCCACCTCTTCGTTGGAGTCGATGGATTTGCCCAGTATCCTGCTGTCGATGCTCGCTATTTTGTCCAATATGGGCGCTGCCGCCGCCATCCTCGAATGAGTCGTCGCTATCAGGTTCGGTATGAGCTTGTGGCGGATTTTCAAGTGCATATCGACCTCGTCCCACCAAAAATCTATGAGCGCCTGTTTTCCTCTGAAGTAATTGAATGTGTAGATGAACCACAGTATTAAAATTCCAAGGCAAAAAATGGCGGTAAAACCCATCAGAACCATTCTTATTCCTCCTTCACGTCCTTGCGCGGTAATTTTATCACGGCGACGTACGAAGCGCCAAATTATTTTATACCCTGCGGGCTGTCGTGTCGACTTCGCTTTTACCGCCTCAATTCCCGCGCCTGTCAGGGCAACGGCATTTACCGCCTGAATCATAAACCCGAATCATAATGGCGCATCGTTGTTTTTTTGCTTGCTCATTACATTTTCTATGCTAGAATATTGCTGTTGTGTCGGGTTCACAGATAAAATCACTGATGAATGGTTGCTCCCCCGCTGGACGTCTGAAAGGGGGGCAGGAGGGTTTTTTTGTGGTTTCCGGCTATTCGCGGCGGCCAAAACCGCTTTTAGCGATTCAGCCGGCGTTTCCAGCCCAAAAAATAACAATCGATAAGGAGGGTTTGCGTAATGTCGAAGATTGTAGTGGATCAGGATGTCTGCACCGGTTGCGAGTCCTGCGTGAGCGAGTGTCCCACGTCGGCTATCACCGTTAACGACGGCAAGGCCGCTGTTGACGAGGAGACCTGCGTAGAGTGCGGGGCCTGCGTAGCGACGTGCCCGGTAACCGCGATCTCTCAGCCCTGAGCAACGGCTGATTCGCGGTCGGACGCTAATGCCGAAGAGCCTCGTTGTCTCCTAAAATGACGCGCTGGTTGTCAGATGGCCGAAACGGCATTCAAGCGTTTGGGGGCGCTGGTTTCAGAGTGGTTTGAATCCTTGCCCTCCATCTAATCGGCGTTTCCTTAAAACAATAAATCAGCGTTCTCGAACGAATTTCCGGCGCGCGTAATAAACCTAAAGGAAGGCTCTTTCGAATCCCCGAGCCTTCCTTGATTTATTATGCGCGCCGGGAGCCCTTGCGGGCGCCGCCTACCCCGCCCTGCCCTGGTTCGCCACCGCCGAGGCGGCGGCGGCTATGGCCTCCGGGTCGCCGAGATAGGCGCGCGAGACTGGTCTCATGTCTCCATCCAGCTCATAGACCAGCGGTATGCCAGTCGGTATGTTCATCTCCACGATGTCCTCGTCGGATACCCCGTCCAGGTGCTTTGCGAGGGCGCGGAGGCTGTTGCCGTGCGCCGCTATTATCACCCTCTTGCCGGACGATATCGCGGGCACGACGGCGCTCCGCCAGTAGGGGATGACACGGGCCACCGTGTCGGCCAGGCACTCTCCCGCCGGTATGTCGCCCTGGGCGAGTCCTTTGTACCTCGGGTCGCGCGACGGGTCGCGCTCGTCCCCGCTCTCCAGCAGCGGGGGCCGGACGTCGTAGCTGCGGCGCCATGTCTTGACCTGCGCGTCGCCGTACTTGGCAGCCGTCTCCGCCTTGTTGAGCCCCTGAAGCGCGCCGTAGTGGCGCTCGTTCAGCCTCCACGAGAATTCAGTGGGGATCCACATCTCGTCCATCTCCTCCAGCGCGAGCCAGAGCGTCTTTATGGCGCGCTTCAGGACCGATGTGAACGCCAGGTCGAACGAGAAGCCCTCGCGCTTCAGCAAAGCCCCGGCGGCGCGCGCCTCCTCCCTGCCCTTGTCGGACAGGGGTACGTCCGTCCACCCGGTGAACCGGTTCTCCCTGTTCCACTCGCTCTCGCCATGACGAAGCAAAACGACTTTATACACTCCAAATCCCTCCCGCTGCCGCTATTCTTACGGCGTGAAGTATATATTAAACGGCCGCGCCGGTAAAGCGAGGCACTCGCGTCCGTTGCGCATTGGTATAGAATAACCCCAGAAACGCCGATTTATCGGCGGAAGGGGGGGACCGGCGCAACCATGTCGGACTCGGAGCGGCGCATCGATTGGGAGAGCGCCAGAAAATTTTTGCGGACGGAGCGCCTGGGATACACAATACGCTCCGCGCCCCAGATGCCTTCAACGCAGGGCCTGGCCAAGGAGGCGGCGCGCGGCGGCGCGCGCGGCGGCACGGTGTTCGTCACGGACTACCAGAGCGACGGCAGGGGGAGGCGCGATCGGTCGTGGCGATCCGCCCCGCGCGTTGACCTGACGTTTTCCGCGATCTTCAGGCTGGATGTCGAGACGCGGCACGCCCACACGCTGAATTTCGCCGCGGCCCTGGCTGTTGCCGCCGCACTTGAAAAAAATTTCCCCGGCTCCGGCGGCAGAGTGAGCATAAAGTGGCCCAACGACGTGCTCGCGGACGCGCGAAAAATCTGCGGGATAATCTGCGAGAGCTCCGGGACGCGCGAAAAACTGGACTACGCGGTGCTTGGGATAGGGATCAACGTGAACAGGCGGGAGGACGAGCTGCCCTGCCCCGACTCCTCCGGCCGGCCGCGGGCAACGTCGGTTCTGGCGGCGTTCGGGGAAAAAATGGACCTGCCCCGGCTCCTGGCGGACGTATTGAACGAGCTGGAGCCCCGATCCTCCATGGCGTCCGATGACGGGGGAAGGAAGCGGCTGATGGCGGAGTACAGGGCCAAGTGCTCAACGATAGGCAGGGAGGTCAGGATAATATCCGACGACGGGGAGAATTTCGGCGTAGCCGCGGACATAACGGACGGCGGCGAGCTGGTCCTGACGACTGGCGGCGAGTTCACCCTGTTCAACTCCGCCGACGTCGTGCACGCGCGCGTTCACTGCTGATACTGGCTCGCTATGGCCCGCAGTGTGTCCGATATCTGGCAGGCCGCGTCCACTATCTCTGGGTCGAACTGAGTGCCGGAGTTCCTCATCAACTCCGCCATCGCGTCGTCGAACTCCCACGATGCCTTGTAGACCCTCTGGAAGAGCAGGGCGTCCAGGACGTCGGCGACCGCCGTCACGCGGGCGCAGAGCGGTATATCCTCCCCAGCGAGCACAGGGACGTCCGGGTCGCCGGTGTAGCCCTTGCCGTCCCACCTCTGGTGATGATGAAGCGTTATGTCGTAAGCTATGTGCTCGAGCTTCGAATGGGCCAGAGCGTACATGGAGGCGCCCTTCGCGCAGTGGGTCTTGATGATGGCGTACTCCTCGTCCGTCAGCTTCGCTGGCTTCATCAGGACGGCGTCGGGCACCGCGACCTTGCCTATGTCGTGCAGCATGGCGGCGACTCGCAGGGCATCCTCCTCCACCTTTATCTCGTCCTCGCTCACCTCCCTGTTCTCCGCCCACCTCCTGTATATCTCCGCGGAGAACTCGCCCACCCTCCTGACGTGAGAACCAGTCTCGACGGGATCCCTCATGTATGACATGCGGAGCATGGCGTCTATCAGCCTGCGGGTCATTATGGCCCTCGTCAGGTAGGGCATCGTCTTCTTAGCCAGCAACTCCGCGTAACCGGCGTCGGCGTCGTCGAATGCCTCGCCCCGCGACGCGGCATCCCCGCTTTTCGTCAATTGGAACACCGCCACCAGCCCGCTCCTGAAATCGAGAACGGGCACGGTGAGGATCGAGGCGGCGCGGCCGCCGGACACATCGTCCAAGATGCCGCCGCGCTCGTGAATCATGCCGTCTGGCATGTCCGAGACGTCCGGGACGCAGATGGTCCTACGCGCCAGTGCGGCCCAGGCGACGACGGACGCATCGTCGATGACCGCCTCGTCCCCGCTGAAATAGCGGCTCTGGCGCGAGCCATGCGAGAAGGCGCCGTCGTTCTGCGCGTACGCCAATCTCAGAAGGTCGTTCTCGTCAAGGAGGTAGAACACGCCCCCCGCGGCACACGTGACGTCGCGGGCCTCGGTCATCATCATCTCTATGATCGTGATCACGTCGTCGAACTGGTTGACGTACTGCGCGTAGGCGGAGATGCGCTTCTCGACACTGAACTCCTTGCGGACGTCCCTCCTCGACCACACCGTCCCCAAGCCTGAGAGCCACGGCAGGTTCTTCCGCCTTTCAGACATGGAGACTTGGCCGCGAATCGACCTGTAAAGCTCGCCGACGGAGATATCCTCGCACGACCTGGAGCTGGGCGCGCACCGCCGCGGGTGGAGCAAATCCAAGTAGCTGTCGAGCGCATCGGCTATAATCGAGGAAAAATTTTCCGTCAAGATCAGCGCGTACCCGAACATCCAATCCTCGTAGGGGGACATCCCCTCCACCTCGTCCCTGTGGTTCATGAGCTGGAGCAGCCCGGCGAGGTTGCCAACCCCATCCAGCACCGGCAGTGTCACGGCTGACACCGTCACCCTGCCGGTGGCGCTGTCGAACTCGCTGTTGAAGCTGAACGGCATGTTAGCCGGGGCGTTCAGTACGTCGCCCGTCACAAGGGGTTTCCTCGTCTTAGCGACGTAGGAACATATGGACTCAGCACCAAGCGCCATCACGCCGCCGCAATGCATGGCGTCGATCGGGGGGTCGCTCCGAACGTACGACAGAATGAGCGATCTCCCGTCCACGGCGTATATCACCGCCGACTCGGAGTGCGTGACCTCCCGCAACTCGGAGAGCATCGACGAGATCATGGCGTCGACCTCCGCGGAGAACGATTCGAGAAACGACTCGATCCTCTCCGCGCAATCCGGGTCATCCATCTCCAGTCCGTACTCAGCAAAAAAATCGCGCGGACGGGTCCCCCCGCCAGCCCTGTTTATCCTCATCAACTCCGACGCACTCCTCCGGCAAATCAGCTCTCCCTCGACGCGAACAAACGTCTTTACCAACAGGGTAATGATAGACAATTTCGGAATTTACTTCAAGAGTAAAAAACAAATCGCTCTCTAATAAATGAACGCGATATTTTGTTATTATGATCCATATATCCTCCTCCGCGCCAGGCGCTTTGACAATATCCCCCCCGGTCTGTATAGTTATCCAGTCCTCCTTCATGAGGGCCATATCAGGAAGGGACGTGAGACGGGATTGAAAAAGAAGATCCAGCTTTATGGGTTCAACAATGAGATAAACTCCATACAGAACTACCATAGACGGCGATACGTCAAGAAACCTCTCGAACGGGACGACTGACATGGAGCTCAACGTACAGACGTTCATAAGCTGCGATTCCCCTTACTGCGACGCGGACACGGTCCTCTTCGGCGCCCCGTTCGACTCGACGACGTCCTACAGGCCAGGCGCCAGGTTCGCCAGCTCCGCCATGCGCGGTGAGTCCATCGGCATAGAGACGTACAGCCCATATCTGAGGAGCGATCTGTCCAGTTACAAAATCTTCGACGCGGGCGATCTCGACCTTCCCTTCGGCAACGCCGGGAGGGTGCTGGACACCATCGAGGCGTTCTGCGGCAAGGTCCTCGACGACCGCAAGATGCCTGTCATGATAGGCGGAGAGCACCTCGTCACCTTCGGCGCCGTCCGCGCCGCCGCCGTCCGCTACCCCGACCTGGCCGTTCTCCACTTCGACGCCCACGCCGACCTGAGGCGGGACTACATGGGGGAATCCCTCTCTCACGCCACGGTCATGCGCCGCGTCTGGGACCTCGTCGGGGACGGAAGGATATACCAGTTCGGCATCAGGTCGGGCAGCAGGGAGGAGTTCGAGTGGGCTATGGATCACGTCAAGATGGAGCTGTTCAACGCGAACAGCATCGACAGCTGCGCCGAGGCGGTGGCGTCCCGGCCCGTGTACATAACCGTCGACCTCGACGTGATCGACCCAGCGGAGTTTCCAGGGACGGGAACGCCAGAGGCCGGGGGCATGTCGTTCCGCGCGCTCCACGACGCACTCACCAACCTCAAGGGGCTTGACGTCATAGGCTTCGACCTGTGCGAGCTCTCGCCTCATTACGACTCGTCGGGGACGTCCACCGCTCTCGCGTGCAAGCTGCTGCGCGAGATGTTGATCGCGTACTCATGAAATTTCCCGAGGACAGAGGACCGGCCTGAGTTGGACCGATTCGCCGTCTCAATCATCCAGTTGGACGCATCGGAATCCAACGCGAGGCGGAACGTCGAGCGGGCCCTCGATGCGGCCGGCTCGATGAGCGAGATGCCCAACCTGCTCATGCTGCCGGAGCTGTGGACGGGCTCGCGCGCCGCGCCGGGCGAGTCCCGGAGCGCCCTGGCCTCATTGTCGGCCCTCTGCGCCGCTAGGGGCATACACGCCGTTGCTGGAACCATGCCGTGGCCCTCGGGGGACGGCGTCGCTAACAGGGCGTGGGCCGTGGACGACCTGGGACGCGGATACGCGTTCTACGACAAGGTTCACCTGTCGTCAAAGGAGGGTGAGAACGAGAGATTCAAACCCGGATGCGGTGCGGGGATTTTCGACGCCGGCGGAGTGGTCTGCGCGGTTATGACGAGCTATGACATGCTCTTCCCCGAGTTCCATCGCCCGATCGCGCTCGCCGGCGCCAGAATTTTTTTCGTGGCCTCCAGGTGGTGTGACGAGGCGAACGGCGTTTGGGAGATCACCGCTCGCGCCACCGCTGCGTGGAACCAAGCGTTCGTCGTGGCGTGCAACCGAACGGGAGAGACCGAGGACGGGAAGTTCCACGGAAACTCCATGATAGTCTCTCCAAGCGGGGACGTCCTGGGGAGGCTTGGACGCGAGGAGGGAGTCCTGTCCGTCTTGCTGGACTTGGGTGAGATCAAGAGAACGCGCAGAAATTTATCCATTGAAAGTGATAGACGGAGCGATATTTATACGATATTATCGTGAAATCTTTACTTTAACGTTTTTGAAGAGAGGTTTTGGGCTTGTCAAAGGCGACTGTTCCATTTTTCCAGCTCAATGAGGACGGTTGGGGCGATGCTTTCAGGGCTTTCATGAATTCAGGCTCGGAGTCCGGGATGGAGAGCATCTCCCGCGTGAGCGCGGAGATACTTTCCTCCCTGCTCGGCCAGGCGTCGCACGGGGTAGTGGCGGTGGGCAGGGACGATTCGGTCCTGCTGGTGAACGGCGCGGCGCTCGACCTGCTGAAACTCGACCAGCTCCCCAAACAACGCATGACGTGGTCCCGCGTCAGGGCCGCAACGAACTTTTGCGCGTCCCCGGGGATGCCGCTGCCGGAGGACATGGATCCGGTTTACGAGGCCGTAAGGAACGAAAAGCGGATGGAGTGCAACCTGCTCGTCAAGCCGTCCGACTCGGGACACGGCAGATGGTTGCACGTCGCGGCGTTTCCCGCGACGGACCGCGGCGGCAATTTCATAGCTGGGATAGCCACCCTGTTCGACATTTCCGAATTCAAGGGCATTCAGGACATGCTTTACCATAAGGCAACGCACGACCCGCTGACCGGGCTCTCGAACAAGGCGTTCTTCTCCGCGAGCCTCTGCAAGGAGCTGGCCCGCTCCAAGCGCCGCGACGACGCGGCTTGCGCCCTGCTGGTCCTCGACATCGACAAATTCAAGCGAGTGAACGACTCGCTCGGCCACGCGGCGGGCGACGACCTGCTGGTTAAGGTGGCGGACAGGATCAACTCGGAGGTCCGTGATGCCGACGTGGTGGCGCGCATAGGCGGCGACGAGTTCGCCATCCTGTTGACGGATCTCAGCGTCGACAATTGTGCCCAAACGGCCCGCGAGGTCTCGGAGAGAATCTGCCTCTCCCTCACCAACGCGTTCCAGATCAAGGACGAAGAGGTTTACATCTCGGCAAGCATAGGCATAAGCCTGTACCCGTTCGACGGGCAGAACGAGGGTGTCATGCTGGCCAAGGCGGACTCCGCCATGTACATGACGAAGGAGCACGGCCGCAACGGATGGCGTTTGTGGGAGGAGTGCACCGAAGCGGGCCGCTGAGGCACAAGGGGCACTGACAAGCTCACGCGCGCTCGAAATATTTGGCGAGTCTCTCGGCTATCCCGGGCGAGTCCATCTCGGAGAGCGTTTTTTTTACCTCGTCAGCCGACGCGTATGGCGCGCGCGACATCAGAAATTCGGCCCGCGCCCTGCCTATCTCCGGCAGTGCCATCAGCTCCGCCGCGGTGGCCGCGTTTATGTCGAGCGGCCTGCGGACGGCGGTGAGCGATCTGCCGCCTCTTCCCGTCACTGTCACATCCGTCCTCTCCCGCACACCTAGCGACCCGGACACTATGCCGACGAGCGGCGGATAGCTCCCGAGCTGTCTGCCAAAAACGACGCTGCCCACCCTGCTCTCGGCAATCACGTCGCGCAATATCGTCCCGTCCGGGGCCACTCGCTCCAGCATCGCCGGGTCCACGACCTCACGCACCCATCTCCTCCACCGCGAGTAGTCGCGTTCCCTCAGGCGCGGCGCATTGGACTCGAGCGCCCTTTCGAGACCGCTCCCCGGGAACACGATGGCGCGCCTGATGTTGATGCGGCGGACGGCCAACCCCTCGTCGAGCAGCGTCTCCAAAAATTTCGTGTTCCACTCGAGACCCTGACCGGACTCCCCCGCGAGACCGAACAGAAAGTTCAGTCCAGGCAACAGCGAGGGGAGCGAGCGCGGCGTCCTCCGAGCCCCTCCCGCCTCGTTTATGACGCGAACCGCCAGGAGCGCCTCCTTCATCGAGACCTTGAGGCCATTAGCCCTCCAGACCTCCGGGTCGAGGTTCTCCAGGCCAAGCGACAGGCCGTCGCCCTCCGTGTTGAGGCGGGCTATTACATTGAGGCACGCGCCGGACTCGTCGGGGAACCCGGCGATGGACGCTGGGTTGCAGTTGTCCGCGTGAAGCACCTTGAGGCTTGGGGCGGCGCGTCTGATGCCGGAGTAAAGCTCCTCTATTCTCGACGCGTTAGGCCGGAACCCCACCCCCCTCTCCATCTCCCCCCCGTAGGCCAATATGTTGGCAGCCCTGCCAAGCCTGAATGCGCTCACCCCGGCTGCGGCGACGGCCTCCGCCTCTCGAGCCGCTCCCTCTGCTCCGCGCTCCTCGTACCCAACCCCGCTGCCCTCGGCGCAAAAAACGCATCTGCCGCGGGAGCTGGCCACCCTGTCGCACCCCCTCGACAGCTCCATCTCAGCGATCACGTCGGGATAAGACGGATGGCACTTCAAGATCCCGGCGCCGAGCGGCGCTATGCCCCTCGGCCCATCGAGCCAATCGTACCGCCTCACGGCGCTGTCCACCCACTCCCCGGTCGCGCAGTATGTGTCGAGCGTCGCCTCCGGGTCGCCAGCCGCCACGCAGTCCACCCCATCAATCCGCACCCTCCTGGCCCGCACCCCGCCGCGCAGTGCGTACCCGTTGTGGATGGGGCCGCCAACCATCAGGACTCCCTTCCTCCTCATCCCCGCTATGCTTGTGAGCTCGCGCAAGGTGAGGGGGGAGCCGCCGCGATACCTGCCGGGCACCGTTAGGCCCGTTATGACCACCGCGATACCGCTCGACGCGATCGTCTCGTCCGTTTCGCGCCGCGCGCCGCGCCACTGGTCGCACGTTACGTAGTCCACATCGTACCCTCGGGAGAGCAGCACCCCCGCGCAGTACCTCACATACGGCGACACGTAGGGCGGCACTCCGAAGCAGGCCGGCTCGTCGACGTAGCCGTCGATTATGATGGCTCTCACGCTTCCCTCAGGGCGAGTCCCCGCACCCCACGAGGGGACTCGATTCTCCTTGACCCGGCGATACATTTTTTCGGCGCCGTTCGCCCCGCCCGGGCAGCGCACGCGGTTTCGATCCTCCGGCTCATTCCACGTCAAACTCGCCGACGAATATCCTAGCCTTGGCCTCCTTGAGCCTCATGGAGACCGACTGCCCTCGGACGCCCGGCGTCCCGTAGCGCGTGTAAAAGTCTAGCTGTATCGTCGTGGCGTCCGATATTATCTGCTGGGTGTGCCCGTAGAAGTTCACCTCGACGCGGTATTTACCGGGTTTCGCGATCTTTAGCGAGAACTCCTCCGGCCCGTAGCCCGCCGTGTTGTCCGGCGTTATTCTGCCGCCCTGGCAGCTAATCGGCGAGCCGTAGAACGTCTCCTCGCCGTTCGGGTCTATGACGTGCAGGTCTATGTCGGTGTTGTCGGAGTCCCACGTCAGCACGACTCGCAGATCCAGGGAGCGGTTCGAGAGGAAGCGCTGGTCCACCCTGCTGACGTCCAGCTTGGCCGGCGCCGCGCCGACGATCGCGTTGAGCTCCGTCAGAGCGATCACTTCTATGCCGGGGAAGGAGCGCGTGAAATTTCGCTCCACCACGTCGTACAGCCTGTCTACCGCCATTTGACGGTCGCCGGCGGCCTCGTGTGCCAAGCCCAGGTCCCTGTACGACTGCGGCTCCTCCTCGCCGATCGCGAGGACGCGTTTAAAAATCACGACGGCCTGCCGGGCCCTGCCGGCCTCCATGAGCCGATAGCCGAGCATCCGCAGGATGACGCGGCTCTCCAGGTTCATCTCGGCCAGGTTCGAGAGCACGCGCAGGGACAGCTCCTCCCGGCCCCGCTCGGCCAGCTGGCGGGAGACGTCGAGGAAGAACGCGGCGCTGTTCTCGTAGTCGGGGCGCTCGTCCAGGTATACACGGTACATGTCCTCGTCCCGCGCGTCCTTGAGCCTCCTGATGTACGGCGCGTCAGGAGTCCATGGGCGCAGGGCGATGTTTATAGCGGCGCTTCCGAAGTCGCCGCCGGGCTTCCCCGCGGGCGCGGCCTCGCTCATGACGTCCGCGGCCATAGCCTGCGGCGTGCCGGACCGAGCGGCGGCGTAGCTCTGGTTGACGGACGCCATCGTTTCGGGGGCCGCCGCAATATTCGCGCGGCGTTCACCGCCTCCGTCCCGCGGCAGCGCCTTAGGACGATCCTTTGGGGGCAGTAGGCCTCCCTTCGGGAAGTCTCGCTTCCACCACTCCTCGCGCGCGTTCCACTTGGCCAAAACCCTCTCCATCTTGTTCCGCTCGCCCGTCTGCCGCGACTCGCCCATCCGCGCCCGCGCGCGGTCGTACTCGTCCTTGAGCTCGGCGGGAGGCTCTATGTCGTAGCGGATGTAGTCCTCCGCCTCGTCAAGCACGATGAGCGACGTCTCGCGCGTCGCTATGCGAAACTCCCTGCCTATGCGGCGAATCTCGCCCCTGTTCAGGTCATACTCGGCATCCAGCGACTCCACCTTCATCGACGCCCATATGAAGGGCGCCCCGCTGAAGCGCTCTCCCTCCGCGGCCCGCGCGAACATGAGTGTGAGGTCCCGCTCCACCCTGCGCCCGCGCGAATCCTCGAAGACCGCCCGGACGTCCCGGACCCCGCTCGCGTCCCCCTCCAGCCTGCCGGCGACGAAGAACGCCGACGGACGCGCGCCGCGCGAGCTCCAGAGGACGTCCGATATGCCCCGCCCGCCAAAGGAGACGATGCGCGGCTGGATTTTCGTCACCGCTGACCGGGCGGCCGCCGCGTCCAGCGCCGTGAGGTCGACCAGCGCGCCGCCGGAGCGCTCCGCCAAGGAGGCGAGCCTCGGCGCGTGCGCGCCCGGAGCGGAGATGAACGCGAACAGCGGGGAGCCGGCGCCGTCCAGCGGGGCTTCGCTGTAGTTGTCAAGCCCGTCGGAGAAGAGGAAATACATGTCGGCGCCATCCCCGGTGTCGAACGCGCCGAGGTTCGTAGCTCCGTCATACGTCATGGACTCGAGCCGCGCCCTGAGCTCCCCCCAGTCGCCGCGCCGGATTGTGAATTTTTTGGACTCGTCCGCCGCGTCCCTCACGACCTGAAGCGACACCTCGATCTCCCGCTCCTCCGCCGCGCCGCTGAAGAACTCGTCCAGAAACGCCAACTCCCTCCCGTGGTCGCGCCTCGAACCGGACATCGACGCGTCCCACAGGATCGAGAGCCTGCCCGGGCAAGCGCGGGAGACTCCCTCCTCCGGGGCGGGGCCGGACGACACCTCGGCCAGGAAGTACGCCCTGCCGTCCCAGAGGCCAAGATGGACGGCATCGCCCCCTCTCGGCACGGAGAGCGCCAACACGCTCCGGCTCAGCCTTATATCCCCGGTGGACGCACTGGCCGTGAACACGCCTCCGTCGCCGGTTTCACTGAAATCAAGCGCGATGCCAGACGGCGCGCCGCTCAGAACCCTGGGCGCCCCCTTCGCGCCATAGGCGCGCACCGTCAGGCTGAACCTGGCGGCCCTGTCAGCATACGAGAGGGGCAGCCTGTACACCGACGCTCCGCCGTCATCCGCGAGCCGCTCGTTGTACGTCACTCGCACCACTCGGCTCTGGCCGGGGTTCAGCGGGTACACCCTCAGCTTGAAGTTGCCGCCCTGCGTGACCTCGAGGAGCGCCGGGTCCACCCTCCTCCTTATGACCGACTCGAAGGTCTCCCTCCCCTTGGCCTTGTCAACCGGCACGGCGGCGCGCATCGTCATCTTCCTGCCCTCGCCCGTCGACAGGGCGAAGCCCGTGACGGTCTGCCCGTCCAGCAGCGGGAACCGCAGTTCGCCCTCCAGGACCCGGCCGTTGGGATTGAAGAACTCCATCTCCACAGTGGTGGCCGCCGTGGAGCCCGCGATGTCGCACGCTATGTCGAGTCCGCGCAGCTCTATCGGGCGTTCGGCGCCGCTCACCGCAAGGCGCGTCTCCGGGATAGTCCCGCCAGTCTCCGCCTCGGCGCAGAGCGCTCGCCGCGGCGCGCGCGGCGCGGCCAGAAGCCCCGCCGCGATCATCGCGCATATCGTTATAAATCTCATTGATCGTGACATATCTGTCACCTCCCGCGGTCAATGATAGCTCAAACGGCGGCGCGCGTTGTCACCGCGGCGTCAAAAATTGTAACGAAGTTGTAAAAAATACAGAACCGCGGTAAAAAATCCTGTAAAAACACAGTCCTATCTCGTCAACATGAACGTTGACATCCTAATGATTGTTATGTATAATAAATTATAGGTCTAACCCGCAGGTTTCCTTTGGTTGAACATACTTAAATAGGAGGTGTTGGTCATGATATTAGGTTTTATTTGCTTCATCATCGCAGCTATATTCGTCGTGAACATTGCCTTTGCGTGCGGAAAGTGTGAACAGCGGGAGAATGGCTGGTTCAATCTGATATTTGGCTTCATATTGCTGTTCGTCATATTGGCTGGTATGGTGAAGGAGTGGCTCGGCCCGACGTCCGCCGCCTATCCGACCCCAGTCCTGTGGTGGGCGGCCCAGGTGACGCTGTTCGCGATGACCTACGTTTTCCTTGGGCTGCAGAGGATCAAAGATTTCGACGGGCGCGCCGTGGGATGGTGGTGCCTGTTTGTGCTCATCAACATTCCCCTTCCGGCCTATCAGACGTATTTGACCGGCGATATACCGCTGGTCCTCATATGGATCTGGTGGGGCTGGCTGTGGGCGCTCTTCTGGTACTCCTTGGCCTTGCAGAGGGGGACCAGCAAGTTGTTTGGCAGAGTCACGGTCGCCTCGATGGTGATCGCTTTCTTCTTCACCTTATGGATACCATCGCTTTACATGCTCAACGGTTGGTGGTGACAGGACGCGAATCGGGAAACTCTCGCTCTTAATCTCGTCAGCATGAACGTTGACATTCTATGACTGTTATGTATAATAACTTGCGGGTTCGGATATGCTTTATATTATCAAGCGAGGTTTTTGCGTAGGTGTTTATCTAAAACTCATATAAACGCATACGATAGGGTATGTAATGGCAACGAGGCCAATGCGACAAGTTCGTGTCGCGTTGGCCTCGTTTTGTTTGGAGCGTTGTCCGTACCATGCCGCCGTTGGTCTGTTTTCGTGCCCTGGGGCGGAAAATATGCGGGAAGGGGCGTGGTATATTCGAAAACCTCTTGCTTATCATGATCAAGTGTTACTGTTTTACTTAACCAAAGCGCGTATTTAACATACTTGAACGTGAGGTGTTGGTCGTGATATTAGGTTTTGTTTGCTTCATAGTTGCCGCGATGTTCGTCGTGAACATCGCCTTTGCGTGCGGAAAGTGTGAACAGCGGGAGAATGGCTGGTTCAACCTGATATTTGGTCTCATGCTGCTGTTCGTCATACTGGCTGGTATGGTGAAGGAGTGGGTCGGTCCTACGTCCGCCGTTTATCCGACCCCGGCACTGTGGTGGGCGGCCCAGGTGACGCTGTTCGCGATGACCTACGTTTTCCTCGGCCTTCAGAGGATTAAAGACTTCGACGGGCGCGTCGTGGGATGGTGGTGCCTGTTCGTGGTCATCAACATCCCCCTGCCGGCCTATCAGACGTATTTGACCGGCGATATACCGCTGGTCCTCATATGGATCTGGTGGGGCTGGCTGTGGGCGCTCTTCTGGTACTCCATGGCCCTGCGGAGAGGGAGCGGCAAGTTGTTTGGCAGAGTCACGGTCGCCTCGATGGTGATCGGTTTCATCTTCACCTTATGGATACCATCGCTTTACATGCTCAACGGTTGGTGGTGACAGGACGCGAAAGGGTGGTGATCGAATGCGGCTGATCCTGTTTTTTTAGCAAGTCCCGCAACGTCGTAAGCGGCACATGTGAATTTCAACAAAATTGAGGAGGTTTGTCTGATGAATATCGGAAGTACTCATGCAATGAGCGGAAAATTCGAGGTCGAGGCCATGAGCGTTGTTTGCGTTCAGGTTCCACCGATCAGCGCGCAGACGATGGAGGATGTCAATAAAAATATCGACCAGATCATAGATTGGATGGACAAGGCTTCGTTCGGTTTCCCCGGGCTGGATCTTTTCGTGAGCCCTGAGTGCGGCTTGCAGGGATTCGGGCCAATATGGAACGACGTTCTCGTTGACCTCAACGGCCCCGAAATCCAGAGGCTGAAGGACAAGTGCAAGGAGCTCGGGATATTTGGCGTATTCAACCCGCTCGTGCGCGACGTCGATGGCCGCAAGGGCTGCAATACGGCCATAATTGTCAACGACAGGGGCGAGCTGATCCACAAGTACGTCAAAATGAACCCCTGGATCCCTGGCGAGGCATCCCATCCCGGCTGGGAGTGCAAGGTGGTGGACGGGCCCAAGGGCTCCAAGTTGGCGACCATCATCTGCGCGGATGGGGACTATCCTGAAATCTGGCGCGAAGCCGCCGTCAACGGGGCAAACGTGATAATCCGCGTGTCGCACTACATGGCCCCGTGGGACCGCGCTTGGGAGATCACCAACAAGGCGGGCGCGTATTGCAATCAGGTATATGTCGTCACGGCGAACTCCGTTGGCATCGACGAGGGGTACTCATATTTCGGCCGCAGCATGATACTGAACCCCGACGGCACGATTATCTGCGAAGCGCCGATGGGGCTTCCCTGGATGATAAAGGCGGATATCTACCCGCAGATCGTCGATCAGATTCGCAAAGAAGCCGTCACCAGCAATTTCGCGTGGACCTACAAGAATCGCGGCGCATCGCATCCGGATTTCGCCGGAGTGGGCGACACGCTCGATAAGTACAGCGCTTACAGCAAGAAGTAAGCACTGTCCCTTGATTCTTTGAACAACCCAGAATAGGAGGCCTACAGTATGAAAAAGTTCTATGTCGCAGCAGGGCATAACGTCGTAAAAGCTTTCTCCAAGACAGGGGTATCCTTCCCCATAACAAAAAAATCCCTCATCGAGAAAGCCGGCAAGGAACAGATCCAGGTCGATTTCGACAAAAAAATCACGCTGGAGGAGTACTGCAAAGACATAAAGATAAACGAGTTCGAGAATAAGAGCCAATTCTTCAACGCTCTGATAGGTTCCGTCACCAAGTTTTAATTTTTAGCGGCGGATCTCCAGGATATCGCACGGGCGGCCGTTTTTAAACAACCACGGCCGCCCGTGCGATAATAATAAAAACTTTTAAGATTTTGCGAGGTGACTGACAATGGACGAAGTTATCTACAAAGCGGCCAACAGGGCCAGGGTGGCGCTGACGCACGGGGGAAAGACGCTCGTCGTCATAGATGGGAACAAGATGGCGCACTACTCGGACGAACACGGTCTCGCCCCCCTTTTGACTCTGCTGGAGACGGACGCGCTCCCGCCGCGCGGCGCGGTCATAGGCGACCGCGTGGTAGGGCGTGCCTCTGCCTTCCTGGCGATTTGCGCCGGGGCGAGGGCGGTGTACGCGCTCACCATGGCTGACGAAGCTATAGACCTGCTGGGCGGCCGCGGCGTGCTCGCCCTGTGGGGAGAGACCGTCCCTTACATCGTCGAGAGGGATCTCGAGTCTCGCTTCAAGCTGGACATCCTTCTGAAGGACGTGGAAAATCCCGCCGAGGCACTGGAGATAATACGCGATTATACGAAGAATACCTGATTTATCGGTGTCAAACGGGGATGCGGAACACGTTCTTGAACCTGGCGAACCGTTCGTTCATCGTCAAAGCATACGCTCTGGTCACCTCGTTCTCATGAGGAATGACTCGCGGCGCTCCCAATGACCCCAGAAAAATATAAAGAGGAGACTCCGCGACGGCCTCATTCGCCGCGTTTATTCTGCCGGAGATGCCGCGGAAGGCGTAGTAGAGCTCCATCAGGTACAATCCTGAAAGCGCCGCCTCATCCTCGCTCATAAGCGCCATTCGTACAGGCGTGAATTTCTGGGTGAACCCGGCCGCGTCAAGGGAGCACAGCCCTTCCATCCAGAAAAAACGCGCATCCGCCGACACCTTGTAGGAAGAATACGCCACCCTCGACATATGCTCGCCCCAGGACACGCTGGCAAGCGCGCCCCTCATATTCGCCAGCGCGATCCCCTCGCAGTTTGCGTCCAACGAGCCGCACAAGTCGCATATGTCCCCATTTTCATGGGTGAACAGCCTGACGCCGTATTGGAAGACCGGCACGATTTTTTTCCCGTGAGGACAGTTCATCTGCCCCTGAGCTCCCTCATAAGAACGTGATACAACGCCCTGTCGAGCGTGTTGAAACCACAAACCGCATGGGTGCCAGTGACGTCCAGCCTGTCTCCGTAAATTTCCGGAGTGATGTGGATCGTGAAAAAACGCAAGCCCTGAAGCGACGAGAGGTGCTTCATCCTCTCCGAGCAATCGGCCATGTCCTCGATCTCGCCGTCAGTCACTATGAAGACTAGCCTCCGTGCGGCCCTGAAGGAGAATCCTCCCACCAATTCGAGCGCGCTCCCCATGAGCGTGCCGCCAAAGGCGCGCGGGGCTACGGCGGCGTCGCGCGCCCTCTGATCGAAACCCTTGTTCAGCACCGCGAAATCGGAGAAATCAATCTGAGCCGTCCGCACCGACGCTATGGCGTCGAGCGACGCCAGAATTGCCACTATCGCCTCGGCGTATTCCAGCTTGTACAAGTCCGTGGAGAAACTTATGTCCCTCACCACCACGACGTCCATCGTCGTTGACTTGAAACGCCTTTGGAGGAACGCGCGGTCCTCCTCCGCCGTCAACGAGCTAATGTACAACCGCTGCTGCTTCCGCAAATCCACGTCACCGTCAAAGACCTCCGTCTGCTCCGTCATAGTGAAAATTCTCTTGAATACATTGCGGATTCTCACTATATTCTCCATCCGTTTTATCAAGACATCCCGGTAGAAGCCAACGGCGTCGTCCTCCTTTATTTCAGGAAGCTCCTCCGAGGAGCTGTCGTCCAAAATCTCCTCGGTCTCCTCCACAAAGTCACTGAAACGAAATTTGAACATCCCGTGATACTCGTTTGGCATGAGGATGTAGTTGTAAATGGCGGTCGCGGCTTGGGAGCTGGTGAATATGTCCCCGTGTTCGGCGGCGAGCAGGAAAGGAAGGGCGTACTCGGACAAGCCGCTCCCCTCCGGCACGCGGTTCAAGGCGGCCAGAGCGTACAGCTCTTCGAGCATGTCCTTGGCCCGGCTGAACTCCGCCAGCGCGTGCTCGAAGCGCTCCACTCGGCGGGAAATCATCTCCATGGATATGTGCTTGCGCACGCACGCGCTGTAGATGGCCGCATACCTGGAAAACGCCGGCAACTCGCATGAGAGGCGGTATCGGGACCTTCTCAGCTCGAGCAGGCTGAAAATGTACTCCCAGACCTGGTTGCCGGAGTACGGAGGCCCTGGAGGGATCAGGCGCATGAACTCGACCGTGCCGCAGCGTATCAGGGCGAGCTCCTTCACCAGGAAGGCGAACTTGAAATCATCGAAGGCCGCGCGCTTTTCGATCCTGGAGCGCCTGTAAAAATACTCGATCCTCCTGACGTTGAGCCAAAGCTCGAAAATCAAGTTCTGCTCCGTGAAATTGTCCCGTGTGATTTTACCAGGGTCGAATGAACGATCCATATGGATCTCCATGTAGGTGGGATTTTCCGAGTCGGATTCAAAATCCTCGTTCACTCTGACCTTTTTGTCCGGGACCAGGAGAAGCGGATTGATAAAGATGGCGGTTTCCTCCCACTTCAATCCGCCGCAAGAGAGCGGATCATATGACCATATTCGCGACCGTGCTGCGCACAGTCTCTTGGTTGAGCTCCAAGCCGTCGACGTCCAGATAGTACATGCTGCCGGATAAAAAGGCCTGGCGGAAATTTTCGACCCCGACGTCCGACACGAACT
Source organism: Synergistaceae bacterium (assembly GCA_031269245.1). GTDB lineage: Bacteria > Synergistota > Synergistia > Synergistales > Synergistaceae > JAIRKI01. The sequence continues at coordinate 5,006 of JAISZL010000095.1, read as the reverse complement.
GATGAAACTCCGTCACCTCGCGGTCCAAAAGCAATTGCAGTGACAGCGCCCCGTCGTCGACCTGAAATATCCTGGAGGCCGCGGCGCGCCTTTTAGCCTCCGCCGTGTCCTCGTTCGTGAAATATGGGTCCATGCCGCCGCGCGCGCGTTCCATGAGGTTGAGCATGACCACGATTATGGCGGCGTTGCGCGCGCTGAGCGGGTATTGGCCGGAGCGAACGATCCTGGCCGTCGCCACGACGTACCTCGTGACGCAGTCCGGCACGGTCATCGGCAAGCCGCACTCGTTAGTGACAATGCGTTTCGTTATCTCCAGCTCGGACTCGAACGAGGGGTACTCGAAATAAAACGCGGCCAGCCTCTGGGCAAAGCTCTGCGGCAGGCGGACGTTGCCCGCGTAGCTGCTGTCGTTGCCGCAAAAAATCACGCGGAACGTGTCTGCCGAGTAGACGATCTCGTCTCCGACCGACGTCACCGAGGTTCGGTCGAGCACGCTGTTCAGCATCAGCAGGAGCTCGTGCGTGGTGTGCGTCGCCTCGTCCACCACAATGATCCCTCCTCGCCGCATACAATCGGCTACGACCCCGTCCGTCACCTTCAGGCTTCCGTCGACGAGCCTCAACCCGAGTATCAGGTTGGTCTTGGTCATCTCGGGGCTCAGTTGAACGTAATAGCTGGGGACGCGCCTCTCCTCGCTGTAGCTCTTCGCCAGGTTCATCGCCATCAACGTCTTGCCGGAGCCTGACGGACCGATGAAATAAAGCGGCCACGACGTGCTGTCAAGCAGCGACTTGCACTGCGCGAAACGCCTCCGCGCGTCCCCGCCGACCAGCGAGGGCACCTTGGAGGTGTCAAGGCGCGAAAATATATTTTTGCCGGACAAACATACCCCCCCTTATTTAAAACCGCACGGACTTAAGAAAACATTGTTTCCCTAAAGCAGCGCCTCGAACAATTCCGGGCTCGGATTCGGTATCACCACGCTGGCGACCAGAAGACCCTTTTCCCCTTCTGCGCGCGCGCCGCAATTGACCGACTCGGTCACCGCCGCCACGTCTCCGGTCAATACGACGAAGGATTTGCCCCCTATGCCCGTGCCGAGTCGCACGTCGATCAGCTCCACGTCCGCCGCCTTGACCGCGGCGTCCGCCGCGTGTATCGCGGCCGTAATGCTGAAAAATTCCATCACGCCCACCGCGTTCAGGGCCTTGGGCGCGACGCTCATGCCTATGGCGCGCAGCACGTCGGCGTGGATGTTTGGAATTACGACGGAGTCCACCACGAGCGGGCCTCCCGTCAACTCTCCGGCAACGAGCGACGAAGCCACGGCGGCCGTGTCCCCCGAGAACAAAACGCTGTACTTGCCGGGACAGGTGGGGTGGGCCAGCACAAGCGCCACCTCCGCCGCTTTGAGCACGGTGTCGGCCACCTCTATTCCCTTGGCGATGCTTGACAATTCGATAAAGCCAATAGAGCTCGTCATCCCTTATGACTCCCTCCGGATGAAATCGCGATTGAACTTTCCAGGATGGCGACGACGCCATCTATGCTGGCATGGATATTGCTCCCCAGATTTCCCACTGGAGAAGACGCTATCAGATCCCCCGCCCGCACACGCACCCCATCCTCGACCACGGGGACGCACGGCGCTCCGATGTGCTGTGACATGGATATGAACACGGTGTGCGGATGGGCCTCAGCCAAGCTGTCGATATGGATATGCTTGTATCGCGCCACCCCGGCGCGAGCCGCCGCTCGCTCCGAGGGAATCTTCCGCATGTCCCGCAGCGGATGCGCCTCGCGCTGCCCCTCTCCCCTCCGGTAACGAATCCCCTCGGACGACAACCGTCTCCGCAGCGCCGCGTTGACTCGCCGGGGCTGCAAATTCATGGGGCAGGCGACCAGTTCGCAGATGCCGCATTCGCAGCACAGCGCCGCCGACCTGACGACGGGCTCGTCGAGCGGCAGTTCGCGCAGGTCGCCGCACAGGGCTAGTCTCCTCATTATCTTGTGCGGTTCCAGCGGGTGCCCCAACAAATAACGGGGGCAGAGATCCGTGCACTGGCTGCATCGTATGCACGCCGCCCTCGCCCTGACCGAGATTTGCCTGTCGCTGAGGCTCTGCGCGGCGGAGAGGCGATTGTCCCTGGGGAGAATGATCACGCCTGACGTGGTTTTGGTCACGCGCTCCGCGCCCGTCTCCTCCTTCGAGATTATCCTGCCCATCATCGGCCCGCCCAGCAGGACGCAATAGTCGTCCGCCGAAGCCCCCCCAGCCAGCGAAAGGCAGTCCGAAAGCGGTGTGCCGACGGGCGCGCTGACTATGGCGGGGCTGCGCACCTCCCCGCTCACCGTCAGAAACTTACGCGTGAAGGGCCTGCCGTTCATGGCGTCAAACGCGGCCAGCAATGTGGCCGCGTTTGACACAGCGCAGCCGACGTCAATGGGGATACCGCCGGGAGGAACGACCCTGCCGGTGACCTCGCGGACCACCGCCTGTTCATCCCCGGCGGGGTAAAAGCTCCTCATCGCGCAGACCGTGACGGGAGCGCCCGTTCTCCCGATGCCGGAGGAGATGGCCTCTATCTCCTCCGCGTAAGTCTCCTTGAGCGCGACGACGCAGCGCGAGGCGCCAGCCGCTTCGCCGACACGGGCCAGCGCCGACACTACCTCGTCGGGGCAATGCCTCATTATGTATCTGTCGGTCTGAAGCAGCGGCTCGCACTCCGCCCCGTTCGCTATAAAATACTCGACGCGCCCCTGCAGTTTGGCGTATGTTGGGAACCCAGCCCCGCCGCATCCGACGACTCCCGCGCTCCTTATCAGTTCGGAAACATCGTTCATCCGCGGTTACCCTTTTTTTCGCGCTCGACCTCAACGGTGTCTATGATCCCCACTATCGTGCAATCCACGGGGACGTCATTGCCGCCCGCCGCTATTCTGGCGGAGCTGCCCTCGACCACCAGCACGGTCTCCCCGACACCCGAACCCACTACGTCGGCCGCCACAAAGGGGTTCCCCGTGACGCATCCGGCATCGTCCAGCTCACCGACGACCATCAATTTCATTCCGACCAGGCCTTCCTCTTTCTTCGTGGACCACACGTGCCCTACCACCTTGCAAATTATCATAAGAGTGCGGCGACCCTCCTCATATCCTCTCCACGGTTATCCTCGCCGAGGAGAAAACGTCCTTCGCGGATGGGGTTATGATGGTTCGCGAAGCTACCGCGATATTCCGGTTCGCGCCGAGGGACGCGATTTTCATCGCTAGGGCCTCCGTAATCAGCGCTTCTTCGCAAACCGCCTCCGGGACCTCGCGCCGAGGGACGGCATCCGCGCCGCTGACTGGAAGCGCGCAAGCGGCGGCGCCGTAGATGCGGGCGACGCTGGATTCGTCCAACATGCACGCGTTGGCCTCATCGAAGTCAATATGGACGGCCGGCGAAAAGTCATCGCGCACCCTCACTATCACATCGTTCAATGTCACGGGGCGCCCGCTCTTTATCTCCACTCTCGCGTGATCCCCGTCGGAAAGGCCGTACATCCTGGCGTCCTCCGGCCTCAGATGCGCGTGCGCGCGGGCGACAATGACGCTGCCTCGGGCCTCGGCTATCCCGTGGCCCCCGACGATGCACACATCCCCCGCGCCGGACATATTGCCCGACAGGTTGACCGGGGGGTTCACACCGAGCGCCCTGCAATCCGTGCGGGACAGCTCCACCTGGACGGATTTCCGCAACGGCCCGAGCACCGCCACATCCCTCAGCTCCCCGCGAGGAGTTACCAGCTTCACCCTCTGTTCGGCTAAAAATTCGCCCGGCTGGGAGAGCTCCCTGATTTTTCTCAGGCTCGCGCCCTCGCCGAAGAGACGCCAAACAGCCTCCTCGGTGAGGTGCACATGCCTCGCCGACGCCTCGACCTTGATTCGATGCCCTCTCGGAACGGCAATATTTCCAACACTTCCAATATTTCCCAAACGATCCAAAACGCGGGCCACCACGGCCTCAATATCGGGGCTGGCCAACGATCTCACCTCCCATACCCTCCATCCAGCAGACGGCAGAGCAGCACGTAGATCGCGCTGCTCAATCGGTTCAATGCCGTCAGGATATCCGCCCGCTCCCCGTCCCCGAACGCATGTTCCGCCGCGAGCTCGACCTCACGGGACTCAGCCCGCAGCAGGTTCAGGCGGGCGGCCGTGCGCCCCATCGCGTAGTTTGGCACTGGGTGCGGAAACCCGAAGTGCTCTTTGACGTGATGAGACATGTGCCTCAATTCGTCCAAGTCATATCCAAAGAGGGACCGCGGCCTCAAATCCCTGCCGGCGACCTCTGCCCCCATTATCTCCCTGGCCAGCGCCAGCAGATCGTCGAGATCCCGCACCAGTTGAGGCATTCCAGACTCGATCGCTTCGGCCTGCGTCAGGATTATTTCGCTTTGAAGCGTGTCGAGCTTGCCCCTGAGCGCTATGCGGGGATGCGTCTTGGGCACGAGCTGATTGCCGAAAAGATGGGTCATCCTCTCGGGTTTTTCCTCAAACCCAGCTCCGCTCCGCGCGTCCACAAATGTCCTCTCCCCCTTGTATTCAATGGGGGTGTACGGCATACCCTCACCGGCTCCGCCGAAGACGAGCTCGATGCCGCGATCCCTCAGGTACTCCCTGGCCAGGGGGGTGACAAATGTACCCCGCTCCACGCAAAACCGCCGGGCATCTTCATCCAGCAAGGAGGCCCTCAACATACTTTCGTTCAGTATATTCATGGAGCCCTTGCCGGTCATTTATTTAACGCTCTGCTCCAGCGTGGGGAGTATGCACTCCACCTCGCCATGCGGGCGCGGTATCACGTGCACCGACACCAGCTCCCCCACCTTCGCCGCGGCGGCTGCGCCGGCGTCCGTCGCGGCCTTCACGGCGCCCACGTCGCCGCGCACCATGACGGTCACCAGCCCGCCCCCGACGTGCACCTTGCCGATCAGGTTGACGTTGGCCGCCTTGACCATGGC
>JAISZL010000073.1 GCA_031269245.1 Synergistaceae bacterium | reverse complement strand
ACGCCCAGCGCCGCGGCCATCGCCGCCAGCTGCGCGTCGTTAGCGTCGTAGATTTCGGCGGCGTGGTGGATGAAACCGGAGTACTCCTTTAGAGTTTCATTCATCGACTGGTATTTTTTGTCCATAGAGAGTATGTTCTGCGTCATCAGCGTCGGCAGCTTGCCATTAAAGTCATGCCCCATATTGCCGATGAGCTTCGAAATGCCCTGCTGGCTCGTCAGAATCTCGTCGGCATACGTGGCGAATTTATCCGCCTCAATGTGCATTGCATTGGTTACAGCTTGTATTTTCATGGAAACGGTCACCTATCCTTCATTAAGACTTCTTTGTTAAAAAGACTCGATAACCTCATTGAGCCAATCTATCACCCCGCCAATGATATTCCCGTCATTAATCCAATCAAGAACAGGGGGCAATGGTGCCGCTCCTAGTTTAGGTGGATTTGCTTTCGGATTTGGCGGCACCGGATAAGCCGGTATTGTCACGCTGTCCCTCTTGCCGCTTTCTACCGCCGACTTCTGGTTGGACGGAGACCACGCTTTTGCCTCGAACCCCCACATCTTCTTCAGCCGGCTGAAAAAATCCTCCTCCTGGCGCGTACCACGAGACTCCCACTCATCAAATTTAGCCGCGCCCTCGACGAGCGCCGATGAAAGCCCCACAAGCGCGGTGTCCTTTATCTTATACAGCTTTTTTGCGATGTCGCTGCGCAGTCTGTTGTTGATCTCGTCGCGCTCAGGGCAGCTCCAGCCGCTGTTCACGCTGGCGCTCCGCAACTCGCCTATCGCCTCCTCGATCAGCTTTTGCGCGCTCGCTATATTTTTTTTCGAGTAACCGCGCATATAATCGGCGTCAAAACTGATTATCCTGGGTTCGCCAGCCATTTGGCACTCCTCCGTCCAATGTTCGAGTAAAGTCCTAATCCCATGAATCTCTCTTACCAAGTCACGCTCATCAGCTTGCCCCGTATGTTCGAATCTATGGCGACGAGATCATCCACGTACTGCTTCATGTTGTTCAGGTCGCTCTTCAGCGTCAAGTTGAACTCGTCTATCTCGCGCTTCCTGTTCATGAAGCTCTCCTCGCACGCGCGCTGGTCGTCGGACACCCACTCGCCGTCGGCGGGCATGGACTTTATCAGGCGCTCCATCTGGGCGAGCTTGTCCGTCTGGCCGTCGATCTCCTTTATTGACGTGTCCGCGCGATACTTGACGTTCGCCACGTTTACGATTGTCAACGCCACTCTGCTCCCCCCCTATCTCCCTCTGATGCTGTCGCGGATCTCCCGGTCGATCCTCTGATATTTAGCGACCGTGCTGTTTATGAAATTACCGGTATCGCCGCACGATGTCTCCAACTGGCTCAGATCGGCGCATATCTTGGCGAGTTTTTCATCTAGCGCCTCACGCGCGCTTCCGCCTACGACAAGGCCGTCGATCTTGCCAGGGTTCAGGAGATCGCGGGCCTGCGCGAGCTTCGACTTGGCGCTGTCTATCTTTTTGACGTCGGACCTCGCCTCGCCCTCGTCGATCATTATCCTTCCGCTGGAATCCCTGTAGACTGCCATCAGATCACCCCTTCAAAGACATTAAAGATATCGCCGCTAACCGCTGTATCCGCATCTCAAACCACAGACCCTCCGGCGGACCCTCCGCCGAAGAGCAACTGGAAGAACAGTTGCAGGAAGATGACCCCGATGCCCCGCATGTCGCTGAGTTTGCCCGAGGAGACGCTCGCGGCCGAGCCGGACGAGCTGGACAAACTAGACGAACCAAACGAGCTGGATGAAGAACCGCCCTGGTTAGCCATGGAATAGAGGACCTCATAGTCCGAGACCGAGCCCGACGAGTCGTAGATGGGGTTCAGTCCCTCGACTACCCCCACGTTTCCAAGGCCGCTGCCGCCGGACACTTCGCCAAATAGCCACTGGATGATGCTCCCGATGGAGGGAGTGCCCGTCTGAGTCAGGTTCGACGCGGAGCCAATCCAGTTTTGCGCGTCAGGCGAACCGCCGTACCAGTTGATCGTGACCCCGCTCAGCTCCTGGGCGCGCCCTATCGCGTAGGATTGCGACTGCCCCAGGTTTATATAGACGTTGTAGGTTGGATTGCCCGGTATCTGAGTACCCACTGTGACGGGCTCAGGCTCCGCGGGAGGTTCGACAGGATCGGTCGGATCGCTGCCGTCACCCGGCTGGTCGTTGTCGCGCCCGTCTCCCTTATGTCCATCGCGGCGGCGCCGGCGCTTGCGCCCGACTCGCTCTTCGTCATCGACAGGTTCACCGCCGCCTTCGCCTTCTTCATCTTCCCCGTCGTCGTCTCCCCCGCCGTCGTCGTCATCATCCGGCTGTTTATCGTCTCCGTCGTCGTCACCCGGCTGGTCGTTGTCGCGCCCGCCTCGCTCTTCGTCATCGACAGGTTTGCCGCCGCCTTCGGGCTGCTGAGAGCCGATGGACTGCATCAATTTGGTCATCTCCGCCTCCGTCCATTCGTATTCGTTGGCCGCGTGCTCCAGAAAACCGGAGTACTCCGTGAGATTCTCGTTGATCTCGGTGTATTTGCCCCTCATGGAGAGCATGTTCCGCAACATGAGAGAGGGCATCTTGCCGCTGAAATTCTGCCCCATTCCGCTCACGATGCCTGACACGCTCTTCTGGCTCTCCAGAAGAGCGTCGGCCCTCCCCTTGATTGTCTTAGACTTCTCGATCATCGCGTCGGTTACAGCTTTTATCCTCGGCATGGATGCGCATACCGTCCTTCTTCAAAATATATGGTTTGGATAAATCACGCTAAATTAAATACACTCCGCAACCATTCCTCCGGTATCTTGATAACGCCAAAATCAGGGGGAGCCGGCAAAGTTTTTATCGGCGGTAATATCGGCCTCGGATACCACCGAATCGGCAATATGGGCAGCGGCCTGTAAATAGGCGGGGGAAGCGGCCCAGGCATCGGCGGTTTTATTTTATAATCATCCTGCCCCTTGCCGTCCTTGTTCCAGACCGTCGCCTCAAAACCCCATGTCCTCTTCAGTTGGGCGTACATCTCGCTCTCCCGCGCCGAGGTTTCCCGCTCCCATTCGTCGAACATATCCGCGCCCTTTGTGAGAGCCCGCGACAGGCCGGTGATGTCCATGTTGAACGCTTCGATTTCCCTTTCCGTGCGGAGAATGCCTTCATTTATGCCATCTCGTTCGGGACAGTTCCACCCGGAGTGCCTCTTAGCCCGCCTAAGCGATTCTACCGCCTCGCTGACCAAGTTCGCCGCTTTTACGACGGTATCCTTAGCGTAGCTGCGCATATATTCACTGTCGAACCTGATAATATCAAAGGAGCGTGAGAGGTACATAGGGGGCGTGTACATGCGATCATACGTAACATCCCTCGGAGGATTAGGTCTGTACGCTTGATTCAAAATACTATTGCCCACCTTGGAGTCGACCGCGGCACATTCGCCGACGCACGTCCGCACAGTCTGGAAATACTCCTTCAGCGTTTCGTTGAACGCGTCGATCTGCGCGCGCGAACGCCGGAACTTTCGCGAGTACGCCGCCTGCGTCTCGGACTCCCACGCCTCCAGCATCACGTCGAACACGGAGGCGACCTGCCCCATGGACTCCTCCTGCGCGGCTATCTCCTTCAGGGACTTGCTCACGTCGTCCCCGACGCCCTGGACGTTAATTGTCGTCGTCGCCATCGGCGTTTCCCTGAACCCGCCCGGCCAGTTCGCGGTCGATGCGCTGATATTTGCGGACCACCATATTGATCATGCCACACTCCTGCGCGCACCAACTCTCGAATTTCTTGAGCGCCGTACCGATGCCTCCGAGCTTTTCATTGAGCGCCCCCCTGGTTTTTCCCATCATGCACGAATCGTTTATCCTGTCGGGGGCGAGCAGCGCCCTGGCCTCCGCCAGTTTTCGCGCGGCGTCTTCGATGTTCCTGATGTCCGCGGCGGCCTCTGCCTCGTCTATTACAATCCGATTGGATCCTTCAAAAGCAGCGATTTTGACGGCCTCACTCTCCCCCATCGGCCCCCGCCTCCGCGCCGGCCCCGAGCCTCCGCGTGATGTGCTCGTCGAGCGACTCGCTGTCCTTGAACCATTTCGCCGCGTTCTCTCCCTCTCCCGTCCGCTCGAGGAACATATACGTCTCGGCGGCCTTGTAGATGGTTCCGTAGAGCCCATCCTCGTCCACGACGCCGCAGCTGTCCGGCTTCGAGCAGAACGCGGCGCAGAGCGACAGCCCGAAGTCGAGCGTGATCTCCCCCTTCGTGTTCTCCTTGAGCATGCGCTTTTTGCGAAGACCTCGCTTCACCTCCTCGAGCTCATCCGCCATCCTCGTCTCGTCCGCCGGGAACACGTACTCGACGTTGACGAGCTTGTCCAGGCCCAACATCATCGCGCTGTAAAACAACTCCTTGCTGGAAACGCTCAGGCCATTTTCCTCCATCGGCTATATCCACTCTCCCCTCATTTGTGCGCAGCCGCAAAAGACCTCGCAAAAACTTCGACGCCGGAACATTTTTGCCGCTCTCATTTCTTGAGCTTGAAGACAGCGGAAAGGTCCCCCTCGCGTTCATGCACTTTGACCGACACTGTATTGCTGTCCTTGAACACTATGGTGTAAGTGTATAGTTGGTGACCTTGCGTACATCCTGTCCAAATATCCCCTATGGCGTCCGCGTTCCCGGCGGATATTCGCGAGGAGGCGCTCTCGAAACCGATGATGCCTATGCGGATTTTTTCTGCGGAACCCGCCGCGCCCGCATCCCACCCAAACAGACATAAAGCCGTGAATAAAATGAGCGTCCTCCGTAACTTCATCGAGCAAACACCCTCCCATGAGACATCTCCATGCGCGCCACGAAGCAAAACCCGGCACATGACACCTTTCGCCGGCGTGCGTGCCGCAATGGCCGGGGAAACGACCCCGCTCAGCGCGGCACGCGAATCGTCATACCGCCTTATGCCCTCATCTGGGACTTGAGCTCCGCCTCCGTGTCGCGCATACGCGTCGCCGCGGTGTTCATCAACTGGGCGAACGCCTCCATATCCTCCTCGAACTTCTTGAAGGTCGGGCCCTTCGAGTCGAAGCTCTCCTGGAACGCCCTCTGGGCCTCGCCCTCCCAGACGCTCACCACGTCATGAACCAGTTGGGTTATAGTGGCGTAAATCTGAACGTGCTCGTCCTTCTTCTTGCGGAGATCGCTCGCCTTCGCGTCCAGATCCTCCGGTGTGATTTTGATCAGTGCCATTGCAAATCTCTCCCTTCATGTTGGATTTTTACTCCCTACCCGTCAGGGTTGAGGCCAATGATTGTTTATTTATTCTGTAAATCGCTCCATAAATATAACATAATCTTAAATTTACAACAAAAAATGCTCATATCCTCGTCGCGACCAGCCGGCTGCCGTCGAAGGCGCCCACGTCGCTCAGGGTCTCGCCCGCCGCTATGGGGCGGTTTTTGTGAGACAGCGAGTAATCGCGCCAACCGCCGAACTCCCGCCCGTCCATGATTTTGAGGATCTCGAGCAGTTTTCCCTTCATCTTGGCGAATTTTACAAACGAGGGGATCTCGAGGTCCACCTCGAAGCTCCCCGACGCGTTCGTTATCGTCACTATGAAATAGTCAGGCATCCGCGGTCACCACCGTGAGAGCCCTGGCGAACCTGACCACGCGGACCTCCCCGCCGCGTATCACGCAGCCCTCATGATCCTTAAGCGCGATGTCCTCGCTCCGGTGAAGGTCATCGAAGAGCGCGTGGTTCTTGAGCCTCCCGCCCAGAGCGATGGCGCCGCCGTTCGCCAGGCAGCTCTTGAGAGGCTTGACGGACAGGTTGTGGAACCGCGTCAGCTCCGTGACGTTTCCCGTCACGTAAACGTATATGCCGTATTCGTCGCCGCACCTGACGAGGACGTCGAGCAGCGCCGCTCCCTCGTCCGAGACCTCCTCGTAAAACTTGACGAAGTTGTCGATGCAGAGGGCAATACGAGGAGAATTCCCCCCCTCGTCGGAGCGGCGGTCGTACTCCTCCGCAACCGCGGTCAGAAACGCGTCGAACTCCCCGCCGTCGTGAGCGACCTTCAAGGCCTCGCCAAGAGCCCCGAGGGCGCCGCCCTTATCGTAAACGTACACGTCGGTGTCTGGGTCTGAGGCGAGAGCCCTCACTATCCAGCCCATGACGTTTGTCTTGCCGCTTCCGGGCAGGCCCGATATGACGCAGCCGTTCATCTCGCCGAACGCGAACTCGAACGGGCTCGACTCCTGCTTGTCGAACCCCATCTGGACGTAATCCCTGCCAAACGACAGGGAATCCGGGTCGATCTCCTTCGGCACTGTGGACGCGGCGGCAGTCGGTCCCTTCCACGCGGATGTCATGGCGGCGCAGATGGAGCGCATCTGCTTGACCCGCTCGCCCTCGTTCGCCCCCTCGGCGCAAAGCGCCGTCTGGAACTCCAGCGGCCCCTTCGCGAAGCCGCGCCCCGGGAGATGCGCGGGCTCCTGCTTGCCGCTGCCGCCGACCAGAGCCCGATAATCCGCCCTGTCGGCGAGCTGCAGCGCGTAAGACGCCTTCACGTACTGCGAGACGCGGTACATGAAACTGCCCTGGCTCCCGGACGTCATCAGCAGGTACAGCCCCAACCCGCCTCCCTCGCGGGCGAGATCGGTCAGAGAATCAAGCAGGTCGGGGTACATGTTATAGAGCGATGCCATGTTGTCTACGGCTATTATGACGGCCGGAACCGCCTCCCCCGTCACCTCCCTGTACGCGCCGAGCGTGCCCACTCCCTGCTCCGAGAAGCGCAGTTTGCGCGACGACAGCTCAGCGCGAAGATACTCGTCGGCGCGCTTGACCCTCTCCTCGTCGTTCGCGTCGGCCACAAGGATCGTATGCGGCATATGCTCGAAAATTTTCATCCCCCAGCTGCCGAAGTCCAGCACGAGGAACTGAACCTGCTCCGGCGTGTAGAGCGCGGCGGCGGACATGAGGGCGGTCTGAAGGAACACGGTCTTGCCCGACGAGGGAGCTCCGTAGAGGATGTGGTGCCCCTCGCCCGCAAAGTCCAGCGTCAGCGGGTACCTCACCTGCCCCTCCGGGTCGTCGACGAGGCCCGCGACGACGGACAGCCCATCGTTGCACGCCTTCCACTCGCCGTTTCGGAACGCCTCCCGCCCGGCCAGGAACGAGGAGAGGAAAACACTCCTCGGCAGCGCCTCAGCCCACACCTGCCTCGCGTTGGAGATGTTGTTCTTCCGCGCGGTCTCCTTTATGAATTGGGATACCGCGCGTCCCTCTCCGAGATCCCCTGATTCCGAGCCGATAGTCTTTTCGTACACCTCGGGGAGGGATCTCCTGCCATCCGTTCCCACTACGCTGATCCTGTCAGCGGGGCCTGACGGGCCGGAGCTCGGCTGGTACGGCGCCTTGCTGTAGAAGGTCTGAATTTGCTCGTACACCTCGTTGTTGCCGACCTTGATGTAAGCACGGCCGCGAACGGTTATCCTGAACGCGTCGGCGGTGCCCAGTATCTCCTTGCTCTCCCCGGACTCGGAGGTCTTCAGGCATATGCGGAACCTGCTGTTCGCCGACACCTGGCCCGCCACAATTCCTCCGGGTGACTGCGTCGCCAGCACCATATAAACGCCGAGGCTGCCCCCGACCCTGGCTATGGATATGAACTCGTTCATCTGATCCGGGAACTGAGTCTTGAGCTCCGCGAATTCGTCTATCACTATGATGAGATACGGCATGGGCTCAGGCGCCCGGCCATTGCGATAGGCCTCCTGATATTTGTGTATGTTCTCCAGCTTGGTGTCCTTGAACACCCTCTGGCGGCGCAGCAGCTCCCCGTGAAGGGAGCGCAGGTTGCGCTCTATGCTCGACATGTCGTCCACGTTGCTGATCACGCCGGCTACGTGGGGGAGATCCATCAAAATGCCGGACAGTCCGTCGCCCTTGAAGTCGATCAGGACAAAGCTCACCTCGTGGGGATGGAAGTTCAGCGCGACGGACAGGAGCCATGTCGTCAACGTCTCGCTCTTCCCCCATCGCGTCGCTCCCGCCACTATGCCGTGTGGCCCCATGCCCTTCTCGTGTATGTCGAAATAGAACGTCTCGCCGTTCTCCCTCACGCCAATCGGCGCGGCTATGCTCCTGTACGGATGGCTGGCCGACCAGCGCCCCAGCACGTCGAGATCCTCGACCCGGTTCACACCGTAGCCCTGCAAAAACGCAACGTAATCCGGCATGGAGGCGTTAGCTGACGAAGCGCGGAAACGTACCGGCGCGAGACTCCTCGCGAACGAGTCCGCCAGAGAGAGCGAGACCCTGTCGGGGACGAACACCGCGCCGTCGGACGCGCCGGATTTCAAATGGAGGGAGCAGACCGGTTCGCCGCAATTGATTATCGCCTGGCACCCCCCTGGGAGAAGTCCCATCTCGCCATAAGCGCAAACAACGGACATGCCGAGCGACGAGGATTCGGGCAGCAGTTGCGCGCCGCTCTCATCCGCGATGGATTTGTCGGCCAACAAAATGAAATAAAACGGCATCTGCGGGGCCTGCATACCGCCACGCTCCTCCGAGACGCTTCTGCGGCGGGATTTCAGCATGTCCCCAAGCTCACGCAACATCTGCCTGCCGCCCTCCGGGTCGCAGGCCACGGTTCGCTCCGTCCTGTTCTCGTTCCACGCGTGGGGCAGCCAGCGGACCCACTCCCACTCGCGCCGCTCGGTCTCCGGATACACGCAGGCGATTTTCACGTCCTCGTATGAATGGTGGGTCGCCACGCCCATGAGTACAGCCCACGCCATTTTTTGCACGGATGCTCTGCTGCCGGCAAGCCCGGTGACGGTAGAACGCATGAAGGAGTGGGCGACGGGGACCCCGGAGAGCGACGCGTGCCTGTCCTTCAGCGCCTTGGCCTCCTTCAAAAGAGGGTCCTCCTCTATGGAGAGCTGCGCCTGCGGGATTTTTATCCTCACATTGGACGCGGTTCGGCCCGTGCCAATGCGCGACTCCAGGAAATCGTCGTCCGGGACGCCGCGCTCCCACAGCCTGCGGTCCACGCGCGACGCGATGCCGGCGCACTCATGGACGCTTGGGTTGACAGTATCCAGAGCCTGTATGAATTTCGTCTCGGCGGCGGTTATCTCGGCATCCTTTTCCCGTAGGTGCTCCTCGTACTTCTCACGGGCCTTGCGCTGGATCTCCCTCCACTTTTTCATCTGAGACCTGTAGTTGACGATCGACACCAGTATGGAGACGCAGGACATCGGAACCGTGTAATAGAGCATCGAACGATTTTTCATAACGGAGGAGACAAAGAGCATAACCAGTATCATCATCACGGGCGGCAGGAGCACCGAGAACCACGAGACGGACGGTTTCGACCCGGTGTTCGGAGGGGATAGGATTTCGACATCGAGCGTCTCGGCCTTGGGCTTCAGGCGAGGGGATCGCTGAAAAAAAGGGTACCTTGCGCCGCGGAAAGACTTGTCCGAGAGGTCCGCTCCCAGCAGGCTCAGCTTAGGGGAGAGCGAGACGCCTCCGGCTGTGTTGCGGAAGCAGAGCGAGTCACCAAAGAAGAGAAACTTCCACCCGCCCAAAAAGATGACCGCGTTGTCCGCGAGCCTGGTTGATGTAACGCACATCCCGTTTACGAACGTTCCGTTGCTGCTGCCCAAATCCTCCAAGACCCACGCGCCGTCTTGAGTGCGCAGGACAGCGTGATTCAAGGACACCTGCGGGCCCGAGAGACAGATGTCGCTGCCGCGCGAGCGGCCTATCGTCACCTCTCGCCATCCGGTCAGGGAGACGAGCCCTTCCATATCGCATCTCTTCTCAAACACCGCGACGGAGAGTTTTTCGTCCAGCCTGGCGATGTCGCCGACCGACAGCATGCGATTCGTCGCAACCTCGCCCCTGACCCAGATTGGGGTTTTGGAAAAGACGTGCACCCCCGTCTCCGTCGCGCCGAACTTCAAATGCTGAGGTTCGATCCCAACCCGGTCAAGCCTCAGCACGTCTGACTCGGACGACCCGACGGAGGCGGTTCCCCCCCTCGGCACCTCCAGCTCAAATATTTCGCTCCCCGCGTACAGGGCAAGCAGATAATTCACCGGTGACGCGCCAGGCGGGTTTTACTTCGTCATCTTCTCCACCGCGAGGCGGGCCGCCGCCTCTATCGACTTCTGAGCGGCCTCGTCTTGGGTGTAGCCCACCTGCTTGCCCGACACGGTGTCAGCGTAGAGGCGGGCGCCATTCGAGCCGGTCACGACCACGGAAAGCGTAGCGGTTCCAGTGAAGAGCTTGAACTCATTCTCAGCGGGCTGGCCCGCGTCGACACGAATGGCCACCGTGGTGAACTTGCTCAAGCCGACCTTCGAGCCCAGGTTCATAATGGCCTTGACGTTCCCCTGAAGCGCCAGCTTCACGGCTTCCCTCTCCCTGCTCGCGTTCGCGGCCGCCCTGAGCTGTTTCATCTTCTGCTCGTCCGCCGGCTTATAGCCGCTCATCAGGAGATGCTGCGTCATGATGGCCTCAGCGGACCTTATGTGCTGCTCGTTCGAGCCGTCGGCCACCACAGCTATCAGCTCCTTGTTCGGTATAGCGGCTTGCGAGGAAGAAGCGAGAGCGCAAAGCACCGCAACCGAAGCCATCGACAGAGCCGCGGCGAATTTCTTGACCACATTCAGTTTAACCATGATATCAATTCCCCCCTGATGCGCGAAAGTCGCGCGTATTTAAAGACCTCGGCCGAATCCGCGCCGCGCGAACTACTCCGCCATGCACACGAGACCCGCCAGCGCTATGGCCGCGATCCCGAAAAACCCGGTTTCGCACGACGCTACGCCCTTCTTTTTAGGCGCCTCCTCCGTCCCCTTAGGCGCGGGAGTCCCAGCCGGGGCTTCTCCCTCCATCTTGCCCTCGATTGTCTGAGAGGTGACACCGCCTATATCGACCCCGTTCTCTGACAGGAACGACGCGATGCTCCTCGATGTCTTCTCGGAGACCACGTCGATCTCAAGGGTGCCGTCCCTGTACTCCCGCTCGTAGACCTGGCCCGATTTTCCGACCAGCTCGCGCAGACCCTCCTCGATTGCCTCCACCCTCTTGAACGATATGTTCGAAATCTTTATGTTCACCGTTATGCCCGGCACACCTCCGGCGGAGCCGGACACCAGGGCATACGCTATCTTGTGGACTATCTCCTTCGACGCTATGGCCGAGGCCTCCTTGAAAACCCCCTCGGCGCCGGACTCGAGGGAGAGCGCCGGTTCCTTGCCGGTGGTGCTCTCGACGGTCTTGGAGCTTATCTGGTAAGCCGACTTGGTGAGCACCGCCTTCAACTGAACCGTGCCCTTCACCCTGTACATGGTTATTCCGTTGACCTTTCCGCTGAACACCGTCGCGCCCTGCGCCTTGCCCAGAATGATGACGTCGGCCCGGAGGGTCCTCGCGGCGTCCATGATCTTGCCCGGATCGTTGAACGCCGACTCGGGATCCAGATTGATCAGAGCGCGGGCCTGGTCGGGGTCGACCAGCAGATATCCGGCCTTTTCAAACACGCGCAGCGTCTCCCCCTCGGTGGTCGAGAGGAACGATTGCTTGTCCGCTACGCGCTCGTCGACAAGGACCATTATCCTCGGGTTCCCGATGGCGTCTATCACCGCGGGTCCAAGCACCCCGTCGAGGGCAGCCGCGCCCACCTTGCATATGGCACTTATATGGAGAAGCCCGTCATCGTCCATCCACTCCCTGGTGATGTCGAAATTTTTGACGATGCCCGAAGTCTGGGAGAACACCTTGTCCCTGACGACGGCGTAGTTCTCCATCTCGGTCACGCCTGTGACCACCGCCCCCAAAGCCTTCTCCAGAGCGTCGCGGTACGCCTCTCGCTTTGCCTCCTCCCGCGCCTCGTTCTTGTTCCCGTTCCTGACAGGCGCGTAACCCTCGGCGTCGTCGACTATGAACATGCCCCCCTGACTCGTCACCGCCGCCGACGCGGCGCGCGACGGCACCAAAGCGGCGAGGCACCCCCCTATGATGAAACACGCGATCAAACATTTTCCTCTCATGTCCGGTTCATCTCCATATATTATGTAATCTTGCACAAAATTTATAATTTTATTAAACACATTGTGTATTATCCTACCACGATTTGGGAGTTGTTTCCATGCTCCCCTCAATAAAAATGTAATAAAGGGTCCAGGGAGCTAGCTCTCTGGCGGGTGCGGGCAGAGCCCGCGGTTTTGATCCCGCGGTTTGAGGGGCCTCCGATCAATATTGCAAATTTTGTTTCATTATGTCATAATTTACGCTATCTCGTGTTCTATCGTGGAGAGGCATCCACGCCGGGGAAAATTACCTCTTGTGTCTTTTGTGAAAGGGTGGGGATAAATTTGAGGATGAAGAAGTTCGAAGCGGTTCGCGCGCCGGAGGTGCGCCGCACATGACGCGGTTCGTTTCAGCGAAAAATGGAGGGCTCCTGCCGCGCGTCGTCGCGCGTCGTCCGCGGCAGGAGCGCGTGATTTTTCCCCTCATGTTCGCCGTCGTGCTCGCCATGCTCGCCTCCGCGCCGCTCCATGCCGCGGAGGCGGCGCGGAGCTCGCGGATCCAGCAGCTCGAGCAATCTATGCTGGGCGCGCAGGAGACGGCCGTCACACCGGAGCAGGCATTCACGAGGGTGCGGGCCGAGGCCGAGAAGGGTGACGCGCGCGCGCTGCTCACCTTGGGCGGCTTTTACGCGGAGGGCATCGGGGTGCAGAAGAACTTCTCCAAGGCCCGCGAGTGCTACGAAAAGGCCGCAGCCACCGGGATGGCGGAGGGTATATACAACGTCGGCATCTGCTGGGAGGTCGGCATGGGGAGCGAGGCCGACAGCGCCCAGGCCGCGGAGTACTTCAAAAAAGCGGCTGACATGAACCTGCCGGAGGCGCTGTTCAAAATGTCGGTGATCCTCGACTCCGGCGCCGGGGTGAAGAGGGATGAGAAAGCCTCCGTCGATTACATGGCCCGTGCCGCGGCCGCTGGACATCCGGACGCCGCGTCGATCATGGGGCTCGTCTACCTGAACGGCCTCAGAGGGCAGAAACAAAACACGCAGGAGGGCATGAAGCTGCTCAAGGCGGCCGCCTCAGCCGGCAGCGTCGAGGCGATGAAGAACATAGCCGTCGTCTACAAGGACGGCATCGGGATCGCCGCGTCGCCGACCGACGCGCTGAAGTGGTACGTGATAGCCGAGAAGTGCGGCTATCCAGCGGAGGCTCTGTCCGCCGTGACGGCCGAACTGCGCAAGAAGCTGTCGGGCGAGCAGCAGAAGAGAGCGGAGACGGACGCGGACGCGTGGATAAAGAGCGCTATCGCGGCCCTGAACGCGTCTTGAGCGGACAGAGGGGTTAAAGCGAATTCACGCGGGCGCCCGAAAACGCGCGGGGACTCCCCTTGAGGAGGGTCCCGTTTTTGCTGTCGAAATGAGTTAAAGGTATCCCCCCGAACCACAGGCTGGAGGGGTTGAATCTCTGTAGGCGTTGATTATTCCTGGATTCACGAAGTTCTGCTTTTTCACACATATGGGTTAAAACTTGGCTGTGGTTTGAGGTGGTAACGTTATTGCTTGACAACCATTATATTTGCACATTAAAATAACATTGTGCATAACAGGGCTTCTCGCCTCTATGTTTTATGTTGATTTGTCCGGTACTGTCGCGTACAACAATGCTATCATCCGCTATAGATATATTGTGAACCTGCGCGTTTGCTCCAATTGTAACGCGATCCCCAATCGGCTTATCTCCAATTATCGTTGCCCCCGCACACAACGCCAAGCCTCTTCCAAGTGACGGAGAACTACTACCCATGAATCGAGGAGACGTATTAACAGTCACCCCTTGCATAATAATTGTAAACTCAGAAAATTTAGCGTTTCCAATAACGCTCCCCAGCGGATGGATAAATATAAATATTGCTGGAAGAGGGCATTTATACGAAACAAAAAAACCACTTAATGCACGATTTAATACTAATAATTTATCACATATTGGTTTATTTTGCGACAGTTCCCAAAGGCTATTAGATAAAAAATATAAAAACTGACTATATTGGTCGGAGTGCATATGGTAAAAATATGGTTGTCTATCATGAGTCAAGTACATTGGCAGAGTAATATGCTTGAAGCAATATTCTACGCGCTCTAATGCCTGAGAGAAAGCTGAATCAACGTCATGGCCTTCGAATTTATATTTGTCCGGGAAAAATAAATTTACCTGTTGCCTTATGTATTCTTTAAGTTCACCCGCAGGCAGTGATATTATCATGGAATCACCCTTTCTTGAATATTCCGCTAAACGAAGACCACGTGTCTCCTGTTTGAAGACCACGAGTGTTCAAAAATTTGGAAAACCAAGACAACTTTACGTAGCAGCTTTGTAAAAACCTCCCTACGCGCTGCGTTGAAGCAAGTTTACTCAACTTAATATAAAGTAAGGATTTTAGGTTTTTAAGAGGAGTCAAAGATATAAGCCAGATGTGCGCATGGCGCGCACGTGGAATGAATATTATTAAGCCTGGAGCCTGGAGCCTGGAGCCTGGAGCCTGGAGCCTGGAGCCTGGAGCCTGGAGCCTGGAGCCTGGAGCCTGGAGAAGGCTACCGGATTTCATCTGGGCGTCAAGCGCTTTTCGCATTGTTTAAGCCCCCCTCCATCTCCATTTGTTAATAGGGGCATTATAATGAGCGAGAGTTATTTTGTCACCACTTTTCGGTTATGAACAACCGCATTTTGATACTCATTGGAGATTCGGGGCGCCAAAAACCACTTGACATCCTCAAAATGATTGCTATACTTGCACACAATTAAATATCGCCAAAGGCTGAGACCCAAGGCGCTGAATCCATGGAACAATTGACAGAGAGGGACGTTCACCGGCTGAGAGACGTCCAACGGTTGTCGGAGGAGGCTCAAAACTTGGTGAGCTGGAGCGGAAACGGCCCTTCGAGGGCGGGTAGTACGTTCACGGGTTGAGCCTCCGTCATATGGCTCCGAAGCGGGGAGATGTGTCTGTTGCGGGCATGTTTCCCAAGCAGGGTGGTACCGCGAGTCGTTGTCCGCATAACGGCGCGTCCCTGGTTGTATCAGGGACGCGCCGATTTTTTATACCGATTTGAGATCAAGGGCTTGAAGAGTGAGGCGTTAAAAAAACAGGTTTGGACAAGCGTTCAACCACATCAAAAACAGCCTGTTGATCGCGAATCGATATCAATTGAGGAGGAATTCGAAGTGAGAGAACCATTGTTTAGAGGAACCGGCACAGCCCTGGTCACTCCGTTCAGCGCGTCCGGCGTGGACTACTGCGCTATGGGACGTCTCATCGACTGGCAGATCGAGTCCGGGGCGGACTTCCTCGTCGTCCTTGGGACGACGGGGGAAGCTCCGGCGATATCGGAGGCCGAGCGCGCGAACGTGACGTCGTTTTCGGTCGCCCGGGCATCCGGGAGGGTTCCGGTCGTCATAGGGACTGGCGGGAACAACACCGAACGCGCCATAGAGAACTGCCGGTCGGCGCGCGAGCTGGGCGCTGACGGGGCGCTCGTGGTGACCCCCTACTACAACAAACCGTCGCAGGAGGGGCTGTACTGTCACTTCGAGGCAATAACTAACAGCGTCGACATACCGATAATCGCGTACAACGTCCCTGGGCGCACCGGCGTCAACCTGCTGCCCTCCACGGTAGCGCGCATGGCCTCGCTGCCCGGGATAGCCGGCCTCAAGGAAGCGTCGGGCAGCATAGCCCAGGCCGACGAGATCATAGAGTCCGTGAGGCACATCCGGGACGACTTCAGCGTGCTGTCCGGCAACGACGATCAGACGTTCCACATCGTCAACAGCGGCGGGCACGGCGTGATATCGGTCCTCTCGAACATACTCCCGGACAGGGTGGCCGAGATGACCAGGGCGGCGACGCGCGGGGACGTGGCGACCGGGCGCGAGTTGCACCTGAACATGCTGCCGCTCATGCGAAGCCTCTTCGCTGAGACCAACCCGATGCCGGTGAAGTACGCGCTGTCGCGCCTCGGATACTGCGAGAACCGCCTGCGCCTCCCGCTCGTCCCGGCGTCCGAGGGGACCATGCGCAGGATCGACTCAGATCTCGAACTCTGCGGCGTCATGGCTGACAACGCGCTTGACATGCGGGCGGCTGGATGATGAGATACGCGCTCGTGGGATACACCGGAAGAATGGGGGCGGAGATCATCCCCCTCTTCGAGTCGAGGGGGCACGAGCTGGTCATGAAGGTCGACGAAAACGGGGAGGAGGCGCTGGGGACGCCTCGGGTGGTCCTGGACTTTTCGCGGCCGTCGGCCCTGGCGTCGACCGTCAGGATCTGCCGCGAATGCTCGTCCGCGCTGGTGCTGGGCACCACCGGACTTTCCACATCGGACGGCGAGTCACTTCGCGGGCTTTCGAGCCTGGTCCCTGTCGTGTACTCGCCGAACTTCGGGGTGGGCATAAACATACTCTCGATGATACTGTCGGATTATTCCGAGATATTGGCCGGCTGGGACGCGGAGATCGTGGAGACACACCACGACAAAAAGGTCGATGCCCCGTCCGGGACGGCACTCGCCCTGATGGACGCCCTCGGCAGGAGGTGTCCCGCTCACTCCATAAGGCTGGGCAACCTGCCAGGGGACCACTCCGTGCACCTGGCCAACTCGGACGAGCTGATGACCTTCACCCACAGGACGATAAACCGCGGCGTTCTCGCGCGCGGGGCTCTCCTCGCGGCTGAGTTCGCGGCGTCGGCTGACAGCGGCTATTATAATTTTCAGGACGTCCTGCGGAGCCTGAAATAACTTCTTGGAGGGAACACGGGTGAAAACGGATATGGATACGGCATCGATCATCAAACTCATAAAGGAATCCGTCAAGAGGACACGGACGCGCGCGTTCGTGTCTGGGGACCTCGATTCAGTGGACTGGAGCGCAGCGGGGGAATTCTCCGTCGTGCGCTGCTCCGGTTTCGGCACTATATCGGGGGAGAGCGCGGCGCTGGCCAAGTTCATAGAGAGCAACGCGCGCTTCATCCGCGATTGGGAGATGGAACCACCTCGCGCCCGCAACTCCGCGGTGCCCCTGGCCGACCTCACGAAATACGACGCCCGCGTCGAGCCGGGCGCGGTGATCCGCGGCATGGCGGACATCGGCAAAAACGCCGTCGTCATGATGGGCGCCGTCATAAACATCGGCGCGTCGATAGGCACGGGCGCGATGATAGACATGAACGCCGTCATAGGAGGCAGGGCCGTCGTCGGGGCGCGGTGCCACGTTGGCGCGGGCGCCGTGGTGGCCGGGGTCATAGAGCCGATATCCGCCTCCCCCACCGTGATAGAGGACGACGCGTTCGTAGGGGCCAACGCGGTCATACTGGAGGGCGTCAGGGTGGGCCGGCGCGCGGTCGTAGCGGCCGGCGCGGTGGTAACGAGGGACGTCCCGCCGGGCGCGGTCGTCGCCGGGTCGCCGGCGGAGATGATAAAGATGGCCGACGCCGGCACGGAGAGCAAGACGGCCATCGTCGAGGATCTGAGGAACATCTGACTAGGGCGATAAAGATCTCCGCTCTATCGCGAGGGGCCTGAAGGGCAAAGGTTTTAACGCGAATCCCTCAGCCTCAGGCCCCTGATCGCAAATTGGCGTCAGAATGCCATGACCATCGCCTCGGACGTGAGCTTCGTGTCCTTTACGTCGGTCTCGAACTCGACACTGCCTTTGTCGTGCGTCTCCGTCCACGTCTTGATCGGCAGCCCCCACACCTTGATGAAACCGACGGACGCCGCATGATCGAACGCGTCGCCCTCGGAGTACGTGGCCAGGTCCTCGCGGTATATGGCGCTCTCGGACTTCATCCCCTCGACGATGGCCGAGCCCTTGTAGAGTTGCACGCGAACGGTCCCGTTCACGACCTCCTGAGTCTTGTCGACGAACGCCTGGATGGCCTCCATCAGCGGTGAGAACCAGTAGCCCTCGTAGGTCAGCTCGGAGAACTTCCTCTCGAGGTCGGCCTTGGTCCTCATGACCTCCTTGGCGAGGGTGATGGTCTCAAGAGCCCTGTGCGCCGTGATCAACGTCACGGCAGCCGGGCACTCGTAGACCTCGCGGCTCTTGAAGCCGACCAGCCTGTTCTCCACCATGTCTATGCGCCCTACCCCGTGAGCCCCGGCGAGCTTGTTGAGCGCGTCGATCAGGTCTATCGCGCTCATGCGCTTGCCGTCTATGGCGACCGGGATACCCTTGTCGAAGGTTATCTCCACGAGAGCCGGCTTGTCCGGCGCCTCGATGGGGTCGACCGTGAGCCCGTAGGCGCCCTTCGGCGGCTTGTTCCACGGGTCCTCCAGCACCCCGCACTCGCACGACCTGCCCCAGAGGTTGTCGTCCAAGCTGTACGGGCTGTTCCGGGTCGTCGGGACGGGGACGTTGTGACGCTCCGCATACTCCATCTCCTGCTCGCGGGACATGTGCCAGTCGCGGACGGGCGCCAGCACCTCGATCGTCGGGTCGAGCGCGTTCGCGCAGACCTCTATACGAACCTGGTCCTGCCCCTTCCCGGTGCAGCCGTGGGCTATCGCGACCGCTCCCTCCTGCTGAGCGATGCGTATCATCGCCTTGGCGATGAGCGGCCTTGAGTACGCAGAGTTGAGCGGGTACACGCCCTCGTAGAGCGCGTTTGCCTTCAGCCCCGGCCAGATGAAGTATTCGATCATCTCCTCGCGCAGGTCGAGCATATGCGCCGTTATCGCACCTGTCTTTATCGCCTTGTCGTTGATCTCCTCCATGTTGTCCGCCTGCTGACCCACGTCGGCCGTCATGGTAACCACGTCATACCCCTGATCCATCAGCCACGGTATGGCTACCGAGGTGTCCAATCCTCCGCTGTACGCCAGAATCGCCTTGCCCTTCTTGCCGCTCTTCTCCATCACGATCGCCTCCACTGTGTTTTTTAGAAAATAAGTACATAAAAAAACTCGTCCCTCGTCCTCCACAAGTGGAGGACGAGGGACGAGTTTCGAAGACCGTTCAAACCCGCGGTGCCACCCTCATTGGCCCGGGGAACCGAGACCCCGAACCCGCTCGTTCGGTCCTTTCGGGAACCGGCCGGATGTCTACTTGGCACAAAAAAAAGGAGCCTTTCTTCGACATCAGCTCCGGGGCGCGGGCAAAAATATAAATTATAAAAACCTCAAGCCTTATGCGAGAGACGCTTTCAGCCTGCGACGCCTCATCTCTGTCGCCAGTGCGCAAGGGCCATATCCCCATCGACGCTACGTATATGTGATTTCTCGTACTTGAAACCACGTCGTGATCGTCGCAACACCGACAACTTGGTCACTACCCTCGCCTCCTCCGCAAAGACAATTTCTTTTCTAAACGAATGATATGTTATCACGAAAGGAACGATTGTCAATAGCCGAATATTCCGCTCAACGGAGGCCACGTGTCTTCAAACGGATGCGGACTTACAACGCGCGCTTTTCCCTGAAAAAGCGCGTGGATCGGTAGGAGCCGCAAAGATGCCCGACTTCGAGCATATCCACAAGGAGCATGCCAGAGCGGGAGTTACCATGACACTGCCGCGGGACGAGTACCGCAGGGAGTGCCAAGCTGCCGGGGACATTCCATACCAATACAGTCAATATTGCAAGATGTACCGTAAATATGGCGTCACAGCCAAGAGTTCCCAGGCTTATATATTTGTGGCTGTACTTCCGTCCATTCCACCAAAATCAGCCGCCTTCTCGGCGCCTCGCCGCGAGGTATCCCATCAAGGCCAACGCGGCCGATCCAAGCGGCATCGAGCCGTGCGTCGCGTTGCAGCCACCGCCACCGCCGCCTCCACCCTGAGGTTCCGCTGGTGATGGCACCGACATTTCGACTTTTATATGGTATTCCGACAAAATAGTGCTATCATCGTTGCGTGTGGTTGTCAGAACGATGTTTGTCTCGCCTATGGCCCACCCTCGTACGACCGCCGTGGGTACGTTTTTGTCGTCCACAGTGGCTATACTGGGATCCTCGCTTTTCCATGAGAATGTTACTATTTCCGTCGCAGTCTCCGGCTCGATGCAGGCTGTCAAGGTGGTGGAGTTGTGTGCGCTTGGAGACAGGTATACTACTGATGAGGCCCCTTTTACCTTTACGCTTGTCACTCCTTCTTCGACGCTCGACGATTCTGTTTCGACCGCTTTGCCTATGTCGAGCAGACCGTAGATGGATAACTTTGAGTCGGGCTTGCCATTGCTGGGGCTGGGGTTGATGTCGTCGTTGGCGTTTTTCAGGAGATGGCTCTTTAGTCTCTTCGCCGTGGCATCGGAAAAACCTGATGTTGAGGCCAGGAGCGCGACGGCTCCCGCGACGTGCGGCGCCGCCATTGATGTTCCGCTGTTAAAGGCGTAACGGTCCCCAGAGGCAGTGCTTAATATTTTGCTGCCAGGCGCGGCCAGGTGGACGTATTTATCGCTCCAGTTGGAGAAATCACTCGCCCTGTCGTTGTCGTCCACGCTCCCCACTACGATCATGTTGTCCATACCTGTGAGCGAGGCGGGGAAGGTCATGCCCGCGACGTTTTTATTATCCCCATTTTTGATGCCGGACGGCACGCCGACCTCTGCTTTGTCATTTCCGGCTGCGACCACTATGACGGTTTTGTTCAGTTTGTCCAGCTCCTTAAACGCCAACCACTCGGGGGAGCCTATGTATTCGTCCGGGCTATCAACCTCCACCGTCCCTCCCAGCGATAGGTTTACGGCGCGAATTGGCACGTTTTCTTTCAGAAGCCCGACAACGTAATCTATCGCGTCTATCTCCCATGACACGTTGCCCTCACCGTTTTCGTCCAATATCTTGAGCGCTATTATTTGAGTGCTCCAGTTCACCCCAGCGACGCCTCTGTCATTGTCTCCCACGGCACCTATGATGCCGCTGACGTGCGTGCCATGCCCGTTGTCATCCTTTATGGTTTTTAAGCGGTCCCCCGTGAAATTTCTGGAGCGATCCGCGTCGATGTTCGCCGTGAGGTCTGGGTGGTTTGCCTGAACCCCGGTGTCGATGACGGCGACGTAGACGCCGTGGTCTCCGCTCGTCACATCCCATGCGCGAGGCGCGCCTATTTTGTTCATACCCCAGAGCTCGCCGTATTCTGGGTCGTTCGGAGTCACCAGCGCTCGCCGTATATAGTTTGGCGAGACGGCTATGACGTCGGGGTCCTCGCGAAGCTCGTCCATCATCTCCTCAGTCGTCTTGGCGCCGGATGTCAGGTGCGCGAATATCCCGTCGCCTGACTGGGATAGGGCTGAGTAGGTCCTGCTCACGTTTGCCCCTACGGAGCTCGCCACCCTCTTGACGCAGCCGACCGGCTGATCGCCGGCGGACGCCGCGATCAGCCGGCTCGAGTCACCCTTCAGGACGACTATGACCTCACCCTCGCGATAGATGGGGTTCGCGGACGCCGCGCGCGAGGCGAGAACAAAAACCGCAAGCATCAATGCGGCGGCGGACGCTCTTCTGAAAATTCTCATTGACGTATCCCTCCTTATATAAAAAGACAATCAACCCAGACGGGTATTGGCTGGCATAACGCATCACCGCGATCCATTGCCCGCGTTGCGGATGGCCGACGGCAACGTAAAAAAATTTTAGCACAAGATATATTTATTTGATGCTTAATGAGATTTTTTAGTGTTTTTGCGTATTGTACGAGATTTATTCAAATTTGTAAGTCAGATGGCTGAAGTCGAGTTGGCGTTATTGACAGCGATGGAGCGATATAAAATCGGACCGCCCGGTCTGGCGACTCGGACGGTCCGTCGGAGATATGAGAGGATTTTTGGGGACTCGTCAAAATCTGTGTCTCACCGTTTCCTCGCGCGACAGAGTTTCACGCAACCAAGCGAGGGGTTATTAGCGTCCGTGCTGCGACGCCTCCGCCACCAATTCGTCCGTCGTTCATCGCATCACCTCTCATCTCAGTGTTTCAGCGTGTACGGCCTCTTTTCGCATTTTTGCCTTGCCCGAGGCTTCATTACTTTGTATAATACATCGGGTTTCGGCTCTGAAGATTGTATGAATATACAATTTTGACGTGCGTTTGACATCAAGGCGCGGAGGCGGGGCAGAGGGCTTTGTTTCGTGCTGAAAAACAGCCGGGACAGCCGTTTCGCGGTTGGCCCGAATTAAAAGCGGTCAGGGGAGTTGTCCATGACGGAGGAGTTGGAGCGTGGCGCGAGTTTCGGCGCGGCCGGAGCGCGGAAGATGAGCATCTTCATGCTGAGGCATGGAGCGCCCGAGTTCCCGGACGAGAGACCGTACTTATACGGCCACAGCGATTACCCCCTTTCGGAGCTCGGGTTGGAACAGGCGAGGAGGACTGCTGAGGAGCTGTCTGGAGTCATATTTGAGCGGATAATATCGAGCGACCTCACGAGGGCGGTCCAGACGGCGGAAATAGTGGCAAGCGCCCATGCCGGCAAACCGTGCGGTGTGGAGCGGGACGCGCGGCTGCGCGAGATATTCATGGGGGATTGGGACGGAGTGCCGAAGGATGAGGCCACCCTGGCTTCCCCCGAGGTGTTCCGGGCGCGCGGCGTGGATTTTGCGAACATCGCGGCACCCGGCGGCGAGACGTTCTCCGATCTGAGGGAGCGCGCCGCGGGGGCGCTCGAGAGCATAATAGAAAGCTCGAAGGGGATGAGGCGGATACTCATCGTTGCGCACGGCGGTGTGTTCTGGACGATCCTGTCGAGGCTGTTCAACGTGGAGCTCAAGGACGTGTTCCGCTTCTGTCAGGACTACTGTGCCCTTCACCTCGTAGAGCACGACCCACAGGACGAGCGAGGCCGCTTCAGGCTGATCTTCTGCAATCGCCTGCCCACCCTATCGCGCTATTCGGACGACGCGATCTGATACCAATTCGCGATCAATGGACTGTTTTTGATATGGCTAAAGCGGTTGTCCGAACCTGTTTTAACGTTTCACCCTTTAGAACCGCCTAATATCTTTTTTAATAGCAAAGACACATTGCTTGAAAATTATGTTTGTCATATAGGGCGGCATATCAGTAAAAACTATGATATCCGTCCCCAAAAATATATTTCATAATCCATTGTTAATGGTAGCATTTTTCCTTCAAATCGCAACTGTCTTCCGCGGCCCAACGGCGTATTCGCCGGGCGGCCAAAAACACGGCGCTCGCTCTGAACGCGATCAGAATGAACAAGAGAATACCTACCCCTGTGACAGGGATATCTTACCGCCCAAACCCCGACCGGCCATCACGCATGGCGGTGCCGCGTTATATCCCTAACGCCGCTATAATATACGTTGGTTAATTTATATTTATATGTAGAAATACGATTAGCTATGTGATAGTATAACGGACGCTTTGAGCGTCCGTTATGAACTCTGGGATACTTAATATTTTATCCGAAAAATTTAATGAATATTTTATAACTCCAAGTGAGGGGGAAATGGCGTGTCGTCAGCGGCTTATCTGGTTCTTGAGAATTCAACGGTCTTCGAGGGGCGGTCGTTCGGGCGTCCGATCGAGTTCGGTGACGCGTTGGGCGAGGTCGTGTTCACGACGGGCATGACGGGCTACCTGGAGACACTGACCGACCCCAGCTATTACGGGCAGATAGTCATCCAGACCTTTCCGCTGATAGGCAACTACGGAGTGATCCGGGCCGATTTCGAAAGCCCGCGCGTCCAGCCCAGGGGCTACATAGTCAGGGAGTGGTGCGGTGATCCGTCGAACTTCAGGTCGGAGGGGGACTTGGGTTCGTTCCTGGAGGAGGGGGGCATCGTCGGGCTATGCGGCGTGGACACCCGGGCGATAACCAGGATCATAAGGGAGCGCGGCGTGATGAACGGAGTCATCACCCGCGATCCGGACGCAGTGGACATGGACGCGGTGAGGCGCTACGCCATACGCGACGCGGTGCCGAGCGTGTCGGCAAAGGAGCCGTACACCGTCCCCTCAAGCGGAGGCGCCGCCGATTTCAAGGTGGTCCTGTGGGATTTCGGGGCCAAGGGGAACATCGCCAAGTCCTTGAGCGCGAGGGGCTGCGAGGTTTTTGTGGCGCCGCACAACTTCACGTCGGACATGATAGCGTCGATGAGGCCCGACGGGGTGATGCTCTGCAACGGACCCGGGGACCCGGCGGACAACCCCGAGATAATAGAGGAGCTGAGGAAACTGACCTCGACGGGGATCCCCATCTTCGGCATCTGCCTGGGGCACCAGCTTCTGGCGCTCGCGACGGGCGCCCGCACGGAGCGACTCAAGTACGGGCACAGGGGCGCGAACCAGCCCGTGCGGGACGTCAAGACCGGCTCGCTTTACATAACGACGCAGAACCACGGTTACGCCGTGGTGGCGGACAGCATACCCAAGGACGCGGCCGAGGTGCGCTACGTCAACGCGAACGACGGCACGTGCGAGGGGATAGACTACAAAAACATCCCGGCATCGAGCGTACAGTTCCATCCGGAGGCGGCGGCTGGACCGCTCGATACGGCGTTTTTGTTCGATCGCTTCGTCAGCTCGATGGGTGGTCATAAAAATGCCTAAGGACCGGGACATAAAGAAAACCCTCGTGATAGGGTCGGGCCCGATAGTGATAGGCCAGGCGGCGGAGTTTGACTACGCCGGGACGCAGGCCTGCCGCGCGCTCAAGGAGGACGGGGTCGGGATAGTGCTCGTCAACTCCAACCCAGCGACCATCATGACGGACGTCGCTATGGCGGACTCGATATACGTGGAACCGCTCACAGAGGCGACCTTGAAGAGGATAATGGAACGCGAGCGCCCCGACAGCGTGCTGCCGACGCTCGGGGGGCAGACCGGGCTCAACCTCGCGATGAAGCTCGCTAAGGACGGCTTTTTGGGCGAGCGTGGGATAAGGCTGCTGGGCGCGCGGCCGGAGACCATCGACCGCGCAGAGGACCGGAGGCTCTTCAAGGAGACCATGGAGAGGATAGGGCAGCCGGTCATCCCGTCCGAGGTGGTGTCTGACGTCGGGGACGCAATAGACTTCGCGCGCTTCATCGGCTACCCGCTGATAGTCAGGCCGGGCTTCACGCTGGGCGGCTCCGGCGGCGGGATAGCGGGAGACGAGGAGGAGCTGCGCGGGATAGCGGGCGGAGGGCTGAGGATGTCCCCTATCGGGCAGATACTGGTGGAGAAATCCGTGGCGGGGTGGAAGGAGATAGAGTTCGAGGTGATGCGCGACAGGCTCGGCAACTGCATCTCCGTGTGCAGCATGGAGAACTTCGACCCAGTGGGTGTGCACACCGGCGACAGCATAGTGATCGCACCGGCCGTCACGCTCTCCGACAAGGAGTATCAGATGCTGCGCAGTGCCGCGCTGTCGATAATCTCCGAGCTGGAGATAGAGGGCGGCTGCAACTGCCAGTTCGCGCTCTCCCCCGACAGTTTCGAGTACGCCGTCATCGAGGTGAACCCGAGGGTTTCCCGCTCGTCGGCGCTGGCGTCGAAGGCGACGGGGTACCCGATAGCCAAGGTGGCGGCCAAGATCGCCATCGGATACACGCTGGACGAGATCACAAACGCCGTCACGGGCAAGACGTGCGCGTGCTTCGAGCCGGCGCTCGACTACGTCGCGGTCAAGTTCCCGAAGTGGCCCTTCGACAAATTCGCCTCGGCGCCGCGCTCCCTAGGCACTCAGATGAAGGCCACGGGGGAGGTCATGGCCCTGGCCGACAACTTCGAGGCGGCGCTCATGAAGGCGGTCAGGGGCGCGGAGATACACCAGCGGACGCTCTACCTCTCCAAGCTGGAGAGCGTATCTGACGGAGACCTGATGGACGCCGTCAGGACGCCTACGGACGAGAGGATATTCCACATCTTCGAGGCGATGCGCCGGGGGGTGACGCCGGATGAGATAAACCGCGGCACGGGCATCGACAGGTGGTTCCTGGGCCATCTGCAAAACCTGGTCCGCTTCGAGGCCATACTGAGATCGGAGGGCTTGAGCGACGAGCTTTACAGGGAGGGACGCAGGCTCGGTTATCCCGACGCTGTCCTGGAGAAGATATCCGGCGGCAGGGTGAAAAACCGAATTCACGCCTCGTACAAGATGGTGGATACCTGCGCGGGTGAGTTCAGCGCCAGCACACCTTACTTCTACGCGTCCTCGGGGGGCGAGAACGAGGTCTTGGAGTTCATAAAACGCGGGCGGGACGCCGGAGGGGGGAAGAAGGGGACCGTGGTCGTGCTGGGCTCCGGCCCGATCCGCATAGGGCAGGGGATCGAGTTCGACTACTCTAGCGTCCACTGCGTATGGGCGCTCAAGAAACAGGGGTACGAGGTGGCGATAATAAACAACAACCCTGAGACGGTCTCGACCGATTTCGACACGGCGGACCGCCTTTATTTCGAGCCGCTGACCGACGAGGACGTCTTAGACATCCTCGAGATGGAGCGCCCCGTCGGCGTCGTCGCGGCCTATGGCGGGCAGACCGCCATAAAGCTCGCGAGGTGTATAAGCGAGAGCGGATACAGGATACTGGGCACGTCATATGACAGCATCGACCTGGCGGAGGACAGGGAGAGGTTCGACTCCCTGCTGGAGCGCCTGGGCATACTGCGCCCGCGGGGCGGGACGGCGCTCTGCGCGGATGAGGCCGTGGACGCGGCGAACCGCCTCGGCTATCCCGTGCTGGTGCGCCCGTCATACGTCCTCGGCGGACAGAACATGAGCATTGCGTTCTCCGAGGACGATCTGCGCGAGTTCATGGGGATAATCCTCA
This sequence comes from Synergistaceae bacterium, assembly GCA_031269245.1. Taxonomy (GTDB): domain Bacteria; phylum Synergistota; class Synergistia; order Synergistales; family Synergistaceae; genus JAIRKI01. Next base: position 2,473 of record JAISZL010000073.1, on the reverse strand, counting down.
GCGGCGACGTGCGCGGCCCCGTACTGATAGACAAGTACCTGCGCGGCATAGAGATAGAGGTCGACGCGATCTGTGACGGGAGCGACATCCTGATACCGGGGATAATGGAGCACATAGAGCGCACCGGCATACACTCCGGCGACTCAATAGCTGTCTACCCGTCCATAAACGTCACGGACAGGCTGATCGAGAAGATAGTGGAGCACACGCGGAGCATCGCCCTCGCCATGAACACGCTGGGGCTGGTCAACGTCCAGTACATAATACACGGCGACGATCTGTACGTTATAGAGGTCAACCCCCGGGCGTCGCGGACGGTCCCCTACATCAGCAAGGTCACGGGGATACCGATGGTGGACCTGGCGACGCGCGCGATGCTGGGCGAGAAGCTGGAGGACATGGGCTGCGGCACCGGGCTCTACCCGCCCATGCCCTACATCGCCGTTAAGGTGCCGGTGTTCTCGTTCGAGAAGCTGCACGGCGTGGACACGCACCTGGGCCCAGAGATGAAGTCGACGGGAGAGGTGCTGGGCATCGGCAAGACGCTGGAGGAGGCGATGCGCAAGGGACTCGTCGCCGCCGGGTACAACATGGAGCGGCGCGGCGGGGTTCTCCTCACCGTGCGCGACAGCGATAAGGCGGAGATAGTCGACGTGGCGAAGAAATACTCTCAGCTCGGGCTCAACCTCTACGCGACGAGGGGCACCGCCAGGGTTCTGTCGCGCACCGGGCTCTCCGCTATGACGATACACAAGATAAGCGAGTCGTCGGACAACGTGGCGACCCTGATCGAGAGCGGCAAGGTCCAGTACATCGTATCGACCTCGGACAGGGGGCTCGGCTCGGCGCGGGAGAGCGTGCAGATGAGATCGCTGGCCGTGCGCCTCGGGATCCCGTGCCTGACCTCGATAGACACGGCCACCGCAGTGGCCGACAGCCTCAGGAGCAAGTACAGCGAGGAGAACACTGAGCTGGTTGACATCGCCAACATGAGGCGCTCTAAGAGCGTCCTGCGCTTCTCGAAGCTGCATAGCTGCGGCAAGGACGACCTGTATTTCGACTGTTTCGACAGCGACATAGTCTCCCCCGAGTCGCTCTCCATAATGCTGGGCGACAGGCACTTCGGGGTCGGGGGCTACGGAGTGGTCATGATATGCCGCTCCGAAGGGGCCGACGCGTACATGAGGCTCTTCAACACCGATGGCAGCGAGGGGCTGATGAGCGCGTCCGCCGTGGCCTGCACCGGCAAACTGCTCTTCGAGAGCGGCAGGACCGGCGGCAGAAAGAGCCTTGTCATTGACACCCAGAGCGGCACGAGGAGGGTGGAGCTCTTCACCAGGCACGGCGAGGCGGTCTCGGGCGAGGTCAACCTCGGCGCCCCGATGTTCTCTCCGTCATCCATACCGGTGAAGCTGCCCGGCGACAGGGTCATGGGCAGGGTCGTCGACATAGGGGACAAGATGTTCTGCATAACGTGCGTCTCGATGGGAAGCCCGCACTGCGTGATATTCTGCGACGACGCGGAGCGCTTCGACGTAGAGGCCATAGGTCCCATCGTGGAACACGCGTCCATCTTCCCGAAGAGGGCCAACGTCGAGTTCGTCAAGGTGGTAGATGATACGACCTTGAGGATGCGGATATGGGAGCGCGGGGACGGCGAGACCATGGCGAGCGGCAGCGGCGCCTGCGCCGCCGCGGTGGCGGCTATCGAGAACGGCTTCTGCTCGCGCGGCGGCAGGATACGCGTGATACAAAACGGCGGCGACATGACCGTGGACTACTCGGGAGGCGAGGTCATACTGCGCTGCCGCGTCCACAAGGTGTTCGAGGGCTCCGTCGAGATATGAAAAAATCTGAAGAAATATGGGAAGGGTCGTCAACACTTTTTCGGATACGATACCAATTCTTAAACCACTCCAGCGGGCTAAGATAGTCCAGGCGTTTTTGGGCTCGCCGGGTGTTGTAAAAACCGTTGATGTAGGCGAACATAGCTTGGCGGGCCCGCTCTCTGGTCTTGAAATGTGCCCAGTGTACCGCCTTTTTTTTCGAGTCTGTAAAATAAAGTGTGTGAAACCAGAAAGTCAAGAAATCTAAAGAGGAGGGTATCACACATGAGCAACACGGAGAAAGTGAAAGGATCTCTGAATATCACCGATGAGATGCTGAACGAGCTCACGGAAGGTCTCAGGACGCGGGAAGACGTGTTTGGGAAGGAGGGTTTGTTCCGGCAGCTTCAAAAGGCCGTTCTGGAAAAAATGCTCAACAAGGAACTGGATTTTCACCTTTCATCCGAGAAACAGCCGTCAGGGCCTGGCAACTACCGTAATGGCAAAGGGCACAAGACGGTAAAGTCAGAATCCGGCGAAATACCGCTGGATACTCCCAGGGACAGAGATGGAACCTTCGAGCCGCTGATTGTCCCGAAGCGCCAGCGCCGGATCGGTATCCTGGACAGCGCGATAATGACGCTTTA
>JAISZL010000010.1 GCA_031269245.1 Synergistaceae bacterium | reverse complement strand
ATCAACAAAGCACCAGATAAAAACACCAAGTACCATCAGCAGCAGATAAATACATCTGACGCGACTGTTGGACTAGTACGTAAAGGTAAGTATATCACGAAAAAGAGAGGAGGGAACCAAACGCTTATACACATGTTGTTAGTCATATGCTTCACCGCGCTGATCTATCAGATTTAGCAACAGCACCATGACTATGATGTGAAAGTGAGGTAATTATATTATGTGCGAGCATTGCGGATGTGTAGGAGATTGCACGCGTATAACCCCAACTGAGACTAGCAACAACAACAACAACGCTCTTACGGAAACCTGTGCTTTTTGTAACGGACGCACAACATACGAAGAATGGCGTGATGTATTGCCTATAGGGCTCCTTTGTGAAACGTGTTACGACGACCTAACGGTAACATGTAGTGGTTGTGGTGATGAAGGTTTTTTGAAAAGTCACATGCTACACGATGCAATCACCGATGAGTATTTTTGCAGGTCGTGCATGAGGGAAGAGTTCTCTGTATGTAACGATTGTGGGCGCGTTGTAAGAAATAATAACGCATATTTCACAGGAAACGATGACACTATCTGCGAACAGTGCCTAGAGCGGCATTACGCAAATTGCAGCTGTTGCGGGGGACTGTATAGCGCGGATACTATGCACTACAACCCCATTACAAATGAGCATGTTTGTAAGAATTGTCGTGTCCCGTATATACGGGAACATCACGCGCAAGTAACAAATAGCTTCTATGGCACGTCAAATGACGGACTATACCTAGGCTTGGAATTGGAAGTGGACAGGGGACAGGGTAACAATGAAGCTGTTGCGGAACAGCTGCACGATGTCGCTGGAGATCTCGTATATTTCCAAAATGATGGGAGCGTAGAAACAGGCTTTGAAATAATTTCCAATCCAATGACGCTTACTTACTGGCAGGACCATGCCCGTAAACACTATAAGCGGATGTCAAAGGTATTAAATAATTGTGGATATGCATCTCATAATACAAGTACATGCGGCCTGCACATCCACGCATCATGCGCGGGATTAGGTGAGTTCTGCGAGGATCGGTATATAACTATAGGGCGTATTCTCGCGTTTATGCAAAAGTTTGAAAAGGAACTCTTTACTTTTTCAAGACGTTCATCAAATAACATACGTACATGGGCGAGGTTCAAAAGATATCTAGCTGCTCACGAGGAGGACGATATGAGAGCGGCTGAGATTGTGGCGAAGTATTACGACGACACGCGATATCAGGCGTTAAACCTGATGAACCGGCATACCATTGAATTTAGGTTTAACAAAGGCACGCTAAACGTTGACACTATCACGGCGTCGCTTGAGCTGATACACGCAATCATACTCTTTGCGCGCTCTTATACACTCAAGGAAGGAGTGAACAAATTGGGGGATTTCACAGACTTTATTGATATCGCGTATACAAACGCGGAAGAGCACGGAATAGCATATTCTGAATGTTTACGTGAATATGCTATTAAAAGGAGACTCTATATTCCCCTGAAGGAACAAGTAGTAAACGCATAAACACTTAGACATTCAAGAGAACGCATAAATCATAAGGGGTGGATCTCCTTTTATAGGCGACACCCGCCCCTTTACTAAAGCATCAAACAAGGAAGGATTGTAAACTAGAAAAATGTGCAGGTTAATTTTAGCAACATGTGACGCAATAAAAGACTATGAAAAAAAACACGGACTCCTAGACCTCTTAGACCATCTTGAAACAGAATGCGGCGGACATGGTAACGGTTATGCTTTGTTCACAAAAAAAGGACGGCTTATAAAGCTTGAAAAAGGGGTAAACCTGGCTAACATTGATATCGCGCCAGCAATCCTAAAAACAGACTATGAGTATCTAATCTATCATACAAGGATCGCGTCAGTTGGTGAAATTCATGACGATCGCTGTCACCCATACATACAAGGGGATATTGCGCTAGCTATGAACGGTACATTATCAGGCTTATCATCCATTGCTGAAACGCTGGACAAAACAGACACGGAAATAATGCTATCAATCATCAGCGGATTACAGCTAGAAGAGGCCGTAAAGGTTTTAAATACAACTAGCAGCGTATTTGTTGGCATGTATCAGGATGTTCCTCTAGTGTTGAAAAATAATGGTGCATTATGTGAATATACAGGATACAAACAAGGAATACTCTTTGCAAGCTCATTGCCCGTCAAGGTAAAAGAACACAAATCATTACCTTGTGGTTTTCGATATGTTGGAGGTGCTAGACATATACCAAAAGAGGAAAAAGCACTTTGGGATTATATGCCATATACAGGATCTAAGCTGTATCGCTTATATGCTCCTTACAAAACGAGCTCCTACAAACCAGCAAAGAAGGTGATAACATCTGTAAAAAAGACTATAAAGGAAGCACCGGTAAAAACCATAACGGATTATACCTCTAAAACAGGTGATGAATACTGGCTAGGCTATGATGAGGGATTTAACGAAGGTTATGATATAGGGAAAAAAGATGGTATAAAGGAGGGTTTTTGTGATGGAATAGGGGAAGCGTGGGGAAGTTATGCATATATAAATGACAAGTAAGAGCGTAAATGGTGCTTCGAACAGTAACGCTTATTCAAAGACTGTTGGAGTATGCATTAAGAGAAGACTATCACGTAACGAGTGAAGAGATAATCAAAGCGGCGTATAACTTACAGAACGACGTAAAAAGAGCCTCAAGTGGTATAGCACAAGCACGGCTTGAGGCTTTTGATACAACAGCAAATGAATATGTTACATTGATTATAGGCTTGTTCAGTGATGGTATAGTTCACATCATGCATACTAGGTGAGGGAAAATATGAAAGAGGGCGAATCATATAAGACTTAACAAAGACACTCAAAAAGAAACTGATATAAACGATAAAGTTTATGAATCCCTTAATAATGAGGCTGTTATTGATGCTATTAATGCGTTAAATAGACAAGATGTTATGGGAGGAGGTATAAGCAGGGTTGGTATTGTTAAAGGCGTGTTTGATGCCATTATAGCAGCGCGTAAAAGAGGAGTTTCTATACCTGTAATTGCCGATACTTTAACACAAACTACAGGTATCAAATTCAGTCACCAATATTTAAGGAACATGTTGTCTAGGTTAGGAAAATCAAGAGAATCTTGAGAGATTTTTTGAAAAAAGGGCTTGATTTTTCAGGGCAAATATGATTAAGTAAGCCGATAAGAGGTTTACAAGTTATTAGGTAATTGTACTTAATAAGTAGAATCTAAGAGCAGCATTAGTTAAACGGTACATAAGTATTATTATAAGACATTTTTTGGATTTGGATAAGACATTCTCACTGGTAGGCACAAAAAAATTCGCCCGCAGACCTAAAACCTCGTCGGGCGAATTTTTTTGTGCGGTGTCCGCGAGCGCTTATACCAAAGGGTGAAGCTTTAAAACGGGTTTGGATAACCGCTCAGTGGTATCGGCGGTCAGGCGCGGCTCCTGTCATTCCTCGCCGTCGAACCTCATGGACGGCGCGTCGCCCCAGAGCCGCTCGAGTTTGTAGAACTCCCTTCCGGCGCGGCTGAATATGTGGACCACCACGTTGCCGGCGTCTATCAGGAGCCAACGTGAGCTCGTCTCCCCCTCTATCTTGTGGCTGAACCCCATCGCCTCCAGTGCCTCCTCGGCGGCGTCCCTGAGCGATTGCGCGTTTATCTCGGATCGCGCGGTCGCTATTATGAACGCGTCGGCGAAGCCTGAGACGCCACTTAAATCTATAAAATCAATATCCAACGCGTGCTTGTCCCTCAACGCCTCGATTATCGGCAAATATTCCTCATAAGCACACTCGTTTCCATTTGACGTCATCTGCTACGATCAACCTCCCCGTGAATTAGTCACTGTATTCTAGCATAGCTGTTTTCGAGGCGCTTGAGCAGGGTTTCGTAATCATGTCCCACGATCAGGGACGGGTACGTTGCCTGCCTGTTCACTCTCGTCAGCGACGAGCTTATCCCGCAGAGCTGGGAGAGGAGCCGCGCCGTGGTGCGGTCCTGCTCGGACGAGCGCTCCGGGTAAATGATGTTGCTGCTCCTGTAATCGAAGTGCTTCGCGTTGCCAACGTGGACCACCTCCACGCCCATCTTCTGAAGGTGGGAGGCGACGGACTGCCCCACGCCGCTCTTGCCCGTCCCGTTCAGCACCGCTATCGCCTCCGGGATGTTGGTCACTATCTGCGCTATGTCCTGCGGCGACGGCATGGGATCCGAGGAAGGTTCCTGCGCCCTCACGCCGCCTGGAGCATCCGGTGAGTAGTCGTTCGCGCTTGTCACGGCCGCCAGCTGGTTTCTTCTCGCCTGGACGGTCATCTCTTTCAGCTGGTCCGTATCGGCTGTCAGGAAGGGCTCTACGTCGGAGCGGTCCGACACCCAGTAGCTCAAGTTGTCGATGACGGACGGTGTGCCCGGCAACATCATGAAGAAGACCTTGTCTGTCTCCCTGTCGAGCTTTCTGACGAAGTTGCAGAGTTGCAGTATCATGCTCGGGTTCATATCCGTTATGATGGTACCCTTTATCTCCTCCGCTATCGACGCAAAGCGCAGGATGTTGTCCGGGTCGTACATGCGGCTCAGCATCGCCTTCAAAAACTGCTGCTGCCGCTGCACGCGCCCAATGTCGCCCAGCGCGTCGTGCCTGAAGCGGACGTATTTGAGCGCCGTCTCCCCGTTCATCCTCTGTTTCCCCGTCGGTATGTCTATGAAGAGCGGCGGGGTGGCCCTCCTGTCGGTGTACTTCATGGCCTTGCCCACGTTCACGTCGACCCCGCCCAACATGTCGACGAGCTTAGGGAAGTTGTCGTAGTCTATCTTCACGTAATAGTGGATGGGCGTGCCGAGGAAGTTCTCCACAGTTGCCCTGACGAGGTCCACCTGCCCGAAGGCGTACGCGTGGTTCAGCTTCTGGTTGCCTCGCCCGGGTATATGGACCCTCGTGTCCCTGGGCAGGGAGAGTACCCTGATGTTGCGGTTGTCGATGTCGAGCGCCGCGAATACCACCGTGTCCGAGCGCCTCGACCCTTCGACGTTGTCCTCGCCTACGAGCAGCACGTTTATCCTGCCCGATATGTCGAGCTGCTTGTCGAGCAACTCCGGTAGCTCCTCCCCGGGAACGGGCGTCCAGGGGGTGGGGGTTGGCTCAGGCTCGATTATTTTTATTTTGTTGAACCTGTAGCAGACCCCCGCCCCGAAGGAGAATGAAGCCAGAAGGAGCATTATAAGAGTTGTTTTCCATTTAGACATTATGACTCCCCCATGTTGGAGTAAAGGCGTTTCTTTCGCATGTATTCGCAGACGGCTTCCGGAGTGAGGTGATTTGCGCTCAGGCCATCCCTGACGCGGTTTCTTATCTCAGTCGCCGAGACGTCCATGAGGGTCGAGTCGACGACAACCAAAGATTCCCTTGTCTCTGGAGTCAACTCAACTATTTTATCACGAAGAAAGCCGGGGCGCGCAACAGCGACTACGGTGCAGAGCGAGAATATTTTGTCCGGGCGATACCAGTTGGGGATATCGAGCGCGGTATCAACACCAACTATGAAAAAAAAATCGGCGTCGGCGTAGATCCTCTCCATCTCCTCGAGCGTGTCCGCGGTGTAGCTGCGGCCGCCCCTGTCGATCTCGATCCTCGACACGTCGAACGCCTCGTTGTCGTTGACGGCCAGGAGCGTCATGGCGTAGCGGTCCTCCGCAGGCGCCATGACGTCATATCTCTTGTGGGGCGGCGCGCCAGCTGGGACGAAGATCACGCGGTCCAGCGACAGGGCATGCCGCGCCTTCTCCGCGGCGAAGAGGTGCCCGTAGTGTATGGGGTCGAACGTCCCCCCCATCACGCCTATTTTCCTGCGGCGAGGCCTGGAATCAGCTTCGCTGTCCGTCATTTTTGTCGGGGTAAAAGTCGAAGCCGGCGTGTCCTATTGACACGGGGGACCCAGCGACAGCACCGGCCGCGTGGAGCAGCTCCTCCACGCGGTATTTCCTGAGCAGTTTCGTGAACCTGGCAACGTTCTCAGGCTGAGAGAGGTCGTAGCGCTCAGCTGCTCTCTCCATCTGCGGATGAAGCACCCTGAAGCTTCCATCTGGCAGGGATACGATCTGAACCTGGCGCCTGGCGCGCCGCTTGGGCGCATCTGGCGCGCTCAAGGTCACGCAATCGGCGAAGAGCCTCACGTTCCCTCGTGGTCTCGGGTGCTCCCGAGAGAACGCAACCACCCTGTCCGCCAGCGAGGGGATATTGTCCCCCGTCAGGGCACTCACCGAGACGAACTCCATGCCGAATTCACCGAAGCGCGCCGTAAGCTCGCGCTCCAACCCGGCCGCGTCAAAACAGAGGTCCGTCTTGTTGCCAACCGCCACGCAGGGACGTGTCCCCAGCTCCGGGTCGTACCGCTCCATCTCGCCACGCACCGTTTGAAACTCGCGCATGATGGAGTCGGGATCGGCCCCCTCGGACGAGAGGTCAAGGACATGCAGGAGCATCCTCGTCCGCTCCACGTGGCGCAGGAACGAGAGGCCAAGTCCCCTGTCCTCGCTCGCCCCCTCTATGAGGCCCGGAATGTCGGCAAGAACGACGGAGTCCACGTCGGTGGACAGCACGCCGAGGTTTGGAGAGAGGGTCGTGAACGGGTAGTCCGCGATCTTAGGCGCGGCGTTGGAGATGGCCGCCAGGATACTGGACTTCCCCGAGTTGGGAAGGCCAATGAGCCCTATGTCGGCGATGAGGCGTAGTTCGAGCCTGAGCGCCCGCTCCTCCCCCATCTCGCCCCTCTCCGAGAAGCGCGGCGCGCGGCGCAACGAGCTGGCGAAGACGCGGTTCCCCCTCCCTCCCCTGCCTCCCATGGCCGCGACGAACGTGTCGCCCTCCTCGACCAGGTCTGCCAGGCCCTCTCCGTTTTCGGCGTCGTACACGACTGTCCCGCAGGGGACGGGAAGGACCAGCGTCTGGCCGGATTTCCCGTTTCTGGCGTTGCCCTGACCGTGGTCGCCGCCGCCGGCGGCGAACCTCCGCCTGCGCTCGAAATCCGCCAGGGTCTGGATGTTCGCGGCGGCGCGCAGGATCACGTCCCCGCCCCGCCCACCGTTGCCCCCGTCCGGGCCCCCGTTGGGGAGGAATTTCTCCCTGCGGAAGCTCATGCAGCCGTTCCCTCCCCTTCCGCCTGACGCAGAGATCACAAGCTCATCGACGAATTTCATGCGATATCTCCTTCAATGCCCCAAAGGCCCTGGTCGTTAATTGGCGTGAAACACAACAAAGGAGCCAGGAATATCCAGGCCCCTCGATATTTTTTGAAGAACATCGGCAAGTTTTACTGAGCGGCTTCCAGGGCAAGCACCGTCACGAACTTGCGCTTCGCCTTGGTGAGAAAGGCGACCTTGCCGTCGGAGAGGGCGTAGAGTGTGTCGTCCTTACCGCGTCCAACGTTGCGTCCCGGATGGAACTTCGTCCCCCTCTGGCGCACTATGATTGTGCCGGCCGTGACGACCGAGCCGTCTCCCCTTTTCACCCCAAGATACTGAGGGTTGCTGTCGCGCCCGTTCGAGCTGCTCCCCTGCCCCTTTTTATGCGCGAAAAACTGAATGTCGAACGTCCTCGTCATATTTATGACCATTCCTTTCTGCGAAAGGCACAAAACGGCATGAAACTTTCGTGCGATTCGTCTCTGCTTATATCATTGCTGTACAATGTCAGTGAGGATGCTGACACACTACAGAACACGCGGAGATGAGTGGCGCAGCGCTTTTTGCCGACCGAATATTTATGTGTGCCGGCCGTTCGTTCATGCACAAATACAAGTTGCAACTATCCTTTGTTGTGGCTCCTTGGTTTGTGCCTTCTTCCTGGCTCAATCTTTCATCGGTGTTTCAAACTTCTCCGCCCTGTCGATTCTGCCCCTCGAGATCGAGCTCCCTGTAAGCTACGTAATCCGGGTAGGATTCCGCCACCGCTCTAAGCGAGCCCGCTATGGTCAAAGCTATGTGCTGCGCCTCCGCCGTCCCGTCGTCCCATTCGAACCCCATCAGCGGGACCTCCGGGCGGCGAACCGTCCTCACGCCGCGCATCTCCAAAACGTCCTCCAAGCCCACTGACAGCGCTTGTATCAGGGATGACACCGAGGCGCAAATTATATCCGCGCCGGATTCCGCAAAACCGCTGTGTCCTTCAGCCGTTATCGAGCATATCCCCTCACCGTTCCGCTTTGCGGTAATCTCTATCATCTCTCCCCAGCCGCTAGGCGTTTATCGACTCCACGGAGAGCTCGGTGTACTGTTGCCTGTGGCCGCGAAACCTGCGGTAGTTCTTCTTCCGCCTGTACTTGAAGACGATGACCTTGTCCTCCTTGCCGTGTTCGGCGACCTTCGCGGTTACGCTCACGCCCTCCACGTAGGGCGCGCCGATGACGGGCCCGTCGTCACGCCCAAGCATCAACACTTTGGAGACGTCGATGCTGTCCCCAACCGCCGCTTCGCGCCTCTCAACCCTAATCCTGTCGCCGACCGATACCCTGTACTGCTTCCCGCCCTCTTCAATCACCGCATACATGCAAAAATTTCCTCCTTCCGCTGTCGCAGGGTGCGCGTCGCGCGCTTCGTGCCGTCCCGAGGAACGAACCCTCGACATGCGTCTCACAAAAACCAAGTTATTTTACGCTTCGCCGCTATCCGCGTCAAGGTGGAAATCGCGGCAGCCGGAAATTACGTCGGCCATCACATCCATTCAGCGCAACAGCATTTACTCTGCTTCCAACTGTAAAAGTCAGGGTCGTTTGCTCTGTCGGCGTGATATGTGCTATAATTAACAAATCTTCCACACGGACCGGCGTTTTTTTAGAAAGTGACGCGAGCCTGAGTGAAAGGACTAATCCAATAGGAGTGAACAAGATTGATCGACAAGGAACTGAAGACACAGGTAATTGAGCAGTACAAGACTCACGGAGCCGACACCGGCTCGCCCGAGGTACAGGTGGCTATTCTGACGACGCGGATCAGGCAGCTCACGGAGCACATGAAGGTCCACAAGAAGGACTTCCACTCAAGACGCGGCCTCCTAATAATGGTGGGCAAACGTCGTAAGTTACTCCAGTACCTCAGAAACAAGGATTTCGGCCGCTATCAGAACCTCATCCAGAACCTAGGCCTACGCCATTGATGTCAATTCGGCCGCAAGCAGGTGTTGTCGCATCCTAAAATTCCGGAGTTTTATATAGGATTTTGCGATGTCTTCAGGAAACATCGCTTGCACAAAAGACGCAAAGCTAGTTATTGCAGTGCTCTACAGAAAGTAAAAGCTGTCGCCTTGGAAGGGCTGGCAGGGTAACAGCATTTACTTTCTGCTTTGTTCCTCATTGCACGAACTCTCCATTCAACTCACCAGACTCACCAAAAAATATCATCATCCCCAACAGGAACTTCGTCATCTCCGGGTCCCTGTTCCAGATGTTGTACCTGTTCCACATGAGGCACTCCAATCCCATGCTCATCAGCTCGACACCCCGCTCCTTGCCGATATAATTGCAGACGAAACCGGCCCTGAATTTCTCCTCATGCCCGTAGAAGTAGAGGTTGGTTATCCTGCTCAATTTCCTGAGTTTTTTGGCTCCCTTGCCGCTCGTCTTTCGTTCGTAAAATTCCGACCTCAGCTTGTTTTCGAGGTGTTTAGGCGGATCGCCCTCATACGCGTGGACGAGCTCGTGGAACGAAGTTTTCAGGTTGTTCGTCATTATACGCCCGCTGCGGTACTGCCCCCTCGAAGCTATCCCAACGACCAGTTTGCGCCCCCTGTTGAGGCGGGCTATCCGTTCGAGCCAGCGCGTTGGCAAAAAGCCGGACGCCTCGGCGATCATCTCCGCTGCGAGCCCGCTCGACCTCAAATCGTCGAACTCGAGCCGCACGCCGCCGAAGGGAACGGCCTTCGACAGCGTACCCGCGATGATCTTAGGCAACCCCTCGGCGAAAAACGTAAGCGCGTAGGAACTTTCCTCCGAAACCCTGCCGCGAAGGTGCGCGTAAGCCGGCGTGCCCAAGGAAATTATACTATCGACGCCAATCTTCCCCTCCGCTCTCATCGCACTCAACATCCCACGAGTCTCGCCAACCCAGCCATCCTCCACGCGCAACGAGCCCGACGAACACGCCGCCCCAGCGGCCAAACCGACAAAGAGCGCGATCGCCGCAGACCGCAAGACCAAAACCGTACCCCCAAACCTCCCGCGAATGACGCTCAACCCGCGCAATATGCGTCTCACCGTATTATACCGCCCCAGGCGCCAGCATAGCCAAAAGAAAGAGGCAAACCCGCTGGTTCGCCCGTCTCACTCTATCTATCAAAATTTTGGACTTCATGCGCTTTATTTTGTGGGCTATGGTTCGCGCGTTTGACAGGGCATGACAAACGCCGATACGGTGTTTTGCCAAACGGCGGGCGGTTTCTATACCGGAAAATCAAAGCTGGCGGCTTGATGGTCCATGATGTCGGGGATCATCACCGGCTGCTGGAGAAGTTGGTTGTTACCATCCAGGATGATCTGGATGTCCGATTCCAGGTCGGCAATCTTCTCTAGACATTCTCCTATAGTGACGAACTCGGTCTGCAGCTCTTTATCGCAAAAACCGCTCTCGGAGTATTTCGACCAGTAATATTCAGCGATTCTGTCCTTTTGAACCGCTATCGTGTTCTGAAGGAAGCCTATCTGCTCGTTGAGGACGTCAGTTTTTTCCCGGGCCGCTGACTTGTGGCCTGACCTTTCTGTCTGCTCGCTAATTTTGTTCGGCTCGTCCATTCTTCATGATCACCTCACTATAAAGTTTCGCGTGCCGTTGGATAATTCGTCTATCGCCTTGTTCGACAACGCGTCGGCGAGTTTGTTTTTCTCCCGCGGCACCCAGTTTAGCTCTACATCCATCCCCTCCATCAGTTCCCAAGCCCTTGACGCCATCTCTCGAAGGTGCGGGAAATTGATCTTCCACTCTCGCTTCACCTGGCATATCACTAGTTTGCTGTCCCCGCGCACCTCAACCTTCGCTATCCCGCGGGAGCGAACCTCCTCAAGCAACCTTATGAGGGCCGTGTATTCAGCTTCGTTGTTCGTCCTCTTGCCCAGGTACTCCGCGTACTCCCATATCAAATCCCCACTGTCCCCAACGATGCAAGCCCCCGCTCCCGCTTCACCCGGATTTCCGCGCGAAGCCCCGTCAAAATATCCTGTCAATGCCACCACCCCATATCATAGAATTAGCCTGCGACGGCCCTCAAATTATTCGTACAGGAAACACGCCACCATATGCCCGTCCCCGCTCCCTGTTCGCTCGGCCAGGTGCGGTGATTCGGACGCGCATCGCGGCATCGCTTTCGGGCACCTCGTGGAGAAGATGCAACCGTCGGGCGGATTGATTGGCGACGGCACGTCGCCCTCCAACATTATCCTGTTTTTGGGGGTGTCCGGCGAGGGCGACGGTATGGCGGAAATGAGGGCTTGCGAGTACGGATGCATCGGGCGCTCGAAAAAACTCTCCTTCGGGGCGATCTCCACCATTCTCCCTAGGTAGAGGACGGCGACCCTGTCCGATATGTGCCTCACGACGGAGAGGTCGTGAGAGATGAATAGATACGTTAGCGAGAACTCGGAGCGAAGATCGGCCAGCAGGTTCAGCACTTGGCTCTGTATCGAAACGTCCAGCGCGCTGACGGGCTCATCGCACACGACGAACTCGGGCTTCATCGCCAGAACGCGCGCTATGCCGATGCGCTGGCGCTGCCCCCCGGAAAACTCGTGCGGGTACTTCGTCCTGCTCTCGGGCCGAAGCCCGACCTTCTCCATGATTTCGCCGACGTAGCCAGCCAACTCCCCCCTCGGCACTATGCCGTGGTAGCGGGGCGCCTCGCCGATTATGTCCTCCACGGTCATCCTCGGGTTCAGGCTGCCGTACGGATCCTGGAATATTATCTGCATCCCGCGCCTCAGAGCGGTGTTGTCCCGTTCCTGAAGCACGCCCACGTCCACGCCTTTGAAGCGCACCTCTCCCGCGGTCGGTTTTATGAGGCGCAGGATGGCGCGCCCCACTGTCGTCTTGCCGCAGCCGGACTCACCGACCAACCCGAGCGTCTCGCCCCCGCGTATGTCGAACGACACGTCGTTCACGGCCTTGACGTGCCCCACGACGCGCCTGAATATCCCGCGTTTTATGGGGTAGAAGTGCCTGAGGTTGACGATCTCTATATATTTCGAATTTTTACCCAGAGAATCACTGCCCATCGCACGCCGACCCCCTCTCATAAAGCCAGCAGCGCACGCGGTGATCGTACGAAACCTCGAAGACGGGCGGCGCGGACTCGCGGCATTTGTCGAAGCACTCGCCGCAGCGATCGTGAAAACGGCAGCCGCTCGGAAAATCAAGCGGGCTCGGCACGATGCCCGGTATGACGGGCAGGCGCTCCGCCGTCACGTCCATCCTCGGTATGGAGGAGAGCAACCCCCTCGTGTACGGGTGCATCGGGTCACTGAACAACGGGCGCACGGGCGACTCCTCGACCACCTGCGCGGCGTACATGACGACCACGCGCTGCGCGGTCTCAGCGACTACCCCCAGGGAGTGCGTTATGAGCATCACCGACGACCCAAACTCCTCTTTCAGTTCGTTCATCAGGTCAAGTATCTGGGCCTGAACCGTCACGTCGAGAGCTGTTGTCGGTTCGTCGGCGATCAGGAGTGACGGTTTGCAGGCCAAAGCCATGGCTATCATTATCCTCTGGCGCTGCCCGCCTGAGAACTGGTGCGGGTACTCGTCTATGCGGGTCTTGGCGTTCGGGATGCCGACTATGCCAAGCATCTCGACAGCGCGCTTGCGGGCGGTTCGCCCGTTCATGTCCTGATGCAGGATCAAGGGCTCGGATATCTGGTTGCAGATCGTGTAGACGGGATTCAGGCTCGTCATCGGCTCCTGAAATATCATCGAGATCCTGTTGCCCCGGATGCTCCGCATCTCCTTCTCCGGCAGCTTGACCAAATCCCTGCCGTCCATCAATATCTCGCCGCCAGCGATCCGCCCCGTCGGCTTTTGCAGCAGGCGCAGCACGGAGAGGGCGGTCACGCTCTTCCCGCAGCCGGATTCGCCGACGACCCCGAGCGTCTCGCCCCGTTCTATCGTCATGGACACCCCATCCACCGCCCTGACCGTTCCCATGTCGGTGTCGAAGACAGCGCGCAGGTTTTTTATCTCGAGCAACGGCATGCGGCTACCTCTTCTGGCGCACGTCGAGCGCGTCGCGCAGGCCGTCGCCCAGGAAGTTGAAGGCGAGCACGGTGAACATTATGGCTATCCCAGGGAAGAAGGACCACCACCACTTGCCTTGGGCGATGTACTGCTGGCCCTCGGAGATCATCAGCCCCCACGATGGGGTGGGA
Organism: Synergistaceae bacterium; assembly: GCA_031269245.1. Taxonomy (GTDB): domain Bacteria; phylum Synergistota; class Synergistia; order Synergistales; family Synergistaceae; genus JAIRKI01. The sequence goes on along the minus strand of JAISZL010000010.1, from coordinate 16,387 downwards.
GGCTGCGCGCCGAAGCCGAGATAGGCGAGCCCCGCCTCCATTGTGATTATACCCCCCATGCCGAGTGTGGCCTGGATCACTATGGGCGCGATCACGTTCGGCAGGATGTGCCGGAATATTATCCTCCACGTTGGCAACCCGAGGGCGTAAGCCGCCTCGACGAACTCGCGCGAGCGAAGCGATATGAACTGGCTCCTCGTCACCCTGCATATGAAGACCCAGTCTATGAGTCCTATGGCGACGAAGACTAGATAGAGGCTCGGATTCTGGAAAATGGACACCACCGCCAGCACGAAGAGTATGAACGGGAACGCGAACACGACGTTCACCAGCCACGATATGAGGTCGTCATAGATACCGCCCTTGTATCCGGCGAGCGCGCCGAGAGGCACCCCTATCGCCACGGCGACCAAGGTGGCGAAAATGCCTATCTGGAGCGATATACGGGCTCCATAGAGAACCCTGCTGAAGATGTCGCGTCCATAGAGATCCGTCCCCATCAAGTGGGCCATGCTCGGCGGGGTGAGCTTGGCCGAACTGCCCTCCGTCCAGACGAGCTGTTTTATCGGGTCATATGGGGCTATAATCCCCGCGGACAGGGCGGCGAGTATTATAATCACGGTCATGGCGAGCCCCAGCATGGCGAGCTTGTTTCGGCGAAACCGGCGCCACAGCTCCTTGAACAGACCCTCCCCCGCCTCGGCGTTGGCGTTTCTGGAGGCTATTTCGCTCATCGCTTTCCGCCTCACTCGGAGTCGCAGCGGATTCTCGGGTCGAAGAAGCCGTACGAGATGTCCACCAGAAGGTTGGCGACGAGGAAGGTAAGGGCGAGGACGATGACTGTGCCGCGGATCATCGGGAAGTCGCGGTTGACCAGCGCCTCCACCGCCAAGCGTCCGATCCCGGGCCAGGCGAATATGCTCTCCGTCAGCACTGCGCCGGAGAGGAGGTCCGATACCTGCGTTCCGATTATGGTTATCACGGGAATCATAGCGTTCTTCAACGCGTGCTTCAGCACGACCATCCTCTCGCTGACGCCCTTCGCGCGCGCCGTTCTGGCGTAGTCCTGGTTCAAAACATCTAACATGCACGATCGCGTGAGGCGGGCCAGGAGCGCGGCCGGGCGCATGCCGAGTGTCACGGCTGGCAGTATCAGGTATCTCCAGCTCCCGTCACCCGCGCCGACGCCGGGGACCCAGCCCAGGCCGTACGCGAACACGAGCAGAAGCAGGAGCCCCACCCAGAATATCGGCGCGCTCACCCCCAGCACGGCTATGAACATGGCCGAGTAGTCGAATATGGAGTATTGCTTCGCCGCCGACAGGATGCCCACCGTGAGGCCCAACACCACAGATATCATCATCGCCCACAGGGCAAGCTTCATCGTCGCGGCGAAACGGGTCTTTATAGCGGTCACTACCCGCTCGTTACTGCGGTACGACATACCCAGATCGCCCCTCAGGAGCTCTTTGACGTATTTCACGTACTGCTGCGTGATGGGGAGGTCGAGCCCGAGGTCGTGACGGATGCGGGCTATGGTGGCTGGATCGCCTCTCTGCCCCGCCATGAGCCTGGCCGGGTCGCCCGGAACGACGGCCATCAATATGAAGACAGCCGTGACCACCCCCCACACCACCGGCACGGCATACAGCAACCTTCTCGCTATATGAGTAAACACGCACTTTCCCCTCTCCTCGGGTGCGATCGAAGCCCGTCAGAAACCATCTCTTACTTGTTTATCCAAACAGCGTGCATCGGAGCCGTGTAGTCTCCGAACGCCGGTAGGGAGACGCCCTCCACCCACTTCTGAGTGGCCAGGTTGTTGTAGTAGTAGAAAAGATATATCCAAGGAGCGTCCTCGACGATAATCTCCTCGGCCCTCCGGTATATTTCGGTCCGCTTGGCCGGATCGGTCTCCACGCGCCCCTGATCCATCAGCCGGTCCGCCTCCTCGTTTTTGTAGTACGAGTAGTTGCCCTTGGCGCCCAGGTTGCTGGAGTGGAGGTTGACGTAGAGGAAGTTGTCCGGATCGAGGTAGTCCGCGACCCAGCCCATGCGGTACATGTCGGACTCGCCGCGGTCGAGCAGGTCAAGCTGCACGCCCCAGTCCAGAACCTGGATGTTGAGCTTGATCCCGGCCTCCGCGACCTGAGCCTGGATGGCCTCAGCCACGGCCCTGTTGCGGGTGTTCGGGTTGACGGTCAGTGTGGCCTCGAAGCCATTCTCGAAACCAGCCTCCTTCATGAGTTCCTTCGCCCTCTCAATGTCGTACTCGTAGCCCTTGAGATCGGGGTTATACGCCGGAATCGAGGGAGGAAGCACGCCCTTGGCCGGGAACCACAGACCCTCCAAGACCAGCTCGTTGATGAGCTGGCGGTTGACGGCGTAGTTGAACGCGTGGCGAAGCGCTTTGTTGCTCTTGTACGGTTCCTTCGTCATGTTGAAACCCCAGTAGTACGTGCCGGGCTGCGCTTTCTCCAGAAGGTGGCCGCCTAAGAGATTGCGCGCCTCGGCCACGGCCCGCTCGGGAACGTCGCGCAGCAGATCTATGTTGCCCTTCTTGAACTCCTCCCACGCCACGGCAGCGTCGGGAATGACCACCATTTCCCAGCCGTCGAGGTACGGCAGCCGGTTGCCCCGTTCATCCTCGAGCCAGTAGTTCGGATTTCTCTTCAACGTCACCCTCTGATCCTGCACCCACTCCTGGAAGACGAAGGGGCCCGTCCCCACGGGATGAAAGTTGAAATCGGCGCCCCATTTGAGGACATCCTCCTTGGGGACGACCGCGAAGGAGTTGTAGGCCAGAACGGAGACGAACGGCGCGAACGACTCGCTCAGCGTGAACTCGAGCGTGTACTTGTCGACCGCCTTTATCCCGGACCACTCGTCCGCCTTGCCGTTCACCATGTCTTGATAGCCCTCTACCTGCTCGATGAAGTAGGCGCGCGGGGACTTGTCGCGGATCATGCGCTCGAATGACCACTTCCAATCCTCCGCCGTAACCTCTCTTCCTCCGTTCTCGGTGGGCTTGCCCTCGACTTCCTTGTGGAAATGGACGCCGGGGCGCAACTTGAACGTCCACGTCAAGCCGTCAGGGGATGCGCTCCAGCTCTCCGCGAGCCAGGGCTCTATGCTCTGCCCGTCCACGCTGTTGACGACCAGATTCTCGAATACGCAATAGATGACGCGCGCCGATGTGGTGTCCGTCGCCATGTGCGGATCGAGCTTCGGTGGGTTTGCCACCTCCTGCCAGCGGATCACCCCTCCGTACTTGGGGGACGAAGCGCCCGCCGGAGACACGCCCTCGGATACCCCCGGCTCATCCGGCTCATTTTCATCCTCCGCCGTTTCCGCGGGTTCAGTCTCGCCAGAGGCCGCAGGCTCCGGCTCGTCCGCTGTCTCCGGAGGACTCTGAGCACCCTCGGTCGCGGCAGGCGCCTCCGCGGTGGTGGAGGCAGGCTCAGACTGATTGGCCTGGTTCCCCGCGTCCCTGCTCGTCATCTGCAGGCCCGCGATGATCAAGACCAGAACAGCTACGACAATTAGCGCTTTTTTCATGTTAAACCCCTCCATCGAAAATATGATTTGATGTGACCATCCAGATCGAAAACTCACGCCTGACCCCCTTGGCATCCGGCGTCGAGCCCTCAGACGTATGAATCATAAACTATATTCACCCTTTTCTCAATCGACGATGGCTAATTATGGCCGTGTCCCCCAAAATACTCCTGCTACGCAACTACAGAATCCCGTTTTTTACGTATCGGCGTATATAATTTTTGTCCATTGATGGATGCGCCGCGCAACGGATAATATTTCTTTCGTATCACGCGTCAGCCCTCACGGCTAACGCCCGCGGATGCGAATTCAAATAGCATGGATGTGAAGACATTGAAAACGGCCTCGGAAAAAACGAAAATACGTTCCCGTGCGAGAGGTCGCGCGGCGTATATCCTGATCGAGCTTCCCATAGCATCCCTCGTCGCTTCGATGATGCTTTTCGGGGTTTGCTCGATGGCGATACTCATGTTGAGGGCGATGAATCTTGCCGATGACCTCAACACCGCGCACAACAGGGCGGAGATGGTGTTTGCTATCCTGAGGCAGCCGATCGAGCAGTGCGGGTACGGGATGCCGAAAAATCCCAGCGACTTCGCCGACTCATTCAATTTCCCCGCCATAGCGCCATTCAACTGGAAAGGAGCGATCAGCACGGCGCCGGTTTACATCAACGAAATGCGTGAAAACGGGTCCTGCAGGATAGCATACGCCGTATCATCCAACATACTGGTCAAGGCGGAGTCGGAGACATCGGGCGAGAAAATCGAGGTGATAGCTACCGGCGCCCCACCCCTCCTCAAACAGGCCGATTCGCTCAAAGGGGCCACGTCGGTGAAGAACTGGGCAGTCTTCGGCGCAATGCTGCCGGACTGCCGTCCACTGAGGCTCTCCCGCGCGCCGAAGAAGGTGTTGGGGGGGACCTCCCTCTCCTTCGACTGGAACAGGCCCGTCTCCTCGGACGCCAATATCCTGATACCGGAGAACGACGAGCTGTTTTATCTGCGAGCGATGGAGTGCAGGGTGCTAAAGAAGCAGGAGGAGGACAGCGACGGGAACAATAGGATGGGTTACTCGTTTTACACGTTCGACCACATGGGCACGGGATGGCAGCCCAGAGTCAACGGCGTGATAGACATCCGGTTCGAACTCGACCCGGGCGGGAGGATGATCAAGGTGAGAACCCTCACGAAGGGTGATACAAGGCACAGCAAGAAGGTATCCCCTAAAATACCGGACGGCTGGCCGGAGGAATACGCGAGCGCCATCCCCGACGACATCCTCCACTACGTGCTCGTGGCCCGAAGCGCATCGTTCGAACTCAAAAATTTCTGACTTGATTGGCCTCGCAGCCGGTCAATTTCTTATAACAACCCTGTCTCCTACGCCCACCATGCCGCGAAGCTCGAGGAGATCCCTGTTGTTCAGCCTTATGCAACCCTCCGTGACGTTCGTGCCTATCGAGCCGGGTGCGTGAGTCCCGTGAATGCCGATCCCACTCCAGCCTGGGGTACCAAGCCGGATGAAGTACGGCCCGTAGGCCCCCTTGACCTGTCCCTTGCCGTCACCGAAGTCGTGTGTCCACGAGGACGCTTTCTGAATCTGCACTATCGGAAACTCGCCCTCCGGTGTGCGCATGTCCCCCACCCGCGCCTTATCCCCCGTATTGCGGCCCACCGCGATGCGATACTTTTTGACGGCCTTCCCGTCCTTGTAAAGCACGAGCGAATACGAGGACTTGTCTATCACGAGGAATGTCCCGTGCCTTGCGGTGTCCGGCTCGGCCCGCTCCGTCGGCGGGGCGGGCTTCGGAGACGGCGTCATCCTCCACCCGGGCGGCAGAGGCGCCGCATCTCCGGATACCGGCGCGCCAACCGCAACCTCCGATGCCTGGCGGCTGTCATCCCCTCTCCTCCAGGCGGAGTACCTCTCTCCAACGAACACCAATATCCCGGAAACCACGGCAAAGGCCCACAAAATCAACAGTGCGGCCCTGATTTTTTTCTTAGCGCGACAATCGTTGAGAATGCCCAATGACCTCCTCTGCGAACATATTATTATTTATTGATATCAATCCGGGAAGATGACGGCGCTCGTGTCGCAATATTCCCCGGAGACCCATCCCTTCACGGTTTTTCTCCTGTCGTCGACCAACAGGAACCACCTGCCGAATCCCTTTTTTTCATCGGTCGCGGACAGCAGGACGGACTGCCTCGACCCCTTCTCCGCTTTGGAGAGGACGCCGTATGAGACGGCGGGACCGCTTCTGACGTTGAGCGGGGTGTCGCTCGTGCGCACCACTATCTCGCCGGAGCACTGATTTTCCCTCGCCGGCGCGTATTTGCCGACCGTCTTTTTCAATAACTCCGACGGGACTCTGTACGCCGAGACCCTGACGACGCCATCGTCAAATTGGCTGACGGCGCCCACGAGCACCTCAGAGGGCTCCTTCGCTCTCCCTCCAGCGCTCTTCTCGTCCCGCGGGCTCGAATCATCGGCCGTGTTATTCATGAGCTCTACCGGCATGATTATCGGGACAGTCCTCTCGGCGGACTCCTCCCCTCTGTCCCTCGACAAAAAGCCGTAAGCCATCATCACCCCAACCAACGTGAACGCGGCGCATATAATGAGCTTAGCGAGAAAAACCCCTCTCTGCGACCGTGAGGCTGAACTTTTTCGCAACGCTTCTCACCACCTGTCGAGTGAAGATCATTTGTCATTAATTATATTAGAATGGCGAAAAAATATCTACATGACGCATGATTAATGCCAATAACGCTACGCGGTGAGGCGCTGAGCGATTCGGCGCCTCACCGCGTTCGGGCTAAAAAACCTCGTTTTTGGTTTCCAAAGCGCACAGACGGCGGTCAGTCCAGGTCGATGAGCTTCGCCCTCACTCCGTCTATCTTGAGCAGGTCCGCCTCTACCAGCTTCGCCTGCTCCTTCGGGCAGCATAGCTGGAGGATCAGGGTTCCGCACGGCGAGCATACGCTGCCGTCCTCATGGTCGTGAAGACCAAGGCGCATGTTGATGCTGCAGCCATGCTTCGTAAGCGTTTCCTGGATTTTTACCGCATTCTCGTCCCTGTTGCTGACCCGTACTGCCATCAAGGTACTGCACTTCATCACGCGACACTCCTTTCACAGTTGAAAATTAAGGGCTCGCTTATTTTAACACCTGGCCTCAAAGACCGAACGCGCAATATTGTCTTTGTCATTCGGCGGCAGGCATTTCCCTCAAGACCCCGCCCTGTCCCTCAGTCCCTGAAGCTCCCCCGGAGATATGGTCCCAGCTAATGTCTATGCCTGCCGCGCCCCATGATCCACGAGGATATATCCAGCATGTCGGAGAGCAAGCCCTGGGCAGTCTCCCTCTTTCCGGCGCCTGGGCCTGTTATCGTTATCTCGCCCAGGTTGTCGGTGGTTATGCTCACCGCGTTCGCGGCTCCCGAGACGGACGCCAGCGGATTGGAGATGTCAATGGCGCGCGGCGCGACATAGCCTCTGACGGCTCCTCCGCTCTCACCCATCTCCACCCCAGCGATCAGCTTTATCCTTCTCCCCGAGGCTGCGGCGCGCCTGATATCTCCGTCAGTCACATTGATTATGCCGGTGCGGCTCACGTCGCTCAGGACGAGGCGGTGCCCGAAAAACTCGGCAGCCATTATACAGACCTTAAGCGCGGGATCGATGCCCTCAACGTCGCCCGTCGGGTCGGCCTCAGCGTACCCGAGGCGTTGGGCCTCGGCGAGGGCTGCCGAATACTCCATGCCCTCCTCCATCTTCGTCAGGATGTAGTTGGTGGTGCCATTGACGATCCCCTCGACCCTGCTGACGGAACAGCCAGCCAGAGGTCCCCTGACGAGGTTTATCAGAGGGGTCCCGCTCAACACGCTGCCCTCGTACCGCAGGAGAGCGCCGTTTTCGGCGGCGAGTTCCTTCAGCCCGCCGAGGTCGAGGCTGACCGCTCCCTTGCTGCATGTCGCGGCGCAGACACCGGCGCCGAGAGCCGTCTTGAGTATGGTCATCCCGGGTTCCCCCGTCCTGTGGTCAGTCGGGGCAGCCTCGCACAGCACGTCGAGCGCGAGGGATCGCAGGAGATCGGCGAGATTGCCTGCCCCGCGTTCCGCCCCAGCCATCGAGAGGAGATCCCCCTTCCCGTTCAGATTCGCGGCGAGCTCTCCCGCGTCAAGCCCGGAATCGCACGACACCGTGCCCTTGAGGCTGTCGGACGCCAGAACCAATTTGAACTCGACGCCGTACCTCTCCTTCAGGAACTCGCCCTTCAAGCTCAAAAGCTCTATCAGCCCCCTGCCCACCGTGCCGCACCCGACAAGCCCAACCCTGATTTCCATGTCATTGCTCCTCCTTACTTTAAGAAAACACCATCTCGTCTATTTCGTCCGTATATTCGCTATGGGAAATACCAGCGAGTCTATCCTGTCAATGAGCAGAGAACCCTCGGCCTTGCCCGGCAGTTCCACGCCAAGCCTCAGCCCGCTCGCCACGGCGCGCCCGACGACGGCCCTCCCTGTCTTCGTCCGCACGCCCCAGGTGTTGTGGAAGACCGCGGGCTCGCCGTCGTACAGACCGATGTAAAGCATTATATGCCCAGGCATGTGGATCAACGTGGCGTAAGGTACGGCATTCGACACGATCGCCCCGGCCCGCCCCTTGGACGGCGTGTTACCGAGCGGAACGACCGCCCCCGCCTTGGCCTGATCCCCCGAGTTGCGCGGGAGCCACACGCCGAACACCGAAAAGTAGTCCTTCGTCATCAACGAGCAGTCCCTTAAACCACCGGCGCCGCCCCAGCCATACCGCTCGGCCATCATCTGATCTATCACGGCGGATGCGTTGCGCGGCGTGAAGGGGACGGGAAACGCCGCCGCCGCTCCGGCCGGCGGGGTGTATCGCCTGATCGCGGCCATCCCGCCGCAGCCCCTCACGGGCAACAGGAGATCGCCGCCGTTCCTGGGCAGCACGGCCCCCAACTTGACAGCGCAGATCCTCTTGCCGTCCTCTCCCCCGATCTCGAGGTTGTCGCGGACCGTCACGGAGTACGTCGAGTACATGTACGCGTCCTTGAAATCGTCGTCCGCGATCGCCGCGTTTTTCGCGCGAATCCACCCGGTTACTGCCCCGGTGGCGGCAAAAAGCCAGTTGGAGTCCTTCGACACGCCGAAGATCGCGATGGGCTCGCCGGGTTTCACGGCGGACACCTGGAGCTCGTCGAGCCTCAGCCTCCCGCTTTCCCCCAGGGCAGCGGCCCGCGACGAGAACAGCCGGACGGACGTCGGCAGGACTCTGACGTCCGTATCGGCCAGAACAACACCGGAGCGAGGGGATGCGTCCGGGTCGAGCGCGCCGTTGGCCGCTATCTCGGCGAGCGAAGCGCGGGGGTATGCCGCGCCGTTCTCCGAGTAATACCGCTTTCTCGCGGCGGCCTTGTGAAAATCAATTATCATGTCGAGCGTCAGGCCTAGGTAGGACAGGTCATCGTTCTCCCACGGCGCGAAATGATTTCTCAAAAACTCCTCTGCGTACACCTGCTGATTGGAGAAATCGGTTATGAGCCCGTCAGGGTCCATCGGCAAGTACGCGTCGGCGCTCTGCGGGAACCGCTCCAGATCGGCGAAGCGGTCCGCGGCGTCGGCGCGCGCGGGCATCTGCGCCGCGCACCGCGCGAGGATTGCCAGGATTAAAGCGATTGTCTTCACATTCAAAGCACGCACTCCATTCAAAAAACGCAAAATGAAAATCATCTCGCCTCCATGATGCTCCGCAGCCTTCCGCCGAGGTGCGTGCAACGGTGCTTCGTCCTGTCGTTTTTCACCGCTATCTCCATTGCTCGTGTCGTGCCGACGATGACCACCAGTTCCCTGCCGCGGGTCATGCCGGTGTAGAGCAGGTTCCTCTGGAGCATGACGTAGTGCTGCGTGTGGATCGGGATTATGACCGCGGGGTATTCCGACCCCTGCGACTTGTGAATCGAGACCGCGTAGGCGTGAACCAGCTCGTCGAACTCCGCCGCCTCGTACTCGATCTCCCTGCCGTCGACAGCGACCGCCAGCAGGCCCGCGTCCGGGTCCGCCCTGGAGATGAAACCTATGTCCCCGTTGTACACTTCCTTTTCGTAGTCGTTGCGTATCTGCATGACCTTGTCCCCAACCCTGTACACCTTGCCGCCGCGCTCTATCTCCCCCCGGCCGTGCCCGTTGAGCTCCCTCTGCAGGACGGCGTTCAGGTTCGACGCCCCCAGCGTCCCTCTGTGCATAGGGGTTAGCACCTGCACGTCCTCCGCGGGATCGAGCCCGAACATCGTGGGGATGCGTTCGCGCACGAGCATCAATATGACCTCCACGCACTTCGCGGGGTCGTCCTGCTCCACCATGTAAAAATCCCTGACGCCGCGCCCTGAACCCTTGAGCGGAAGCAGACCGGCGTTCACCCTGTGGGCGTTGGTCACTATGCCGCTCGTTCGCGCCTGGCGGAATATCTCGTTCAGCTCCGCGACGGGCAGGACGCCAGACAACATCAAGTCCTTGAGCACGTTGCCCGGCCCCACCGACGGGAGCTGGTTTATGTCCCCGACGAGGATGAGCCGGGCGCGCTCCGGCATGGCGCGCAGAAGATGATACATCAGCAGGGAATCGATCATGGACGCCTCGTCGACTATCAGCAGGTCACACCCCAAGGGAGAGTCGGCGTTGCGCGAGAAACCCGGCTCCCTCGCGTTGTACTCCAGCAGCCTGTGGATAGTCCTGGCCTCGTGCCCGGTGGCCTCGGCCATTCGCTTGGCGGCGCGCCCCGTCGGCGCGGCGAGCTGAATCACGAGCCCCCGCGACGCCAGTATATTTATAACGGCCCTTATTAGCGTGGTCTTCCCGGTGCCAGGGCCTCCAGTTATGATCAGGACCTTTGACCGCAGAGCCATACGCAACGCCGTGGCCTGGTTCTCCGCGAGTTCGATGCCCATCGCCCTCTGCGCGCTCTCAATCTCCCTCTCGGCGTCGATGCCGCCAGTCATCGCTAGGGCGTCAAGATCACCGCCGCGCGCAAGGTTCGCCATCATCTCCGCGCCGCGCGCCTCCGAGACGTAATAAGGCGGCAGATAGACGGCGTCAACGGCGCGGTCCCCGTCGAGGGGAGATATCCTCTCCTCGGCGAGCGCCGCGTCCTCGATAGCGCGGCCTATCGCCCTGTCCGCCAAGTCGGCGCCAACGCCCAGGAGCTCCGAGGAGCGCGCTGACAGAACATCCCTCGGCGCGTACAGGTGCCCCTCGCCCGTCATCTCGCCCATGACATACCGCACCCCCGCGTCGAGCCTCGCCGAGGAGTCCTTGGCCACCCCCATGCTGGCAGCCACCTTGTCCGCCGAGACGAACCCTATCCCGAATATGTCGTCCGCCAGGCGGTACGGGTTCTCCTCCACCACCCTTATGGTCTCCTGGCCGTACTCCTTGTAAATCTTGGCCGCGAACCCAGGGCTTATGCCGTGGCTCTGGAGAAACAGCATGACGGAGCGTATATCCCTTTGGGCGCTCCACGACTGCTTTATCGAGTCGAGGAGTTTTTGGCCTATGCCATCCACCCTCAGCAGAAGGTCGGGGCTCTCGTCCAGGACGTCGAGCGTCTCCTCCCCGAACAGACCGACTATCCTCTCGGCCATCCTCTCCCCCACGCCCTTTATGAGGCCAGAGCCGAGGTATCGCTTTATCCCGTCGACGGTCGACGGCCTGAGTGAACGGCATGACGTGAAGGAGAACTGCGTCCCGAACTTTCGGTGGTCGACCCACTGCCCATAGAGCTCGAGGTCCTCCCCCGGCGTGTGAGCGGAGCAATGGCCTACGGCGGTCACGAGATCAGCGCAACCCTTCACCGCTATCTTGAAGACCGAATAGCCGTTCTCCTCGTTCATGTACACCACCCGGTCGAGGGAACCGTTAATGCGCTCCTCCCCGCCCGTAGCCTGAAAATCCCCCACTACAGGAAACGCTCCACGTACTCCCCCTCGTTGTCCCTGAACGAGGGGGAGTAAACCACGGGTTCGCGCTCGAAGCAGACGTCCATCTGTTCATAGAACGCGACCATGTTCAGGTTGACCGGCCTGTTCTTTATGGCCTCCTTGGTCGGCATGTAGCGGATCTCCCCCTCCATGACCTGATACACGGTAACCCCAGTGATACCGTTCATCAGAAGCATGACGGACGCCGCTCCTATCTCCTTGCCGAAGCTGACGTCATAGGCGGCCGTCGAGCCCGAGCGCACCAGGTGCCCGGGGACCACCTCGCGTATCTCCGGCGTCTCGAGGACGTGCTCCACGAACATCCCAGAGACCTTCATAAATTCCCTTATCTCGGAGTCATTCTTCATCCTGGACTCCAGCGAGTGGCGGACGTGCCGCGCCGCGCCCTCCAGCTTGACGTGGCCGAACGCGTCCCTCGACCCGTCGTCCGTGAAGAGCCTGCCGTCCTCGCTCCTTATGCCCTCCGCCACCACTATGCTGTACATGCCGGTGTGGACGTCGCTGCGCAGGATGCGGCGCATGTAGTAGCGCTTCATGTGATTATATACCTCATCGAAGTCCACCGGGACCTCCGGTATGAGTATGCAGTCGGCGTCGGCCGCGATGCCCCCGCGAAACGCCGTGTGCCCGGTGTAGCGTCCGAACACCTCCACTATCATTATCCTGTTGTGCGTGCGCCCGGTGGTCTTTATCTCCTCCACTATATGAGCTATCTTGTTGACCGCCGAGTCGCCGCCAACGGAATACGTTTGCAGGTCGAGGTCCATCGTCTTGGGCGCGTGGACGCACGGGATGCCGTTCTCCGCCAAGTCCACCAGGACGCTCCCCGTGTCGTCGCCCCCCGATATGACGAGGCCCGCGATGTCGAATTTCTTCAAGCCCACGAGTATGCGCTTGTACTTGTCGGGATTTTCTATTTTGGATATTTTGACCCTGGAGTGCCCCGCCTCCGATCCAGCGAACGCCGAGTTTACGTGGTCGACCCTCTCCTCGTCGAGCCTCGTCAGCCGCTCCATGTCCACCAAGTTGTAGAGCCCAGCGTAGCCGTTGGGTATGATATAGGCGCCGATGCCGTTGGCCAAAGCGATCTTGGCGGCCCCGCGCACCACGGCGTTCAATCCGCCGCAGTCGCCTCCGGACGTGATTATTCCAATGTTCTTGATCGGTCCTGCCATTCTTCGCCGTCTCCTTGTGTTTTTTCCGCGAACCCTTATTCGCGCGAGGGAACCAATCCAACCCAGAGTGTATGGTACAACAAAACGAGAAATTTGCCACTGCCGCGAGTTCCCATAAAGAAAAAAATTTTTTGATCTAATTGCGTTATAATGCTCTTATGAAAAACTACTTCAGAAAAATGACCGCGCGTTTTTTGGCGATCGGCAGCACAAAGACGATAACGCGAGGCGCGGCGATAGCGGCACTTTACGTCGTGGTTGTGCTGATATTCGAGCCCATATCGTTCGGGCCGGTGCAGTTTCGCGCGGCGGAGGCGATGACACTGCTCCCACTCCTCTGGTTCGAGGCGATACCCGGCCTTTTCGTGGGTTGCATGATAGCCAACGTCTTCGGCGGGATGGGACTATGGGACATCTTCCTCGGCAGCGCGGCGACCCTCATAGCGGCCGTCCTGACCTATACGGCTCCTAACCGCGCGCTCGCGGCGGCGGCGCCCGTCGCTGTAAACGGCATCATAGTCGGCTGGTATCTGTCGTTCATAGCGGACATGCCCGTCTTGCTCTCCATGCTCTATGTGGCGTTCGGCGAGGCCACCGCGTGCTTCGCCTTGGGTCTTCCGCTCATAAAATTGCTCGAAAACTCGATCGATGCGCGGAAACGATAGTTTTTTGTTCAGCCACTTGCACATATCGAACAAATAAGCGAAACTAATATGGTCATTTGGTCAGTCTGCCGTTGGCGCGTCTTGGGAATATTTGTTTCGCAGTTCACGGAAGAGGGAATGATCGATTGAAGCAGTCCTTCATGACAAAGCTAAAACAAATCTGGTTTCCTCCGGAGTTCCGCCTGCCCAAGCCGGAGTTCGCCAAGGAGCAGATAGACCTGCTGGAGGAGCTGCTCCAGTTGATCCATCCGACCTTGTCGCAGGCGGAGCAGGCGAACCGCGACGACAAGGCGCACATGGCGAGTTTTTTGGTGGACCTTGGCACCGGGATATGGCGCATACGCCGCAAGATAGAGGGCTTGACGAGGATGCCCAAGGAGATACGCGACGCTCTGTACTCGCTCGAGAGCACGTGGATGTCCATGTCCGAGGGCGGGGTTGAAATCGTCGACCACGTCGGCGCCATACCGCCCAATCGCGAGGCTAAAGTCGTGGAGGTCAGATATATACAGAATCTCGCGCGCGAGCAGGTCATAGAGGCCGTGAAACCGACAATCCTGCTGCGCGGCGAGGTAATCCAAATCGGCGAGGTGGTCGTCGGAAGACCGGCCGAAAGCGCCTCGGAGGCCGAAATGGAAATACATGAGACGATAACCCCGGAGGACGCGGCGGACGAACCCGCTGAAGCCCCTCCCGCCCCGGATGAGCCGCCGGACGATGCAAAGGAGAAAGACGCTTCGGCACCCGAGGAGCCGTCCCCGGTGATCGACGACGACCCACTCTCTGACCTGAGCGACAAATTCGAGCAGGAGCTGCAGGGAACGTTGTTCTTCGCGGACATAGAGGGAACCTCCGCCGAAGACGCGGAGCGGGAGCCGGCGGAGGTCCTTGCGGTGGATGCCTTGGCCTCAACCCCGATCATGGAGGAAGACGAAAAAACTCCGGAATACCCCGCCAATGAACGGACCGCTGAAGCGCCGGACGAGGGCGCGCCCTACGCCGCGGAACCACCGGCGGAGGAGCCCATAACGGATCAGGAGGGGGCATCCGATCTTGAAAAAATCGCCGGCGCCGCTTCGGATTCGACGGATGAACCGCAAAACACTCCCGCGTACGAGGACGACAACCCGGATCCAGCCAGCCCACAAATTCAGGAGGACAGGGAGGATTCTTCGGGCACATCGCCGCCGCTGGAGGCGGACGCCGTCCCCATTCCCAGCCCAGCAGATTCGAAGACCTCGGCTCCGCAGAAGAAATCGGCCAGGCCGGCGAAGCCTCAAATACGCGAAGGGATCTTCCCTCCCATGGGGCCTCCGCCAAAGATCGACGTGGGCGCGTTCGAGGCATCAGGCGAGAATACATCCGCGGCGCGCGAGGCGGAACCTCCCGCCGAGCCCCAAGCCGAGGAGTCATTGGCGCGCAAGCCGAGAAAAACCGCCCGAAAACCGAGGCGAAGCGCCAAAAACCAGCGAGCCGATCAGGACCCACAGGGCGATTTGAGCGGCTCAACGGAGACCCAGGAGGCTGATGACGTTGGTTGAGCACACGAGACACCACAAAGTACCATTCAACGTGAACGCCCCCTCCCTGGCTGGCACGGGCGGTTTGGGGCGGTCAGAGGAGATTATGGACGGCATGGACAAGATCAAGGCTGTCGCGGCTCTGGTCGAGTCCACTATTATATGGCGGGCTCAACACATCGCATGGAATGTGGATATATACAGGGCTGAGCCGCTGCTCTTCAGGCTGATATTCAAGGAGAACGTCCGAAATCCTCAGGCAATGGACCTGCTGGCTCGAATTTACTTCCAGCAGGGCAAGTACGAGAAGGCCAAGGACCTCTGGAACAGGGCGCTCGAGCTCCAGCCGGGGAACCCGGCTCTGAGGAGGACGGCCCACTCGATGCAGAGCATCGCCAAGTCGCCGACGAGCGCGTTGAGGCTCCATCAGCTTGGGGTGATGATGCGCGGCATCTTGATAGTCCTCCTGGTATGCGTGGCTGGGATAGGCGGAGCGAAGGGGTACGGAGCCATGAGACGCTGGGCGGCGGGGCCGGTGGCGGTGCAGAACCTGACGGGACGCTTCCACTACGAGCACGTCTCCATAACGAACGACATGGTTTACGTGCCGACTCCCGCGACAGTGGCCGCCGCGACGGACGATATAGTGCCGGTCGCGCCGGGCGACGGGCGGCGCGGCATCGGCTTCAACCGCGTAAAGGCGGCGAGCGGGAAGATTGCCGGGCGAATCGAAGTGGTGGTCGAGCGCTCGGGCAATACGCTCAAGGCATCCGGCAGCATACCCAACCTCAACGTGCGCTACATGGTCGAGCAAGCCCTCTGGGAGATTCCCGGCGTAACTGACGTTGATCTCCGGGGGCTGGTGGTCGACCGCACATACCGCGTGAACAGGGGGGACAGCCTGTGGATAATCGCGAGAAAAGTTTACGGGCAGGGATCGTCGTGGACCCTGCTGGCCAAGGCGAACGACCTGAGCGATCCGAACAGACTCAGAATAGGGCAGGAACTGTCCCTGCCGCTCGGAGACGAGATACTGACCCCCATAATAGATTGAACTAAGAGGTATATCTATGGATCGGCTGGAATATTCGTTCAAGAACGATACGCTGTTCAAAATGCTCTTTGTGAAATACCCCGACCTGCTGAAACGGCTCGTCGCGCAGCTGATTGATATTCGGTACGAGAGTATCGGCCAGTTCGTGATAACGAATCCAGAGATGCCGCCGGAAGCGCTTGGAGACAAATTCTGCCGGCTCGATATCAATATGACGGTCGACGGCCGGAGAGTCGATCTGGAGATACAAGTCAGGGACGAACACGGTTTCCCGGAGCGCGCGATTTTTCATTGGGCTCGCGAGTATTCGACCTCGCTCGGCGAGGGAGAGACATACATCGAACTTCCGCGAGTGATAATAGTCAGCATAGTGTCCTTTAAGCTGTT
>JAISZL010000008.1 GCA_031269245.1 Synergistaceae bacterium | reverse complement strand
TCCGCGTGTCCCTCAGCGAACGCGGCATAATCCTGGAGGACACCCCGCAGGGGACGAGGTGGAAGCGGGCGGAGCCATGCGGATGAATTTTTCAAGAAAACGCTGATTTATTGTTAGGGGCCTACGATGGCAGGGATTCAAACCGCTTAGCTATCAACAGGCTGTTTTTGATGCGGCTGAGCGGTTATTCTAACTTGTACCCAAAACGCGACAATTTGAGCAAATTGTCGCGTTTTCAGTTTTATCGGGACATGTTTTCTTTTCTCTCTGAGGTCGGCGCGGATCTCTTCCAGTACCCAGCCGGGGGTTCTTTGCGTATGGGCGCGTAAAGGATGGAGAACCCCCTGTGTTTTCGTATGCTCTTGTACCCAACGTACCCGTCGGCGAGCAGTTCCCTCTGCCTCTCGAAATCCGACGAGGGGACCACGAAATGCCCGTTCGTCCACAGGGACGCGGCGCTCCTGAAATCTTTTCGCATGATGAAGCGCATGTAGCCCCCGTACAGCTTCCTGAGACCAATGATCAGGAAATTGCACGCGAGTATGTTCTGAAGGCTGAAGATGTTCTTCGGCGAGACCGTGCTCAGGACGGCGTCGAAGTTGTCGGAGATCTGGCTCTCTATCGCGTAGTGAGTCAAAAACTGTATGTTGTTGCCGCGAAAATCCTTGTCGACCACACAGTGCTCCGTGTACGCGTCGCTGCTGTGCCGCTCCGGTTCGAAACCCATGTGGCATATGACCTTGTCCATCCACTCCCTGTTCGTGATCACGGCCCTCATGCATATCAGCCGCTCCTCGAACCAGACGCCGAGCGCCACTCCCTCCCCGCTCAGGATGCGCTCTAAATCCTCGTCGGTGGTAGGCGCGTATATCTCATGGCTGAGTCCCCTCGTCACCCGGCAGTGCAACTTTACCGCCTCCTCCAGGTCGGAACGAGCCATGAGGCCGATCTGGCAATGAACCGTCTGAGACCTTCCCCCGATCATGTGACGGCAAAGAAATATTTCCCTTCTGCCGCATCCAATCATGCTTTCATCTCCTTTCATCCCTCAAGTCGCCGCCCTCCGCCGCTCCCGCGCCCAGGAGGGCTCTCGCGTGGTCCAGCGCCTCGCGCGAGGCGGAGCCGGCGAGCATCCTCGCTATCTCCAGTGCGCGCTCCTCCCCGGATATTTGCGAGACCGAGGTCTCGTCGCCCGCCCGCCTGACAACGAAATGCTGGTCGGCCATAGCGGCTATCGTCGCCTCGTGCGTGATGAGTATGGTCCTGCAATTTTTCGACAGCTCCCTGAGTTTTTGGCCGGCGAGGAGCGCGGTGCGGCCTCCAAGGCCAGCCTCCACCTCGTCGAACACGAGAACGCCGGGAACGCGGTCCGGCTCCATTGACGCCTGTATCGCTATCAGCATCCTGCTGAGTTCTCCGCCTGACGCCACCTTGCTCGCCGGGTTCGGGGGCAGCCCGCCCTGCGCGAGCATGAACGCGGCGCTCTCAGCACCGGTCGCCCGGACCTTGCCGAGCTTGTTGACTATGACGGAAAACCGCGTGTCGTCCATAGCAAGGTCACTCAGATGGCGATTCACCCTGTTCGAGAACTCGAGCGCCGCCGATTCCCTCAGTGCCCTGAGGTTCCGCGCGACAGAGCTGGCCTCCGCGCGAAGGCTCGACGCGAGCTTAACCCGCTGCTCCAAAATCGGGGCCGACTCGTCTACCCACTTAGTGTCACGCTCCACTTCCTTTATATAATCCAGGAGGTCACCGGCCGACTCGAGGCCCGTCTCCCTCTTCATCCTCCGCAGCAGGCCCATCTTGGCCTCCAGTTTCCCGCACCTGGACTCGAGCTCCTCCCTCGACATCCCTCCCAGCTCGGCGGCTACGGACGCGAACAGCTCCTGAAGGTTCGACAGGGCGGACTCGCCCAGCTCCGCCCATAGGGACCTGACCTCGCTGGGCGCCACGGCGTACAACTCGCGCAGAAGCTCTCCTATCTGGTCCGTCAGGCTGGCGTTCGCCTCCCCGCCGTTCACGCGGCAGACGATATTCTCGTACCTGTCCGCCTCGCCGATGGCTTTTTCGATCGACGCCAGTTCCTCCTCCCACTCCCTGTCGCAGTTGGGGAAGAGCGCCAGCGTCTTTATCCTCCTTACGCGCTCCGGCGCGCCCTCCAGCCGTTCCTCGAGCGACGCCTTGCGCTTCTTCAAATCGATTATCTCCTTCTCTGCGGCGAGCATCCGGGGGAAGAACCCCGCCAGGCGGTCCTTGGCGTTTTTAAGCTCGTCCCCCCCGGTCTGGTCAATGAGTTCGAGCTGGCGGTCGGGGTCAAGGAGGTCTATCTGGGCGAATTGGCTCTGTATCTGTATGAGGGAGGACGACACCTCAGCGAGCTGGCCAACGGTGGCGAGATTTCCCGATATCTGGCACCTGCCCTTGCCGGCGCGATTGATGGAGCGGCTGGTGACCAGCCCCCCCCCGCCGGCGCCGCGCGGGGCGGCCCCGTTCCACAGCGCCTCCACCGATGCCTCGTCACAGCCCGAGTGAATGAGGGATGCGTGAGCCCTCCTGCCGGAGATGAACTCGAACGACCGCGCCAGGCTGCTCTTGCCGGCCCCGCTCTCCCCCGTTATCGCTATGAAATTCCCAGAGAACTCGAGCGACGCGGATTTGATGCCTCCAACCCCCCGCACGTTCAGCAGATCTATCATCTCGTCTCTCCGTTCCATCCCCAATTCATCTTCCTGCGCAATATGTCATAGTACGAGCTCTCGTCGATGGATATGACGTCTATTCCTCTGTCCGCGTCCAGCTTGACGCTCACGGCGTCGCCGGCGAAGAGCGTCATGTTCTGGTGTCCGTCGCCGGACAATATGGCCTCATAGTCGCAGCACTCTATACTGATGTTGACCGTCTCCCCGTCACCCAGCACGATCGGCCTCGGGAAGAGGGAGTGGGGGCATATCGGGACGACTAAGATGCACTTGACCCTGGGGTGTACGATCGGGCCGCCGGCGGACATTGCATACGCCGTCGAGCCCGTTGGAGTCGACACGATGATCCCGTCCGACAGGAAGCGGTATATGCTGTCCTCCCCGACCGACACCAGCGAGTCGATGGCGCGGGAGAGGAACCCCTTGGACACCGTGATGTCGTTCAGCGCGCAGACGCTCCCTATGACCTCTCCGTTGCGGACGGCCTCGCCCTGAAGCGGGATGTGCTGGAATATCTTGTAGTCACCGGAGAGTATGCGGCATATGTCGGAGGTCGCGGACTCGGCAGTGCCGGCGGCGAGGAACCCGAGGCGCCCGGCGTTGATCCCGTAGAGCGGGACGCCGAGTCCCCATATGCTCCTCGACGTCCGCAGGAAAGTGCCGTCCCCGCCTATCGATATCGCGAAATCCATGTCGCAGTAATGTATGTTCTCCTCATCAGTCACAAAGCAAACGTCCGCGCCGCCGTAATTGTATGAAGTTATCCTGCGCGCCAGTTCCACGCTGGATGGTAGCCGCGGGTTGAAAAAGAGTCCGACGTATCTGATGCCGCTCACCCCAGACATGCGTGGGCTTCATGAACCCGCGCCGCAAAATTCGCCGCACACCGTCCCGCCTCCTCGCCTCTTCGGCGGGTCAGCAGAAAGATAAACTCTATGTTCCCCTCCGGTCCCCGGATTGGAGAGTGGGTCACGCCGTCGAGGCATAACTCCGTCTCATCCCTGACGAATGCCGACAGGCCCTCCAGCACCTCCAGGTGAAGCGATGCGTCGCGGACGACCCCCCGGCCGGCCTTCCGGCGGCCAACCTCGAATTGGGGCTTCACCAGCGCGATGATCGTCCCGCCATCGAAGACGAGGTTCTGCAAATTCGGGAGCAGGAGCCTGAGCGATATGAAAGAAGCGTCGACCGTGAGCAGTGAGGCCATCCATCCGATGTCACCATGCGACACGTATCTCGCGTTCGTCCGCTCCAGCGCGCGCACCCTCGGGTCGCTCCTGAGAACCCAAGCCAGCTGCCCGTATCCAACGTCAACGGCGGTCACCCTGTTCGCCCCCCTGTGGAGCAGGACCTGTGTGAAGCCGCCGGTGGACGCCCCTATGTCGATGCAATCCCGCCCGGACGGGTCCACTCCCCATTCGTCCAGCGCCCTCATAAGTTTGTGCGCCCCGCGGCTCACCCACCGCTCCCCGTCCTCCGCGCTTACCGAAATATGGGAGTCCTCCGCGAACAGGGACGCCGGCTTGTCCTTGACGAGGCCGGCGACCGCGACGCGGCCCCCTTCGATGAGCTCGCTGGCCTCAGCTCTGGACGAGGCGAGGCCCTTCGCGACCAGGAGCTTATCCAGACGCAGCCGAGTCGAACCCTTCATAAGCGCTCTCTATCGCCGACAGGACGCCCTCCGGCGTCAACCCCTGCTCGCTGAGCTGCTCGGCTCTGGTGGCGTGGGGTACGTACCGCGCGCCCACGCCCACGGCTTGGACGGCGCAGGGGTATCTGAACGACGCGGCCCTGGCCGCTATCGCCTCTCCCAGACCGCCCGCCATGTAGCCGTCCTCAGCGACGATCGCCGTGGAGTGAGAGGACATGACACCATCGAGGGTCTCCCAGTCGATCGGCGAGGCAAACCGCAGGTCGACGACCGTCAAGGCAGGCATGTTCATCTCCTCCCGCTTGACAGCCGCCTCCAGCATAATCGGCAGGGTCGCGCCTATCCCTATGAGGCATATATCGCTCCCATGCCTCAGAATCTCCGCCCTACCCCACGGGGCTGGCACGCCCGTGCCGTGCGAAACCGACCTCGGAGCTGCGCCCTTTGGGTATCTGATCATCATGGGGATGTCCCTCTCCAGCCAGCCGGACATCATAAAGGCCAAGTCCTCCATGTCCCTCGGCGCGCATATCGTCAGCCCGGGGACGGCCCTGCACCACGCCATATCCAGCAAACCCTGGTGCGTCTCGCCGTCCTCGCCGTTCAGCCCTGCGCGGTCCACCGATATCAACACGGGCAAATTCTGCATCCCTATGTCGTGCACGACCTGGTCCATCGCCCTCTGGAGGAACGTCGAATAGATGCACGCGACCGGCCTCATGCCCCCGGCCGCGAGCCCCGCGGCGTAGGTCAGCATATGCCCCTCCGCTATGCCCACGTCGAAAAATCGCTCTGGAAAGCGCCTCCTGAAGTCCTGAAGCCTGGTGCCCTCCTCCATCGCGGCGGTGCAGGCGACGACCCTGCCGTCGAGCTCGGCGAGCCGGGATATATTGTCGGACACCGCCCCGCTCCAGTCCGCCGGGGGGATTTTGACGGCTGCGGCGTCCGCTCCCCTCCCGCCGGACTCCTTCCTTATGACGGTCCCGGAGCCCACCCCGTGAAAGGCCGACGGCATCGCCTCGGCTTCGGCGCACCCGCGCCCCTTCTGGGTGACCACGTGTATGAGAAGGGGCTTCTGGTAGAGCTTCGACAGCTCGAAGATCTCCCGCATCTCGCGGACGTTGTGCCCGTCGAACGGCCCCCAATAGCTTATGTCCATCTCCTCGAACATGTTGGTGGGCAGGAGCAGCGACTTCAGCTTCGTCTTCATCCTGTCGAGCTTGTTCTCCACTCTCCTGCCGCCCGCCATGGCCCTGCACTGCTCCTTGATGAACCGCTTGAGCCAATTATACGGGGCACTCACCGACAGTTTCGCCAGGTGCTCCGCCATGCCCCCGACCCGGGGGCTGATGGACATCTTGTTGTCGTTCAGCACCACCGTCAGCTTCGTGTCGCAGGAAGATATGTTGTTCAGTCCCTCGAACGCCAGCCCGTTCAGGAGGGCGCCGTCCCCTATGACGGCCACGACCTCGTGCCCCTGGCCCCGCAGGTCCCTGGCCTTGGCGAAGCCTAACGCGGCTGATATAGACGTGCTGCTGTGACCGGCGTCGAACGCGTCGAACGCGCTCTCCGACCTGCGAGGGAAGCCGGATATGCCCCCCTTTTTGCGCAGCGTGTGGAATTTGTCGAGGCGGTCCGTTAAAATTTTATAAGCGTAAGTCTGGTGCCCCACGTCGAAGACTATCTTGTCCCTCTCCGGGTTGAACGAACTCAGCAGCGCGACGCACAGCTCCACCGCGCCGAGCGATCCCCCCAGATGTCCCCCGTTCCTGAGCGTGACGTCCAGTATCAGGTCTCGAATCTCCCCGCAAAGGACATCGATCTCGTCGGCCCCCAGCAGGGCCAGCCCCTTGTAGTTCCTTATGGATTGCAGCAGGGGCGTGCGATTGGCGCAATCCATCAATGGCTCCTGTGGACAAGGTCATTAGCGAGGTCTATCAGCAGGTCGCCCTCTGGAAAGAGGGATTCCATGGCGTGCTCGGCCTCGAGTGACTCCTCGGCCGCCATCTCCCTGGCCCTCTCCAGGCCATACGCGCTGACGAACGTGATCTTATCCTGTGACTCGTCCTTGTTCGGGGTCTTGCCGATCGCCTCTGCCGTTGACGTCACGTCGAGTATGTCGTCCACTATCTGAAACGCGACCCCGAGGTGTGTGCCGTAATCATAATAGCACTGAAGATCGGCATCCGTAATATCCCCAAGCATGGCGCCCGAGACGAGCGAGGCGCGGATCAGCGCCGCCGTCTTGGCCGACGCGATGCGGCGGACGAAGTCATCCCCGTCCGCGCGGCTTTCAATATCCGTGTCGAGCACCTGCCCTCCGCACATCCCCCCTGGCCCTGAGGCCTCACCCAGAATGGCGAGGGCGCGGACGACCCTGTCCGCGGGTATCCCCTGCGATGGGAGATGTGAGAGCGCGTATCCGAACGACCATATCATCAGGGAGTCCCCCGCCAGCACGGCCATGCACTCGCCGAACTTCCTGTGGCTCGTGGGAAGGCCCCGCCTCAAGTCGTCGTCGTCCATGCAGGGCAGGTCGTCGTGTATCAGCGACGCGGTGTGCATGAACTCCACCGCCATCGCCATCGGCATGGCCCTGCTCGGGCCGACTCCGCTCCGCTCGGCGGCCGCGAGGCAGAGCGACGGGCGCAGCCTCTTGCCCCCCGCCATGAGCGAGTACGACATGGCCTCCATGAGCCGGCTGGGTATGTTCTTGTGCGGCTCTCCGCACAAATCCCTCATATGTCCCTCGAAGATGTTCGCGTACTGCTCGCCTAAGACATCCAGCGCGCTTCTTTCGCCCGCGTCCTCGGCGCCATCAGGTATACTGGGCATTGTCAAGACCACTCTCCACTTCTCGATCGCTCGTCAGCATCGTCACTTTCCGCCTAGCGCCGTCCAGATATTCCCGGCAACTCTTTATCAAACGCACGCCCTCCTCGAACAGAGCCAAAGACTCCTCCATCTCGAGATCGTCCGCTTCGAACTTTTCTATTATATCCTGCAATCTCTCCATGTCCCCACTAAAACCCATTATCAGAAACGCCGCCCTTCTCTCCAGAGGATCGCGTGATCGTGTTTATATTATAATATGAAGTCGATTATTCCCAAAATGATTTATCTGTGTTAGAATACACGGGCTGTCAAGCGAGGGGAGAGACGTCATATGTCGAAGTTTTGCGATTGTTGCGGCAGAGGGCCTGCCACCGGCAACGCGGTTAGCCATTCGAACAGGCATACCAGGAGGCGTTGGCTCATAAATCTGAGGAGCGTCAAGGTGGACGTCGGCGGCGGAGAGTCCAGGAGGCTCAAGATCTGCACGAAGTGCCTTCGTTCCGGCAAAGTTCGCAGGGCCGCCTAAGAGCGGCCCCTTTTTATTTCCCGAAGCGCCAGCAGAACGCGAGGACTCCCTCCGCGCAGCGGACCGTCACGCGGTCGCCTCTCACCTCGTTGCTTACCGTCCAAGGGAAACTTCTGTAGAGCGTCGCTCCCTCCAGCGGCCATTTGACTCCCGCCGCGTTCACGCCGGCGCACCTGTCGGACAGAGGCAGCAGGGACACCGGGCCCGGGGGGGCGTGAAATTTTATCGAAGCCTCGGCGGACGGATACACGACAAGAATCCCCTCGACGTCGTCGATCATGCAACGCTGAGCGACGCGCGGCGTCCGCGGGTTTTCGCGCGCGCCGGTCCCGTCGCTCAGCGCGAACGTGAAGAGCGCGCTCATGAGATGATCCGTCCTCCCTCCGAAGCAGCCCGAGAGGATCAATGTCCCGTCGTCCCCGATTTTTTTCGAGGAATCGCCCATAAACACGCCAAGAGCTATCTGAAAGTCAGTGAGGTCCTTGTCGCGGTCGTACATATGCTCCCTGGCGCCGCCCTCGATCGCCCACATCCGGTCCCCCTGGGACGAGCTGTCCCCGTCGCCTATGAGGCGCGACGGAACTCTGCCTATGCCGCGGCACGAGGCCACCCCGCTGTCGACAGCCCACACGTCGGGGTCGTTCAGGCCGACGAAACCCCGCAGCCACGACGCGTCGGGCTGCCGCCCGCCGAGCACGAGGAGAGTCCTTCCCCCCTCCAGCGGTGAGGCGTTGTCCAGCAGGGGGCGCGAAAAAATATCCAGGTCGCGCGACTTCAGCAACTCCCTGGCGCTCGTGGGAGCCTTCAAGCGCCGGACATCCTTTCGATTATCTCCTCCGCCTCCTCCTCGTCAACCAGTATCTCCCTGGGCCTGGCGCCGTCCGCTGGGCCGACGATGCCCGCCGCCTCCATCATGTCGACGAGACGGCCGGCCCGAGTGAAGCCTATGCGGAGCCGGCGCTGAAGCCCGCTGGCCGATGCCATGCCGGTCGAGACGACCACCTTCACGGCCTCTCCGAAGAGCGCGTCGTCGCATCCCGAGCCCTCCTCGAAGCCGGAGGGGCCTTCGCCCTGATCGTCTATGTCGGTGTAGATCGGCTCGCCGAACATATTCACGAGGTAGTCGAGCCAGCGCGTGATCGAGTGCTCGTCTATCCACGGCGACTGTACGCGGACCGGCTTAGGGCTCTGCGTGGAGAGAAAGAGCATGTCGCCCTTGCCCAGCAGTTTCTCGGCCCCGCTGGAGTCTATTATCGTGCGCGAGTCCATCATCGACGGCAGCGTGAACGCCACGCGCGCCGGGACATTGGCCTTTATCAGGCCCGTTATTACGTTCACCGACGGGCGCTGCGTAGCCAGCATCAGGTGTATGCCGGTGGCGCGGGCCATCTGGGCCAGACGGCATATGTACTCCTCTACCTCCTTTGCCGCGGTCATCATGAGGTCGGCCAGTTCGTCGACCACTATCACGATGTGCGGAAGCCGGTCCTTGGGCAGGACTATCTCGTTATAAGAGGAAAGGTTCCTCACCCTCGACATGGCGAACATACTGTACCTGCGCTCCATCTCCCTTATCGCCCACCCCAGCACGTGGACGGCCTTCTTCGGGTCCGTCACGGGAGGTGTCAGAATGTGCGGCAGCTTCTCGTAAGCCGCCATCTCCACCCTCTTGGGGTCGACCAGCACCATCTTCAGCTCGTCCGGCTTGCGCATGGAGCAGAGCCCTATTATGCAGCTGTTGACGAACACGCTCTTGCCCGACCCGGTGGTCCCCGCGACGAGAAGATGAGGCAGGTCCTCCAGCCCCACCACGAGGGGGTCTCCGTTGATGGTCACGCCCATCGGGAGCGGCAAGCTCCTGTCCGTCTCCTGGTACTCGTCCTCCTCGATGATGGAGCGCAGCGTTATACCCCTGCGCTTCGGGTTCGGTATCTCGATCCCGACGTAGGGATGACCGGGGATGGGCGCCTCGACCCTGAGGCTCGACACGGCCAACGCCATAGCCAAATCGTTGGCGAGAGCCACTATTTTGTTGACCTTGACGCCAGGCAGGGGCTGGACTCGAAACTGTATGACGGTCGGGCCTATGAGTATGTCGGCGAGCTCCGCATCCACGCCGAACTGCGCCAGGGAGTCTATTATCCGCTCACCCCACGGGCGCGCCATCTCCACGGTTATCCCGCCGTCGTCGTCCCGATCGCGGCCGTACACCTCGAATGGCGGAGGGAACTGCCCGGCGGGCAGCCTCGCGTCGCCTAGGTCCGGCTCCATCTCGTCCACCGCGACCACGTCCACGGGCAGCGGAAGGTCCAAGTCACCGCAATCGGAGGACAATCCGTCGCCATCTCCCTCATCTCCCTCGCAATCGGTCCCCTCCTCGCCGGCGGAGGGGGCCGGCATGTCAGAGGAACCGCCCGGCTCGCCATCCTTGGCGCCAGCGTCATGTTTGCCCGCGTTTCTCCGTGAAAGGAGGAACGTCTGGAAGAAGAGGAGCAGCCGCCGGATGGCCGCGTAAGCCGACTCGAACGGAGCCGTGGCGCCGAAGCAGATCATGGTCAGGGAAACAGCCCACAGACCAGCTATGGTGGTCCCCAGGGGGCCGACGTTGGTATAGAGCCACCCGGCCATCGCCACGCCGAACGAACCGGGGTTCAGGACGGGGTGCCCCGCCGCCGCTCTGCCCGGCATCGTCATATCGGCCAGGCCGAGCATGAGCGCGGAGCAGAGGTAGAGCAGCCCGGTGCCCACGCTCTGCCGCGCCGGACGGGGTATTTCCCTCTCGGCTATCGCGCATATCGACACGTATACGCCGTAGAGGAGGGGGATGAGGACTCCTCCGCCCAGCCTCCCCACCAGCTCGTGCCGCACGGCTCTTCCAAACAGCCCAGTCCACGCCGTCAGGATGCCGGATATCACGCACAGGTCCAGCGCCAGGAAGAGCATGGCGGCTATCGTAATATAGTCCCTGAGGCCAGGGTCTGGCTTGCCGGTTTTTTCCCTCTGCGGGTGCGCGGCGGTATTTTTTTCGCTGACCCCAGCCGGGGGCTTCTGGACGGCTTTTTCCGCGGCCTTCGACGCGCCGGGGTGTGAGAGGCGTTTAACCATTGCCAGCGTCGACGCCTCCCACGGTGAGGTTTTTGATGAGCAACGCGGGCTGACCGTCCGTCACCGGGACGCCCTGCCCCGATTTGCCGCACACGCCCGGGTCCAGGATGAGCTTCCTCCCAACCGCGGCTATGTTCCAGAGAGCCTGGGGCCCGTTGCCGGTCAGTATCGCACCCTTGACCGGAGAGCCTATCTTGCCGCCCCTTACCAGATACCCCTCGGAGACGTGGAACACGAAATCCCCAGACGTCGGGTTGACCTCGCCGCCCCCCATTTTCTTCACGAGTATCCCCTCCCCCATGGCCTCCAGCATCTCACCGTACTCACTCTCGCCGGGGACGACGAACGTGTTGCTCATGCGAGGCAGCGGCATGTGCCGATACGACTCGCGGCGCCCGTTGCCGGTCCTCGGCAGCCCGCCGCGCCTGGCGGACAGGATATCGGTCATGTAGCTCTCGAGAACCCCGTTTTCGACCAGGACCGTCCTCCCCGCCGGAGTCCCCTCGTCGTCGCAGAGGTATGACCCGTACATGCCAGGCAGGGTGGCGTCGTCGACGATCGTGACGATTGGGGCCGCTACCTCGTGTCCGATCTTGTCCCGAAACGCCGAGAAGTCCTTCTGCACTATGTCCGCCTCGAGGCCGTGCCCGCACGCCTCGTGTATCATCGTTCCCCCCGCCGTCCCGTCCATCAGCACCGTCATGACCCCCGCTGGACAGGGCAGGGCGTCCAGCATCAGCAGACCCCGGGAGAGGGCCGTTCTCGCTATGCGCTCGGCCGTGCCCGAACCATCCTCGCCGCAGGCTCGCCAGAAGTCGTCCGGCATCCTCTCGAACGACCGAGCCTCATAGCCGGTCTCCAATTCCCCGCCGCGCTCCAGCACCACCGAGACCGCGAAAGTGGTATAGGCCCTGTCGTCCCTCGCCGCCTCGCCGTCGCCCCTGACGACGAGCACCGACTTCCAGGACGTCCTGTAGCGAAACGTCACCTGCCTCAGATACTTGCACTCGCCGCGCAGCTTCGCGTCGAGGTCGTGAAAGAACCCAACGTCGAGCGCCGGCAGGGATGCCGCCCGCTCCATCAGCCGCTCGTCACCGCCGTCCGGCAAAGCCATGATCGCGCCGGACATATCGCGGACCTCCTCCATCGCCGCCCTCGCCGACGATAGGGCCGTTCCCATCGCGTGCGCGTAGGCCGTGCACTCGTCCTTCAGGACGCGAACCCCTACGCCGTCGCTCACGGAAGAGGAGAGCGTGTCCATCCTCCCGTCCTCATACATTACGGAGTGACTCGCGCCGGACTGCATGTAAAGGTCCGCGTAGTCAACTCCCTTGACGCATGAAAAAATTTCCCTTATCCCGTCCAGATTCGACGACCCCATAAATCAACGCCCCCTGCCGGCAAACAGCAAATGTATTTTTTATAGTTCTTCATTAAAATAGTAAGTAAAGAAGACAGAGCCCTCCCGGCGAGGAGCCGGACGGGCTAAACTCCGGCATCGGAGGTCGCGCCCGCGCCTCCGAGCCGCTCTATGGGAATGCCCTCCAGCTCGAACGCCTCTATTATGGACTCGGCCTCCGAGGCGTAGTCCTGGGAGCATATCACCGACACGACCCCCGGCTCCGCCTCGTTGCGGAGAAACGCTACGCCCTCGTAAGCGTCTATCGTCCAACTCATGTAAAAAACCTCCTCCTTGGGGACCTTCAGCGCGTAACGAACCATATCGGCCCCCTCCGGCAAGCGCTCCAAACTCACAGCTCTCCCCTCCGTATCCTCCTCCGCGCCTCGAGGTGCTCCTCGTATGTGCGGGTGAAGACGTGAGATCCGTCACCCTTCGCGACGAAGTACAGCATCTCGGTCTCCTCCGGGCTCAGCGCCGCGTCCCAAGAGCTCGCTGACGGCACGCCTATGTTCCGCGGGGGCAGCCCCCTGTGAATATAGGTGTTGAACGGCGAGTCTATCTTCGCGTCATTATAGCTCACGGAGGTTATTTTGACGCCTCGCATCCTCCACGCGTAAACGACCGTGGCGCAGGATTGAAGAGGCATGCCGCGTTTGAGGCGATTGCTGAAGACCCCGGCGATTATCGGGCGGTCGGAGTCAATCCGCGCCTCCTTCTGGACTATTGAGGCCAGTATCGCCTTCGAGACCATATCGGCGCTCGCCGCGCCGCCCGACACCGTCCGGCCGTGCTGTTCCCACCACATACCGGACGCGGCCCGAACGAGCTCGTCGGCGCTCGAATCCCCGGGGTCCAGCGCGTAGGTCTCAGGCGCCAGAAACGCTATCCTCTCGCGGATGTCAGACGGCAGCAACGGCCTCATGGGCTCCGGGAAATTGCCGTCCCTCCCCAGCGCTTCGTCGAGCGACGGCTCCGAGGCGTCGCTCGAGAGCGCGGACGCGACCTCTCCGAATAGAGCGCCCGGCAGTATTCGCGCCATCGTCACGCTTGGAGGCGACTCCGACATCGCCCTCGCGACGTCCTCCGGGACGCCCGCCCTCACCCTGTATGTGCCGGGGCGTATTTTCCTGTCGATGCCGATGCGCTTCATCCACGAGGCAAGGTCCTTGGAGCTCGTCACAGCGCCCCGGCGCTCGAACTCAGCCGCGACCTGGGCCGCGTTGAGCCCAGGGGTTATCAGCACCTCTACCTCCTGCCCGGCGTTCTCCGGTACCCTCTCCCTCCAGAGTTCAAGGTATATGCCTAAGACGCCGTAAGCTACCGCGGCCGCTAACATGAGCAGGCGAAACACACCCGGATGCGTCCTCATCGTTCTATCACGCGCAGTTCTCCGCTCAATGCCCCGGTCAGACACACGCCCCCGGAGGCGGTGACGAGATAGTCGTCCTCCACCCTCATGCCCCCCCAGCCCGGCCTGTAGAAGCCGGGCTCCAGCGTTATCGCGTCGCCCTCGGCCAGCGGGTATCTGGCCGAGTCGCTTATCGACGGCATCTCGTGAACCGACAGGCCGAAGCCGTGGCCCACGCCGTGGGTGAAGAAATCCCCCAGCCCGGCACCGGCCATTACGCCGCGGGACGCCAAGTCGAGCTCGCAAGCGAGTCGGCCTGGCGCTATCAGAGAGGCAGCCTCGGCCTGCGCCCAGCGCACCAGCGAGTAAAGCGACAGCGTCTCGCCGGACGGCTCCCCCACGCTAAACATGCGCGTGATATCGCAGACGTATCCGCCGCTCCTGGCGCAGAAGTCCACCATGACCAAGTCCCCCCAATCGAACCTCCGGTCCGACGGCACCGCGTGAGGCATGGCGGTGCGCTCTCCGCTGGATACCATTATCGGCAGGGGATTGGCGAAGTCCTCCCCCTTCGCCCGCATCCAATACTCCATCAGGCACGCGAAGTCGCGCTCGCTCATCCCGGCGGAGGACTCGGAGAGTGTCTCCAAAAACGCCTCGGAGGCGATGCGGACGGCGTCGCGTATATGCGCCTCCTCCGACGCGCTCTTGCGCCGCCTCATGCCCACCAGCAAGCTGGACAGATCCACGAGCCTCGCCCCGCCGGCAAACGCGCCCGCCATCTCGGCGTATGCGCAGTGCCCGATCCTCCGCCGGTTGTACCCAACCGCCCTCGCCCCTCTCCTGGACAGGCAATCCAACGCGGCCCTAAGCGGGCTGGCCTGCCTTTCGCGAGTAGCGCGGGGCGCGAGTCCGCGGCAGCACGTCTCGCCCGCCATCTCGATGTACCTGGGGTCTACGAAGAGCAGCGAGTCGTCCCTGGTTATGACGAGCACTCCAGAGGTCCCGGGGAACCCGGTGAGATAGTATATATCCTCCCAGCCCACCCCGTCCTGGCAGACCAACACGAGCGCGTCCACCCCGGACTCGCTGCACCTCGGCAGGGACGACGAAACGAATCGCAGCCTCTCCTGAAAGACGCGGCGGTCCTCCTTCACGGCGCCGCGCGGTTCAAGAGGGACCACAGCTCTTCCCCGGGCTCCTCGCATTCGGCCTCGCCATCCCGTTCCGCCATGCGCCCCACCATCGTTATGGCTATATCGGAAGCCCTGAACGCCTCCTCGACCGACGGGACGCTTTCGGACGGCACGACAGCCATCATGCTCCCCGACGCCACGAGGCGGAGCGGGTCGAATCCGAGCGATTTCGCGGCCCGCCTCGTAAGATCGTGGAGGGGCACGGCGTCGCGCGATATGTCCGCCGACAGGTTCGTCAGCCGGCATATTTCGTAAAGCCCCCCTAAAAATCCCCCCTCGGTCGGGTCGTGCATGAACGACGCGCAATCGCGCAGCAGCCTGGACTCGGACAAAACAGACGTTTGATCCATCCATCCGCGCGCGAGCGCGATCTCGTCGTCCGAGAGCGCGCGCCTTAAAAGATCGGGTCTGTCCGAG
The DNA here is from genome assembly GCA_031269245.1 of Synergistaceae bacterium. Taxonomy (GTDB): domain Bacteria; phylum Synergistota; class Synergistia; order Synergistales; family Synergistaceae; genus JAIRKI01. The sequence goes on along the minus strand of JAISZL010000008.1, from coordinate 4,851 downwards.
GCCAGGATCGCCATCCCCTCTATGCCCACGTGCTTAGTGACGTAAATCGCGTCGCCGGCCTTCGCGTCCCCGGCCCTCAATACCCTGTCCGCCGCGCCTATCAGCGCCGCGCTCAGGACAGGGTGCCGATAGCGGCAGTTGAACTCGGTGTGCCCGCCGACTATAGCTATGCCCGAACTCAGGCACTCCTCGTGGATTTCGCGCATTATCGACGCCACGGCCTCCTCTCCCATGGCTGGGTGGAGTATTATGGTGACCGCGATGTACGCTGGCTCCCCTCCCTTGGAGGCGATGTCGTTGACGTTCACCCGGACCAGAAGCCTGCCCGCGCCGCGTTCGGCGCCGACGACGGGGTCGGAGGCGAACACCATCAGCTTCCCCTCCGGCCACTTTATGACGGACGCGTCCTCGCCCACCGCGGGCCCGACCAAAACCTCCGGCCGAGGCGCGCCCGTAGCCGTCAAAACATATCGCTCCAGAGCCTCTGGCGCGAGTTTGCCGGAGGCAATCGGCGCGCTCCCGCCCTTCGGCCCGCCAATAACCCACGCGCTGTCCGCGGGGTTCACACGGAACGCTCCATCGGGGACACGAGTTCCCTGACGCTGTAGACGCATCCGCAGTACTTTTGTCTGTAGAGCCCCATCTCGCGGCTTCTCTCCACCGACAGCCTGAAACCGTCATTCTTCCTCCACACGCGCGGCAGCCACCTCACCCCTGTACGCGAGGACACCTCCTCGCCAATCTCGTTGACCAACGCCGGATCCTTGTGCGGGCTGATGGTGAGCGTCGTCGACAGGAGCCCATACCCATTTTCGCGAGCGAACACGGACGACGCCCCGAGCTGCGCCCCAAAGCATGCGCGGCACCGCTCGCCGCCCTCATGGGCACCGCTCAGACCGCTCGTCCAGTCGAACCACTGGCCAGGATCGTACGGAGATATTTCAACCCGTCTTCCCAATTTTTCGGCCAGCAAAACTACCGAGTCACGCCTCATCTCCCACTCGCCCTCTGGATGAATATTGCCCCCATAGAAAAAACCATCAACCTCGAATCCCTCGCCGAGCAGGGCAGGCCACGGCACGGTGGCGTCAGGCGCGCAGCAAATATGCAGCAAAACCGCCGCGCCCCATTCCGTGAAACTAGTCATGCGGCTCTTCCCTCCCCCTCAAAGATATTGAAGTCACTCGCTTTGCTCATCCTCGTCTGGAAAAGAGCCCCGGCCCGGCTCCGACGCATCTTCCGCCAAGCTCTTCGCATCCGGCTGGCGGCACGCCTTGGCGGCGAATATGAGAAACCCCGTGTGTGCCGTCATGGTGTCGTCCGGCCTGATTCGGCGGGGGTCGGTCTTGAAGTAGCGCACCAAAAGCTCCAGCACCTGGACGTCCACGAAGCCGAAGCTGTACAGGGAGACCAAGGTCTTCTCTATCTGGTTGAACGTCGGCACCAATATGCCGAGCCTGTGCCCCGGGGCCAACGCCTCGCGAGCCGCACCGATGAAATCCCACGGGTTTTGAACGTCGAGAAATACCGCGTCGGCGCCGCGCTCGTCGAACCCGTCCCATATGTCCCTCGTCTTGAACTCTATGCGGTCCCGGACCCCCCACCTCTCGGCGTTGCTCTCGGCGAGATGAGAGAACTCCTCCCGCCTATCATACGACACGACCCTGCCTCCGTCCCCCACGAAGTGCGCGAAGACGCAGGCAAGTCCCCCCGACCCGGTGCCGCACTCAACGACCGTCGAGCCCGGCCCGAAGTTCAGGTGCTGTATTATGAAACCGCTGTCCTTCGGGAATATCACCTGCGTCTGCCTCTTTATCCTGCGGGTATATTCCCCAACCGTCGGACGCAGAATAAAAAACGGAGAGCCCTTGTTCGTGCTTATGACGTCCCCATACTCCATCCCCATTATGTCGTCGTGCCTCATCTGGCCCAGATGGCTGCCCTGCGCGGCGCCGGGGGACAATCTCACCAGAAAGCTGTCTCCCTTGGCGGGGGACCAGAGAAGAACCAGATCGCCGGAGGAGAGCATCTACAGCATGGCCCCCACTGCCTCGGCTATGCCCTCGGGCGAGAGCCCCATCCTCGCTATCACGTCGGAGGACGCCCCGGACTCACCGTAGCGCGCGACGCCGAGGTTCTTCATCTTCACCGCGGCACCGGCCCTCGCTAAGTGGAGGGCCACGACGGCGCCCAGGCCCGTGTCCGCGTGATGATCCTCGCAGGTCACGACCGGTCCCCGCCCCAACAGCGAGAGTAGCTCGTCCCGGCCGGCGCCCTGAGGGGACGACGAGTGGAGTACCTTGGTCCTTATCCCTCGCGCGGCGAGCAGGCAGGCGGCCTCGACCGCCGCCCCGGCCAGGTGCCCCATCGCGAGTATGACGGCGTCCTCGCCATTTCTCAAAATATCTATCTCCCCATATCTGTAGACATACTCTTCACCGAAAAACGGACTCCCGTCCTCATTTAAAAGAACCGGCCTCACGCTGCGCCCCATCGCGAGGCACACATTTCCCGGCTCGCCCAGCATCCACCTGGTCGCCCTGTCCGTCTGGTTCGGGTCGGCCGGGACGACGACCTTCCAGCCGAACGCGTTGCGAGGCAGGCCGAGGTAGTCTATGCACTGATGGGTCATCCCGTCCTCGCCCACGTCGAGCCCGACGTGCGTCAGCACCGTCTTTAGCTGAGCCCCGTTTATGTCGTTGAGTCTCTGCTGGTTGTACGTCTCGTCCATCCCGAAGACGCCGAAGTCAGCCCACACCACCGCCACACCGGCAGTGGACGCGGCGCCCGCGGCGGTCGCTACGGCGTGTTCCTGGATGCCCGCCTGTATGAACCGGTCGGGAAATTTCTTGGAAAAGCCGTCGAGCTTCACAGAGCCGGCGAGGTCGCAGTCGAACGCTATGATCGGAGTCCTTCCGGCGACCCCGTGATTTCTGGAGGCCACGTCAGCCAGCGCGGCGCCGAACGCGCTCCGGTTGTCCTTCTTGTCCGACGCGGAGTACACTATCGGCTCTCCCAGGTCGAGTGACGGCGCGATTCGAAGCGCGGCGCGCCCCTTGGGCGGCGGCGCGTCCCGCAGGGACCTCATCCGGGCCATCTCCGACGGATCCGCGCCCAGTTCGGACGCGGCGAGCGCCATGAGGTCGTCCGACGGGGCCTTCCCATGATACTCATTGGTGCCCTCCATGAACGACACCCCCTTGCCCATTATGGTATGGCACAGTATGACAGCCGGGCGCGGCGAGGCATCGGCTCTCCTCAGCGCCGCGTAAAGCTCCGCGTAATCGTGCCCGGAGCACTCCAGTACGTCCCACCCGTCGGCTGCCCATATGGATTTTACGTTCGTCGGCATGACGTCCTCCACCGCGCCGGATATCTGTATATGGTTGAAATCTATCAGCGCCGTGACGGAGGACAAACCCTCCTTGGCCGCGATCCTCCTGGCCTCGGCGTTCTCGCCCTTGGGCTGTTCGCCGTCCCCCATTACGACAGCTACCCTCGGTTTCCTGCCGCGGACCCTGTCGGCCAGGGCGAACCCAACCCCAGCCGCCAAACCCTGCCCGAGATTGCCGGTGCCCCAGTCCACCCCACGCACGGACCGCTCCACGTGACCCTGGTACGGACTGCCGGCCCTGCGGAAGTTCGGGATCGCGTCGTCCCTGTCGAAAAAACCCCATCCGGCGAGCGCGGCGTAGACTCCGGGGGACGTGTGGCCGTGGCTGGATATCATCCTGTCGTGGTCCGGCCCGTCGCAGTTCTCAGGGGTGAGGTCGAGCGCGGCCAGAAGCACGTTGTATATATCCAGGCTGGAGAGAGAGCCGGCAGGGTGTCCGCTCCCGGCGACCCAGGTCATCAGCACGGCGTCGAACCTGCACTTTCTGGCGATCTCCTCCAATGCCGCGGCCTGTTCGCACCTCAGCGTTTCCGCGGAAAAATTTCGGAGCGCCCCCAGTTTTTCGTGCCTCTCGCTCTCTTTAACGGATTCGAATTTCAAATCACGTCAATCCCCTTTCAAGCGAACCTTACCGTGAGCGGCTCGCGCAATTCTCATCTTATTTTAACACTTGAAGCACGATTATGGCGTTCGCAAAAAAAACGCAAGGCTCCGCCCCGCACCCGCAAGGGGACTAGAGTCCCCTTGACCCCTCATGAGGGCGCGGGGAACCAGGTTCCCCGCCGGGTGCGGGCAGCGCCCCGCAGTCCTACCCGCGCTTCGAGCTAATCGCGGCGCTTGCGGCTCACCGCCGACAGCACCGCCGCCGCGGCAACAACCGTCAAACCGAACTCACCGGCGGCGCATCCGCCGCCGCCGCCATCGTTTGACTGGGGTTCGTCGTCGTTCTTGCCGCCCTCCGTGCCCTTATTCGCTCCGGCCAAGGCGAGCGGGACCAATATCGTCCCCTCTTCGCGGTCGAGGTCATAGTCGCTGTCGTCCTCTACGGCCACGCTCATGTAATAACCGCCCCCCACGGCAACCTTCTCCGAGACCAGCTTCTCGTTGCCGTCCGCATCGGTCCAGATGTAAGAGCCGGGGATCAGCTCTCCAATCGACGAGACCCTCTTGAACGTTTCATTAGTTTCGTCCGTCTCGACCGTTTTGGCCGAATTGAGCATTTTAACCGAGTTAATCGAGTCGTACTCCATCTTCAGCACGGAGATGGAGCCGAGCGTCTCGCCCTTGTATTTGTCCAGATTCACCTTCAGCGAGACGAGCGCGGTCCCACCCCCCTCACCGACGCGGGTGGTCAGCGCGGGGATAGACGTTATCGTTTCCGTGTCTATCGAGTCTTTTACCGAATCAGTCAAGCCGGACAAGAACGCGCTCTTCTTGATCGTGACGCCGCCAGCGGC
>JAISZL010000054.1 GCA_031269245.1 Synergistaceae bacterium | reverse complement strand
TCATGATTTCTACAGCCATATCTATATTACCTAAATAAGTAATATAGATATGGCGAAATAGCTTTATTTAGCGAGTTGCGAGCTGCTATTACTTAAATCCGGAAAAGTTAGGGATTAACGTGTCACAATATTCCGGGAATCAAGGTGAGAAGTAAAAAAAGCGTTCCGGCCTCGCGGCCTGCTTTGGACGCATAACAATTTGACACATGCGCTGGAGCTTATCCAGGTGGTGGTCCTTTCTATGGATTGCGCATATACGCCCTATTGCAGTTTGCAACACGAGGTTTCTGAGTTTATCCCATGCTGAAAGGAACAACGCCGTTTGAGCCGAGCCAAGGAAGAGAGCAGCGACCCGGAACTAATCGCGCGCAGGGAACTCAGGCAGAAACTGTCGAATGTACTCCAGGAACTGGGTGTAAGTTCGGTCGATGGAGTCAAGGATCTGTTCAAAGAGATGATAGGTGCTGTCCTTGAGAACGGCCTCGAAGGAGAACTGGACGACAAGCTGGGCTGTTCAAAATACGACTGCCGCAACAAGGCCACGGACAACAGCCGCAATGGCTACAGCGGTAAGGCACTGAGATCAAGCTGTAACCTACGATCACAATGGTTTTTTGTCCATTCTACTCTATGCTATCTGTTAAACTCGGTCTATAATTTATAGTAAGGAGGTGATTGGACTATGTATCCAATGATGTGGGATCCTACATATTTCATTTTTTTGGCTCCGGCAATGCTACTCGCCATCTTCGCTCAGGTGCGGGTGAAGACGGTCTTCGCGCGCTACAGCTCCGTCTACGCGTCGAGGGGCGTCAAGGCCGAGCAGGTGTGCAGGATGCTGCTGGATCAGTTCATGTTGCGGAACGTCAGGATAGAGAGGATACCTGGGAACCTTACTGACCACTACGACCCGGGGACGAAGACGCTCAGACTCTCGGACTCCGTCGGTGGAAGCTCCAGCATAGCGGCGATAGGTGTCGCGGCGCACGAGGTCGGCCACGCGGTGCAGGACAAGGAAGGCTACGCCCCGCTCCACTTCAGGAACAAGCTGGTGCCGGTGGCGAGCATTGGCTCTAACAGCGCGTTCCTGCTCTTCTTCCTGGGGCTCGTCCTCCGTATGGACGCACTCGTGACCCTTGGCATAATCCTCTTCTCCGCCGCAGTCGTCTTTCACCTGGTAACACTGCCGGTGGAGTTCGATGCGTCGAGCCGGGCGCTCAAACTGCTCTCCAATACGGGCACGTTGACGTCGGGCGAGATATCCGGCGCCAAGAGCGTGCTCAACGCCGCGGCCATGACCTACGTAGCGGCTACCGTAATGGCCGTGTTGCAGCTCCTCTATCTTCTGGTCAGGGCCAACGGAAGAAGAAACTGACCGGCCTCCGGCCCGATGCTTCCAAGGACGCCGCCGATCGCAGGCGTTACTGAATATTATCCAATCAGTAGTTTACTAAAAAAGCTCTTGTAGATAATCAAAACTCTGGTTAGACTTTAAGGGTGGCTAACGTCACCCTTTTTTTCGTGAGAGCGGGGGTTCCATGATGAGAGGAATAGAAGGGGCGCTCAAGGTGCTCGAGGAAGTGGAGCGCGGGGCATTCGCCTCGGAGGCTCTGCGCAAGACGCTTGGCGACACGGAGAGCGCGGAGCGGAAGCTCGCCGCGACGATCGTGTATCTGACGCTTCGCCGCCAGGGGCTGTGGAGACACCTGCTCAAAAAATACTGCAAAAGGCCGGTGGAGTCCATCAACCGCGATACCCTGTTGTTGCTCGTGGTTGGGATAGCGGGCGTGCTGGAGTTGAAGCACTTCAAGCCCGGAGTTCTGGTAAACGCGCTCGTGCAACGCGCCAAACGCATCAAGGATGAGAACGGCGCTTCGCGTGACGCGGGCTTGATCAACGCGGTTCTTCACACCGTGATCGAGAGGGCTCCCGATTACGTGGAGGAGCTCAGGGCGTCAACCTCTCTTCGCGATCAGGCGCTGGGGTTCGGGGTGCCGAGCTGGGTCGCCGCGGAGTGGGGCCGCGAGTGGGGGATGAAGGACGCCAAGAGGCTGCTCCATCTCTCCACCATGCAGACATACATGTCCCTGAGGGCGTCTCCCGGAACGGATCGCGGCGAGTGGATGAGGGGGTGCGGCGATTGGAATCCGTCCGCGTCGGACTTTCTGGAGCAGTCCATTCGGCTGGAGACGAACCCGTATCCGCCGGATATCCCCGGCTACCGCGAGGGGCGCGTCACTCCGCAAAGCGAGTCGTCCATGTGGGCGGTGGAGAATCTCCTGTCGCATTGGCGTGGCGGCAGGCTACTCGACATGTGCATGGGACGCGGCATAAAGTCCGGCCAAATTCTTACCAGCATCGAGGACGCCGTCGTGGAGGGATGGGACGTGTCTCCCTCCAGGCTGAGGGCGTCCGAAAGGGAGCTGGCGAGGCTCGGGGTCGCGAGTCGCGCGAGCGTCGCGTGCGGCGATGCGCTGTACCTGCGACCGTCCTCCCCGCCGTCAGCCATACTGCTTGACGCGCCCTGTTCGAGCAGCGGCACGTGGGGCAGACACCCGGACGGAAAGTGGAGGGCCACGCCGGAGAGTGTGAGGCGTATCGCGGAGACTCAGAAGCTGTTGTTCAAACGCGCGTGCGATATTTTGCCTCCAGGTGGTATCATTATGTATTGCACCTGCAGCGTCTTTCGCGATGAAAACGAAAATGCGGTGGGCTCGGCGATGGCTCTGAGGCAGGACATGGTCGAGCTTCCGGCGAGGGCGCGAATCCCCTCAAGCCGCAGGGGGAAGCCGTATGGGACGATAGCGTGGCCTGAGTCTCCGTGGATGGACGGTTTTTACGCGGCCATATTCAGGAAGAAAAATTAGATCCGCATTTATCCATAGTCATTTTAGGAGGAGTTAAGCGTGAACAGGCTTTTCAGATGGGGGATAATGATAGCGCTTCTCGTTCTGCTCGGCTCGAGTTTTATCGCGTTGCGCATAATATTCGTCGACGATGAGGACAAGGACGTGGTGGTGCCGGATCTGCTGGAAGCCAACGCGCTTGAGGCGTCGAACAGGCTTCAGAGCGTCGGGTTGCTGGCGAGGATAGACCAGGTGGATTCGAGCCAGCCGTCGGGGGTCGTCGTGTCGCAGGCCCCGGCGGCGGGGGAGAAGATCCAGCGAGGCAAGAGCGTGATTGTCCGGGCGAGCCGAGGCGGCAATCAGACGATGATCCCCGACGTGCGCGGCAAAGAGTTCACCGAGGCGGTGAGGGAGCTTGACACCGCGGGATTCAAAATCAGCGCCGTGATTCGCGTGTCCGACCAATTGAAGCCGTCAGGCACCGTCATGGCACAGAACCCCGCGTCGCCGGCGACGGTGGTCACCACTCGGATGGTGGATCTCCTGGTCAGCAAGGGCGGATCGAACCGCGGTGAGATGGCGCAGGTCCCTGACTTGAAGGGGCAGAGCGAGGCGCTGGCGAGGCAGATAATAGAGCAGAGTGACCTCTCCGTGGGGCAGGTGGCCTTGGTGGAGACGGACCAGGTCCCGGTAGGGACTGTTCTGCACACTCAGCCGAGGGCTGGGGCGAGGGTCCAATCCGGCGGCGCGGTCAAGCTCTTCATCGCCAAACCTGTCGACGGGAGCGCTGTTTCCAACGCCGCGACGCCGGGCGAGCAATCAAACGCTGTTCTCCGGCCGCGCGAGATCGCTGCGCGGCCGGAGAACAGCGGGGCGGTTATCGATACGGGGTCGTCCAGGCCGATGGCGCCCGAGATACCGGTGTGGACCCCAGGCGCGCCGACTAACCCTCAGGCACCGAGCGCGTCAGGCACGCCTAACGCTTCAAGCTCATCGAACACGAACGCGCAAAACGCCTCCGGACGCGCGCCGGCTGGAGGGCAAACGCCGGCCGTTCAGCCGGCGCCGCTGGGCAAGGTCGCTAAAATCCGCTATCAGGTCCCGCCGCTGGCGAGGCCGCTGTCGCTCAGGATCACCATCAGCGACCAGTCGGGGACGAGGGTTTTGAGGGAACAGCAGACAAATGGCGGCGAGTACTTCAGCATGGACGCGCCTTACTCGGGCAGCGCGACGGTCGCGGTCCAACTTGGCGGAGAGCGGGTTTGGCAGGAGAGGTATAATTGATCGCAGTATCCGACGACGTCAAAAACGGCAGGGCCTTTATCCTGGCTCCCTCCATATTGAGCGCCGATCCTCTGGCTATAGGGAGATCCATAGAGGCGCTCGATGGCGAGGGCGACTGGATTCATGTCGATATCATGGACGGACACTTCGTCCCCAACCTCACCTACGGTCCTATGTTGGTGGATGCGTTGAGGAACAGGTTCGCTGATGCTTTTATCGACGTCCACGTCATGGCGGAACCGGCTGACGGCTTCGTGGATATGTTCGCGGCTGTACGCCCCGATGCGCTCACGGTCCAGATCGAGGCGTCCAGGCATATCCACCGCGTTGTTCAGAGAATCAGGCGGGAGGGGATTCACCCTGGTATCTCCATAAACCCGGGGACCCCGGTCTTGATGATGGAGCCAGTACTGCCGTTTGTGGATCTTGCGCTGGTCATGACGGTCAACCCAGGTTTTGGGGGGCAGAAGTTCATCCCAGAGGCGATGGAACACGTTAAGGACCTGGCTCGCTTCAGGGCCGCGCGAGGCTTGGACTACCTGATAGAGGCGGACGGCGGGATCAACGAGGAAACAGCCGGCATAGCTTTGTCGTCGGGGTGCGACGTGCTTGTCGCGGGAGCCGCAGTCTTCGGGCGCGGCGACCCGGCTGAGGGCGCGCGCAGGATCAAGGCCGCCGCCAGGCCAAATAAAACGGATGCCGCGGAGAGTGTGGACGATGCAAAGCGCTGATCGGGATTACATGGATGAAAACGCCGAGGACTTAAAACGGCTTGGAGAGCGGCTCAAATCCTTGCGGGAGGCCCAGGGGTTTTCTCTGGACGATGTGTCGAACATGACGCACGTCAGGCCGCACGTGATCCAAGCCATAGAGGATGGCAGAGTGGATCGGGTATCGGCCCCCGTATATGTCAGGGGCTTCGTCAAGACGTACTGCGAATGCCTCATGGCCGACGACCTCTGGAAGCGCTACAGTCCTATCCTCCCCTCGACCGACATCAGCGGACTTGTGAACACCGGCGGTTCGAGCGAGTCCATAGACATAAAGCATCCGACCCCCATGTTCAGGAGGTCGTCCATCATATGGGTCTATATAATTCTCGTGACGGCCGTTCTCGCGGCGGCGTGTCTCCTTTGGGATCAGTACAACGATCCCAACCAGGGTGAAATGGCGTTTTTCCTGAGAAGCTCCGAAGCTACGAGCGACGACGTGGAGGCTATCCTTCCCGAGGTTCCCCCAATGAACGAGGTCACGTCCGCGTCGAGTGATTTGTCCGCGCGCGCGGTTTCTCTCGATGCGCCCCCTTCTGTCTCCGCTGCGGCGCCTCTTTCGGGCTTGATCGCGTCTCCCGCGTCGTTCGACCTGTCGTGGATGGACGGGCCTGTGTCCGCATCCGCGCGCCCCGTAGCCGGGCTGCCTCAAATTCGGGATAGGAATCTCTTGGTCGAGATAACGGGCCCAAACAGGCTAACGGTGTTGCGCGGCGAAAAAATGCTCACCCGGAGAGATATGGGGGCTGGGGGGCGCCGCACGTACGACGTATACGCGGACACGCGCGTGACCCTGAGCGCGGGCAACAGGGCTCGGATAACGTGGCAGGGAAAGCGATACGACAGCATCGGGGGGGACGGAAACCCGATAGAGCTGATATTCCGCCCTGACGGCACGGCCAGCGCGGTAGCTGGGAACGTGCCGTACTTTGAGACAGGGAACGCCGCCCAGAGGATCCTCGATAGATGACGGCAGCTTCCGCAAACAGGGTGTTTTTTCTGACACTCGGATGTTCGAAAAACAGCGTGGATTCTGAGCGCGTGGCTGGTATGCTCCAGAACGCGGGGTTTACGATCGTTCCAAACGCCGCTGACGCGGATGTCGCTATAGTGAACACGTGCGGCTTCATACGCTCCGCGGTCGAGGAGAACATATCGGCCATACTGGATCTCGTGGAGATGAAGTCGGCGGGCGGCCTCAAGAAGGTGGGCGTCGTTGGTTGTCTTGTCAGCAGATATGGGGATGAGATGGAGCGCGGCATCCCGGAGGTGGACTTCTGGGCGCGGTGCGACGAGAACGACGCGATCCTGAGCGGGGTTTCGCTCGGCCCGGCGGCACCCGGCGGCGGCTGCCCGACTGGCAGGCATCTCTTGCCGGGCACAGCGAAGCACGTAAGATATCTCAAAATTTCCGAAGGCTGCGACAACCGCTGCTCGTACTGCACGATCCCGTCAATCAAGGGCGCCCTTAGGAGCAGACCGATGGGTGAGATCGCGGGCGAGGCCGTGTGTCTGGCGCGGGACGGAGCCAGGGAGATATGCCTCGTGGCCCAGGACCTCACGGCCTATGGCGACGACTTGGGTGGCGGCGTCAGTTTGACGACGCTCCTTGACGAGCTCGAAGGTGCGCTGTCCCCCGACGTCTGGTTGCGGTTGTTCTACCTTCATCCGTACCGCGTGGGCCGCTGCCTCCTGGAGAGGGTAGCGAACGGTCGCCAGGTGCTCCCTTACCTCGACATCCCCATACAGCACTCGTCGACAAGGGTATTAGGCCTCATGAACAGGAGCGCGGGCGCGGATAATCTGAACCGCGTATTCGAGATGGCGCGGGCCATAAGGCCGGACTTCGCCCTGCGAACCACGTGTATGGTCGGTTTCCCAGGCGAGAGCCGCGCTGATTTCGATGAGTTGCTGCGCTTCGTCGAGAGGATCGGTTTCGACAGACTGGGAGCGTTCGCCTTCTCGCCCGAGGAGGGGACTCCCGCGCTAGGGCTCCCTGGACAGGTGCCGGAGCGGACGAAAAAGGCCAGGCTGGCGCGGCTGATGTCCCTCCAGGAGGACATATCGCTGTCGCGCCAGAGCCTGTTCGTCGGGAGGGAGATGGACGCGGTGATAGACTCCATAGACGAACATGGAAGGGCTGAGGGACGCTCTTATAGGGAGGCACCGGAGGTCGATGGGGTCATAGAGTTCGACGCGGGCGAGCGGGATCTCAAGGCGGGGGATCGGGTCAGGCTTCTTATAACGGGCGCGTTCGAGCACGACCTCGCGGCTGAGATTGCGCATGAAAACTGACCGAGCGGCGGAGAGACCGCCGATGCGCGCTTGGTACGCCGTTGCGGCCACGTGTTTCGGCGTGGGCAGGATGACGAAGATGCCCGGGACAGTCGGTACCCTGCTGGCTTTTTTGATGTTCATCCTCTTTGGCGGCATAAATATATATGTACTGCTGGCCGTCATAGCGCTGGGGGCCTTGGCCTCCGACAGGTACGTCAGGGCTTTTGGCGGCGGGGCACGTGACGAGGCGATAATCGGCGCGATGGCGGGTTATTGGGCGGCGGCGTTCGGGCTCGACCCGTCTTTGTCCATAATAGTGTTTTTCCTGTTCAGGATCGCCTGCGTATTGAAGCCCTTTCCGGTCACCAGACTCGAGAACATGCCGGGCGGAGTGGGAATAATGGCTGGCGGCGTTGGTTGCGGCGTTGTCGTGAACCTGATAGTGAGGTTGCTCTCCTGGCTTTTCTTCGGGCAGGGGTTCGAGATTGTCCTCCGATATTTGGGAATGGGAGAGTGATGCGCGAATGTCTGAAAAATTTTTTGGATACCGTGACTCGGAAGGGGATGTGGAGCGGGACTCAGAGGAGCTTGTTTGGAGGGCCCTCGCTGTCTCCGTCGAGCTGGAACGCGTATGCCGGGACGGAGAACGGTGCGCGAGCGTCTTCACGTTCGCGGAGTCGTGCACTGGTGGACTTATCTCGTCATGGACCACGTCGGTTCCGGGAGCCTCCGCCGTGTTCCCGGGGAGCGTCGTGGTCTACAGTGACAGGGCCAAGATCGAGCGTCTGTCGGTGTCCCCTGAGACCATAGAGCGATACGGAGCGGTCAGCGCACAGTGCGCGGTTGAGATGGCGTGGGGGGCGTTGAGGCTCTTCGGTTCTCTCATCGCGGTCAGCGTCACAGGCATCGCCGGACCGGGCGGCGGCAGTGACGAGAAACCGGTCGGCACTGTGTGGTTTGCGCTGGTTCGTTCCGGAGGCGGGGTGAAGTTGAAACGGGGTCTCTACAGGCGCGGCTCCAGGCGGGCCGTGCGGCTCTGCGCCGCCAGGTCGGCGCTCGACCTGCTCGTGAGAGGGCTTGACGAGGCTCGGGCTGATTTGCGGATTCGATGATATCATTTATTCAACCACAGGGAGGCGGATGAGGAAGTGGCAAAGAAAAAGGAGCCAGCCACAAAAGAGGAGATACTCGACAAGGCTATAACGGACATAAAGCAGAAGTTCGGCGACGGTGCCATCATGAAGATGGGTGAGCGCACGAACATGAACATCGACGTGATATCGACCGGGGTGCTGCCCCTCGACGTGGCTCTGGGGATAGGCGGGGTGCCGAGGGGGCGCGTCGTCGAGCTGTACGGCCCGGAGGGCGGCGGGAAGACCACGATAGCCCTTCACATGATCGCTGAGGCGCAGAAATCCGGGGGGGTGACGGCTTTTATCGACGCGGAGCACGCGCTGGACCCAGGGCTCGCGGCGGCGATAGGCGTAGATACGGGCAACATGTACATATCTCAGCCGGACAGCGGCGAGCAGGCTTTTTACATCATCGACATGCTGGTGCGCAGCGGCGCGGTCGACCTGATAGTCGTCGACTCCGTCGCCGCCCTTACCCCGCAGGGCGAGATAGACGGCAAGATCGAGGACGGGCCGAACAAGAGCGTCGGATTGCACGCGCGCCTTATGTCTTATGCGCTGCGGCGCCTCACGTCCGTCATCTCCAAGAGCAGGACGACGCTGGTATTCATAAACCAGCTGCGCTCTGTGATAAACGCCGGTTATAGCAACGGCCCGACGGAAACCACCACAGGGGGACGCGCCCTCAAGTTCTACAGCTCAGTGCGCATAGAGGTGAGGCGCGCCGAGACGATGAGGCAGGGAGACACCCCAATAGGCCACGAGCTGAAGATAAAGGTGACGAAGAACAAGCAGGCACCCCCGTTCCGCGTCGCCCACACGACCCTCATCTACGGAAAGGGCGTCCCGAAGGCCATGGCCGTGCTGGACATGGCAATCGACATGAATGTGGTCAAGAGGAAGGGCTCGTGGATAGCCTACAAGGGAGAGACCATAGCCCAGGGCAAGGAGGCGACCGCTGAGAAATTGGAGGAGATGCCGGAACTGGCGGAGGAGATCAGGAGGGAGGTCCTGGCAAAGGTGGCCGAGGCCAACGGGCTGGTCATAAACCCGACGGACGCTTCCCCTGACGAGGGGCGTATCTTCTCGAGCGACATAATGGACGAGGCACTGCTGGAGGAGGGAGCCATAGCGATGGATCTCGACACGCCTTTCCCAGAGGAGTAGGTAGGGCGCAAAGAACGAAATACTCGATCGTATCTTGGTATTCGTCCCCTCAATACGTGCTGACGTTATTTTGTGTCACTGGTGAAAGCTTTTGTTCTTACAAACACATAGCTTAACACCTGTTCTCGCAACAGACCAGCGAGGGGTTTTGTCTTTTCTTCTTGCTGATGGTTCGAGGGGCAATTCGTAGTAGGTGGCCCTCAGGGCAGACGCATGAGGGAAAAGGAGACATATTGCGAAAATAGTAGACAGGCTCTATAAATGGCAATCGTATCATATACGTTGGGAGTGATTGCCATGGCATTTCGTGAGACAAGTATCAGCAAGTGTTTTTTGAATATTAGCGACCCGCGGGACGAAGTGAAAACGCGGCACTCGTTGTTGAACATTCTGACGATTGTTTTATGCGCGGTAATAGGAGGCTCGGAAGATTTTTACGACATTGAGGAGTTTGCAAGATGCAAGGGGAGTTTTTTTCAGACATTCCTGGATTTGCCCAATTGGATGCCGTCCCACGACACGATCAACAGAGTCATATCGAGGCTCGACCCGAAAGAATTTTTCGGATTGCATTGTCGGATATGACTATCAAATTGTTTCAGTTAGGTAGGGAAGTGATAACATTAACCACGAGGTGAGAGAAGATGCGGCAAGAAGAGATTAGTTTCAAAGAGTTCAGTGAAAGATTCAAGACAGAAGCCGATTGCCGTAAACATTTTTTCAAGGTCAAATGGCCGGAAGGTTTTGTGTGCCCAAAATGCGGCCATAAAGAGCATAGC
>JAISZL010000006.1 GCA_031269245.1 Synergistaceae bacterium | reverse complement strand
GAGCGACTGGTGTCTTGGCGGCGCTCGCGGTCTTGGCCGCGGCGTTTCGCGCGAGACGCAAAGGCAGGTAGGATCAAAGAAACGCTGATTAAATGTCCAAAACGGCATTTTTAGCGTTTTGGGTCGCTGGTTTTGATCGGGTTTGAATCCTTACCCTTCAAGCGCTTAATAATAAATCAGCGTTTTCTTAAAAATCAGGCCGCGCGCATATCCCCCTCCCCGGGGGGTTGCGCGCGGCTTCCCGCGGCACGATGATTTACGCTGATTCTGACCCACGCGGCGCTTCTGACGATAGCGGGGGTGATTGATACCGATTCGCTATCAACAGGCTGTTTTTGATGCGGCTCTAGCGGCTGCCCAGACCTGCTTTAACGCTTTACCCTTTAGGTCTTTGATTTCAAATTGGTATGAATAGGGCTTATATGCGCAATCCATAGAAAGGACCGCTACATGGGCAAGCTCCCGCGCATGTGGCAAATTGTCGTGCGCCCAAAGCGGGCCGCTAGGCCGGAACGCTTTTTTTACTTCTCGGCGCCCTGATATCATGAAATCTTTCAGCGTCCCGCAATCCTCCTTCGCTATTTTGATACTCATTGGAGATTCGGGGGCATAACCCGAATTGGACAGTTTTTGGCGCAGCCTGTATACTATTTTAAATGTGCCATAAATATTAACATTGCGCCAAAATGAATAAAACAATGGAGGAGCGCCCAGCCTTGCCTGAAAACGACAAATTGGACAGATGTCCCCCGACAGATGAAGACCTCAAGAGGATGAAGCCAGGCGAGTTGCTGGAGGCGGTGTTGCGGCTGAGGCGCGAGAACGAGGCGCTGCGGCGGGCCGGCAAGTACATGAAGCTGCTTATGAGGAGCAGTCCCGAGGTCATCCTTCTCCTGAGCGCGGAGGGGCGCATCGTATACTGTACCGACGCTCTCATGGAGCTCACGAATTTTCGCTTCGACGAGATAGAGGGGCACAGATTCGAGGACCTCTACTCCCGCATAGGGGACGGGCGGTTCGTGGATGAGGGGGCAAAGAGGTTCGAGAAGGTGAGGTTGGGTCACGCGACCGTGGCGAACGACGTGTTCATCGACTTCTCAGGCAGGGGGGAGAGCCGCATGTACACGGTGCAGAGCTCGCCGCTACTGGACGAGGAGGGGAACTTCGACGGCGTCTTGGTCATGTACTACGACACGACGGACGTGCGCAATGCCGAGGCGGACGAGTCCGCGCGGCTGATGCTCGACGCGACCCCGCTGGCCTGCTCCATATGGGACGAAGACGACAACCTGCTCGACTGCAACGAGGAGGCGCTGCGGATGTTCGGGCTGCGGCAGAAGTCCGACTACCTGAAGTACTTCCACGACCTGAGCCCGGAGTTCCAGGAGGACGGCCTGCCCAGCGGGGAGAAAGCGGAGGCCCTGGACAGGATGGCGCTTGAAACCGGATACCTCAGGTTCGAGTGGATGCACAGGACCCTCCAGGGCGAGGAGTTGCCGGTGGAGACCACGCTCGTGCGCATCCCGTGGAACGACGGCTACCGCCTGGCCACGTACTTGCGCGACCTGCGCGAGGTGAGGGAGAGCGAACGAAAGATGCGCGCCGCCGACGCGCGCAGCCGCGAGCTGGAGGTGAAGAGCCGGGCCGCGCTCGTGGCGTCGGAGGCGAAGAGCCGGTTCCTCGCGTCCATGAGCCACGAGATCCGCACCCCTATGAACGCGATCATCGGCATGAGCGACCTGATGCGCACGGACAACCTCGACCCGACTCAGCAGGGGTACTTCAGCGACATAAAAAAAATGTCCAAGGCGCTGCTCTCCATCATCAACGACATACTGGACTTCTCGAAGATAGAGGCCGGGAAGATGGAGCTGGTCGAGTCGCACTTCAACCTGCTGGAGCTGTTCCACAACATCTGCTCCATGAGCCGCTTCCTGGCCGAGACCAAGGAACTGGAGTTCCGGTGCCGGTACGCGCCGGACGTGCCTCACGTCATATTCGGGGACGACGTGCGGATAAGGCAGATCGTCGTGAATATCATCAACAACGCCATCAAATACACGCGCGAGGGGTACGTGGACTTCTCCGTGACCCGTGCCTCCAAATCGGGGCGAGACCTGGTCTCGTTCGCGGTCAGGGACACGGGGATCGGCATCGAGCGAGAGAACGTCCCGAGGCTGTTCGACGCGTTCGCGCAGTTCGACGGGGAGAGCAACCGGGGCATCGTCGGCACCGGGCTCGGCCTGCCCATAACTAAGAACCTTGTCGGCCTCATGGGCGGCGAGATCGCGGTGGAGAGCGAGTACGGCGCGGGCTCCACGTTCACCGTCCTGCTGCCCTTGACTGAGGGGGACCCGGACGAGATAGAGAGCGCGTGCCTCGACTCGTTCTCGGTGGCGGCGAAGGAGGTCCAAGTCCTGGTCGTCGACGACCACCAGATAAACCTCAAGGTGGCTGTGGCATACCTCGCCAAGCACAACATCAGGGCCGACACGGCATCCAGCGGGGAGGAGGCACTGGCCAAGGTTCAAAAAAAGCGATACGACCTCATCTTCATGGACCACATGATGCCCGATATGGACGGAATAGAGACCGCGCGGCGCATAAGGGGGCTGGACTCGCCCCTCCGCGCCGAGACGCCCATAGTAGCGCTCTCCGCCAACGCGGTGGCCGGAGCGCGGGAGTCGTTCCTGGAGGGGGGGATGAACGACTTCCTGCCAAAGCCGATAGACCCGCGGAAACTCAACGCCATCCTCATCAAGTGGCTCCCCCCCGACGCGATAACCTGCCCCATCGACCCTGAGGGCACGGGCGGCGAGCTCGGGCCGGAGCCGCGTGAGGACTGGAACGGAGCCATCGACCGCAACGCTGGGATCAGAAACTCCGCCGGCGACCGGGCCCTGTACAGGGACCTGCTGTCGAACTTCGCGTCGGACCACGCTTCGGACGATAGCCTCATCGACGACGCGGTAGGGCGGGGCGACCTCGCCGCCGCGCGGATAATAGCGCACACGCTGAAAAGCTCCGCGGCGCTGATAGGGGCGCGAGGGCTTCGGGACGCGGCGCTGGCGATCGAAAAAAAGTTCGCCGATGGGGACGGCGTCCCTGCGGAGGACGAGATGCGGTCCCTCGGCGCGGAGCTGAAAGCGGCGCTGGAGGAGATCCACTCCGGGACTAGGCGGAGCGCCGTCACGCGGGAGCCCGCCCTGCTAGACGGGGACGGCGCGAGAGACCTCATCTCCAGGCTGCGCCCGCTCCTCGAATCCGGGAACGCGGCCAGCCTGGAGATGACGGACGAGATAGCCAGGGTTCTTTCGCCGCTCGGAGACGGGGCGGACGCGTTGGCGGAGCGGATACGGGACTTCGACTTTGACGGGGCGCTCGGCGTATTGGCGGAGATCGAACGGACGGCGGACGAGGCGGCCGGGCTAAAGAAAGGCGTGTTGAAAATTGGAGGCCAATGAAAAAAACAGCGTTCTGATAGTGGACGACGAGAGGTCTAACCTGGCGGTGCTGAACAAGCTGCTGTCCGGAGAATACACGGTGCTCACCGCTAAGTCGGGCGAGGAGGCGCTGAAGCGAGTCCGCGAGAACCTGCCCGACCTCATGCTCCTCGACATAATGATGCCGGGCATGAGCGGCTTCGACGTTCTGACCAGGCTGAAGGAATACGAGGACACGAAGAACATCCCGGTCATAGTCATAACGGGGCTGGACAGCGAGGACGACGAGGAGCGGGGCTTCTTCCTCGGGGCCGTCGACTACATAACGAAGCCCTTCAAGAACGCCATCGTCGCGGCGAGGGTGAGAACGCACATGAAGATCGTCCGGCAGATGCGCACCATTGAGATGCTGGGGCTGATAGACCCCTTGACCGGGATATCCAACAGGCGCGGCTTCGACAACCGGATCGACATCGACTGGAGGAAATGCGCCAGGGATCGGAGCCCCATCTCATTCCTGATGATGGATCTGGACAAATTCAAGGCATACAACGACACCTATGGGCACCCGCAGGGCGACGCGCTACTCCGAGCCGTCGCCGGAATATTCTCCGCCGCCGCGCGCCGCCCGTCGGACCTGGCGGCCCGCCTGGGAGGGGAGGAGTTCGGGGTGCTGTTGCCGGACACCGACGCGGAGGGTGCGCTGGCGATAGCGGAGCTCATCCGCTCGCGGGTGGAGGCGCTTCGGCTCCCCGCCGCCGACGGAAGCGGGACGACCAGCGCCACGATAAGCATCGGCCTCGTCTCAACGGTCCCTCAAGAGAACGAGAGCTTCAGGGATTTCATATCCAAGGCGGACGAAAACCTGTACACGGCGAAGAACTCTGGCAGGAACAGGATATGCCGCGGTGAGATTGGTATAGAAACCGCTGCTTTGTGATGGTACATCTAATTAATGATGTATAATGCTCGTTATTAATTGGGCTGAATATTCGGTTATTTCCCAGCGAAGGGGGGTGCCGCGGCTCCGATGCGATGGCAGTGTCCCAACAGGTTCCAGTGTCGGCATATTCATAATAATTGAATAGGGAGTGAAGCTAATGAAAAGCAGGATGATGACAGTTCTTTCCATGATGTTGTTCTTCATTTTTTCCTCGACGGCGGGAGCCGCTACGTTCATCAACATCGGGACGGGCTCCACCGGAGGGACGTACTACCCTGTAGGTTCCGCGATGGCTTCAATATGGAACAAGAGCATACCCGATATGAGGGCCGCTTCCCAGTCAACGGGCGGGACGGCTCAGAATATCCAACTGCTTGAGAACGGAGAGGCTGAGGTGGCTTTCACCGACGGGCTCTACTATTTCGCCTACAACGGCTTGCAATCTTTCGAAGGAAAACCGCAGAAACACCTTCGCGGGGTGACCCCGCTGTACCCGGAGCCGGTCCAGCTGATGGTCGCGGAGGACAGCGGCATCAAGAGCATCAAGGACTTGAAGGGCAAGAGGATCGGGATAGGCGCGGTCGGCAGCGGGACTGAGTACACGTCGAGGGCTCTCCTCAAAGCGGCGGGTATTGACCCGGAAAAGGGCGTGAGGACGCAGAACCTGGGCTTGAGCGAGACGGCAAGCGCCCTCGCCGACAAGAATATCGACGCCGGCTTCATGATGGCGGCGATAGGCGCTTCGGCACTGGTAGAAGTTACCACCATGGGCACCGGGCACCTGATCTCGCTGGATGAAGACGTTATCGCGGCGCTGAATAAAGAGCTGCCATATTATTCCAAGTTCATCATACCGGCGAACTCCTACAAGGGACAGACCGAGCCGCTCACGGTCGCGGCAACGTGGAATATCCTCACGGCGCATGAAAAGCTCGACGGCGATCTCGTTTACAATATGACCAAAGCCCTTTATGAAAACAAGGGCGATCTCGTAATCGTGGCCGCAAACATGTCGTTCATGGACGCGAAGGAAGTGGGCGTCATCAAAATACCGCTTCATCCCGGCGCGGAGAGATACTTCAAAGAAATTGGCGAGATAAAATGACATGGATGGAGACGATCGCGAAGAGGCGGGGTTAGTCGAACGCGTATCGCTGGATGAGACGAAGGTAACCGGCCTTATAGAGAAGTACGACATCGAGAGCCGGTTTCGCAGATTGTCCGGGTGGCAGGGCACGGCGGTCAGCGCGTTGCTTTGCGCCATGACGCTGTTTCATCTGTATTCCGCGGGGTTCGCGACGATGCCTGTGGTTATTCAGAGATCAGTCCACCTGATGTTCGCGATCTCAGCGGTGTTCATACTGTACCCCGCCACACGGCGAGGTTCGAGGGTTTCCACCCCGTGGTACGATTGGCTGCTTGCCCTGGCCGGCGGAGCCGTGGCAGCCTACATAGTGATTTTCTACAACGACATCGCGAGGCGGGGCGCCGCGCCCCGCCCTTACGAGATCTGGCTGGGCATAGCGGCGATAGCGTTGGTGATCGAGGGCGGACGAAGGGTCGTTGGCAGCGTCCTCCCCTGTTTGGCTCTGGCGTTCCTCGGATATTGCTATTTTGGGAACTATGCCCCTGGAATGTTTCAGATACGCGGCTATAGCATCAGCAGGATTATACAGCACATGTACCTGACCCCCGAGGGCATATTTGGGACAGCGCTGGGCGTTTCGTCCACATTCGTGGTCGTGTTCATAATTTTCGGGGCGTTCCTGGCTGAGAGCGGAGGCGCGAGGTTTTTCAACGAGCTTGCCTTAGCGCTTGCAGGAGACTCTCCCGGGGGACCGGCAAAGGTGGCGGTGGTGGCGTCCGGACTGCTCGGCACCATCAATGGTTCGTCCGTGGCAAACGTGGCGACGACTGGGACCTTTACGATACCGATGATGAAACGAGTGGGCTATGCCCCGCACTACGCGGGAGCGGTGGAGGCATGCGCGTCAACGGGCGGGCAGTTGATGCCCCCCATAATGGGTGCGGGCGCGTTTATCATGAGTGAATTTTTGGGCGTGCCTTACTTGTCTATTGCGAAGGCGGCGATCATTCCCGCGCTTGTTTACCCTAATCTCCCGAAAATTTACCTACCATACCTTCAAGAGAGTCGACGATAATACGTTGCTGTTTTGTGAGTTCACTTGGTAGAATTTTACCGGAGGCTAATACTTTGCAAGAACG